>JAMXAU010000020.1 GCA_024281365.1 Nitrospira sp.
CGATTCTCGGTGCGAATATCTTTCGTGATTTTTCGCATCGATTCGGGATATCGTCGGTGGGCGTTCGGCGGGTTACGAAAAAGGTACTCCGAAAAGGCCAGACGATCGCACTTGAAGAGATGGAGGAGCAAGCCAAGAATCTCGGGGGCAATGCCATTGTCGGAATCGATATCGATTATGAAACCATCGGCACGAACAGTAGCATGCTGATGGTCAGTGCGAATGGCACGGCAGTGGCGGTGGAGTAGGCGGAGTCTAAAAATGTCCGCCAGTTTTGTTCTCGCGTCGTTCATACCCTCAACGTACCCCAATGCGGCCTTCACTCGCTGGAAGCCATTTTGAGCCTCCTGCGAGAGAAGCGGTCGTTCGCTCTCCAGATGATGATTCTCCAACAACTAGGTATACGTTCAAGGTCTTGAAAACCTTTGGCAAGTCAGCGGAAGATGGCGAGGGGCATGCCAGCTACCGCAGCAGCATCTTCACAAGTCCCACGCATCCCAGGTACAGGATGAGCGATCCAGCCATTGAAGGCCAGAAGCCCAGGCGTGGGATACCGACAATCATGGCGGTGACGTAGACGATCCAGGGTGGGACAAACCACATGAGGCTCTTGGCGTAGTCGACGGTCGTGGCGCCACCGCCATTCATGTATAGCAGAATGAAGGTGGCGGCGGTGATGGCGGGGAAGGTACTGGCCATGGCAGCGAGAAATGAGTTGCCTTTGGCTCCGAGGTAGGTGGATAGGCTGACGATCGTGCCGCCGAGTAAGAAATAGACGACATACTTTGCGAGATCACCCACGAACAATCCTCCTTAGGTTTCATGAACTATCAAATGATACTGATGACTGGCCGTTTCTGCATCACAATCCCACTATGGTGACCTACACATTCCGGTCTCATCCAATTATCGTTCTCACGGCACTGTACATGATGATGACTTCAACGGCGTGGGCGACGATGGTAATCCAGAGATTGCGAGTTCGGAGCCAGATCGTTCCCCAGACAAGTCCGTCCCACAGGGCAATCCAATGGAGATGTCGAAAGGTATTCACCATGAAGGGGTCGAATGTAAACACCAGCGTTGTTGCCAGCAGTGCAAGGGGAGCAAGCTGTTGGCCGAGGGATTCCCTCTCCACTTCCGTTCGAATTCAGCCAAGCGGCCCAAGAGGAACCCGCGGAAGTTGATCTCTACGAAGAACGCGATGCAGCAGATGAACCAGGGTACCATCAACAAAACAGGCAGCCGGCCGTGAGGGGTCTGTTTCAAAAAGGTGATGTCGTACCCAAATGATGGGTAGAGCGACAGAATCACAAAAGTATTGAGGCAGCCTAGGATCAGTCCTGTCAGCAGCCCCCACTTCAGTCCATTGATGAACTTTTCCCGCTCCAGTCCCAGCTGTCTTGCGATCCCAGATGTGGCTGAAGCCCAGATGCCCATTGCCAGATAGGCCAGCAACTGCGGAGTGAATTGAGCCAGCAGTTGAGCTTGGAGAGGAGTAGGAAGAGCGTAATAGCCGAGCGTGGCTCCGATGGGGAGCAGCGCCAGTGCGGCTCCCGTACAAACAACGTGATCGTGAACGAGCCGATGGGGCTCGGGTGTCATGAGCGTGCTATGAGAGCTCGAGGTGATAGCGGTCCAAGGTGGTCGCCTTGTGCCGGGACAAATTGGACAACGACTTGTTGTAATCGACGATCGCCCGTAACTCGTTGCCCTGCGCCGTCGCGAGGTCACGCTGGAACTCGAGTACGAAGCGTGTCGTGCTGAGTCCTACTTTCAGCCGTTCCTGCTCGGCCTGGAGTTGTTTCTCCGCCATGATGCGTGCGGAGCGGGTCGTTTCGATCCGCTTAAAATCCGTCTGAACTCGGCGCACCGCTTCACGAATGCCGACGATGATCTGCTGGCGCACATTCGCGAGGGCCACCTCCGCGTTTTGTGCCTCAAGCTTGCGCTTGCTATACGTGTTGACGGCGGCTCGGTTCCCGAGCGGATAACTGAGCACCAGCCCGGCTCCATAGTTATAGAAGTCGCCGCTGAAATTTCTGGTGAAGGATTCACCGTAGTCCCCGCCCAGGCCGGCGAGTCCGATCGTGCCTTGAAGGGAGAGCGTTGGGAGCAGTTGGTTACGCGCAAACTGCTTATTGAGTTCACCGGTTTCGACATTTTTCTTGGCCTGTGTGATTTCAGGCCGTTGTTCGATGGCGGTGTCGATGGCCTCTTGCAGGCTCAGAGGTTCAAGGACGGTGACGGGAGGATCAACTGGTGTGAGGCGGACATCTTGCCGCAGATCCTCTTCGCCGGGATTCAAGAGCCGCCGTAGCTGATCTTCCTGGTCGCGGATGGCTTTCTCGGCCACTAACACTTGCTCCACTCGTGAGGCCACTGCGGCCTCGGCTTGCAGAACATCGACGATCGACATGACCCCAGCCTTGGTCTTCGCTCGGTTGGCGGCCAAAAGTTCTTCGGCGGCCTTCAAGGCGGCTTGGGCGACCTTCAGATTGTCATTCGCAAATACCACCTCCCAGTAGGTTTGTTCCACCGAAGTGATGACGGTCATGACTCGATCTCGAAAGACATGCTGTTCGACGATCGCATTGTTTTGAGCGACCTTGATAAAGGTCTTGTTGATGGCAATTCCTGCGTTCCTGAGCAGCGGTTGGGTGAACGTGAACGCCAATCCTCCGTCCAGGCCGGGTTGAATAGAAATCCGCGTGCGACGTTTTGATTGACGCTGTTTCTAGCCGGGCTATAGTTGACGTCCAAGTTGCCGCCTGTGATCAGGTTGGTCTGTGCATCGAGCGTCAGTGAATGGTTTCGTTGATCGAAGGTAGTGATCTGACCAAGGAGATTTGGATCGGTTCCTCCGAAGACGGGACGATTGAGGGATTCACGGTTCGGTTGTATTGGCCGTTGATGCTCAGGTTTGGATCGAACTTCGACTGTTCAATGATGATGTCAGCCAGTCGACTTTCGCGATTCTGTCGGCTGATGCTGATATCGAGATTGTTCTGTAATGCCCGCACTGCAGCATCAGCCAGTGACACGGTTTCACGCCGTTCCGTTGGAAGCGGCTGAGTCACGTCCAAACACCAAGCCGTGTGTGGCAGGGACATGCATGCCCATCCTGTGATCACCATGATCGTGAGACGATAGATGCGAACCGGAAAGTGCCATTCATTCGTGCCTCCTTGATCAACGAGCGATACAAGAGCATACTATAAAGTGTTGTATGGTTCACGTCATGGATATTCACAGACGTTCTGTCCGACACGCATACGTTCGGATGACTCGGATCAATTCATTAGGCGTGTTTCTGTGTCTTTTAACCGCCGCCACCTTCTGCGTCGATGTGTCAGCGTGGGCCCAGAGTGCCTCGGGGGTGCGGTCGTTCGCGGGCGGAGTCTCGCCCCTGCTGAAGCTTCCGGGGGGAAGTTTGTATCTCGACAACCAGGGCACGCAGGGGTTTCTCTACGCACCGGGACAATACTTCCAATCGCACAACTTTCGAAACCCGACTACGGGTCAGGCCTGGAGCGGAGCCGTGATGACCTTTGGTCCGCAACTGTCCATTGGGCTTATACAAGGAGCGAATCAGGCCGGGAGTCCAACCGTTCTGCCTCCTCCACCGCGCCAGACGGATTTGTTGCCGCCGATTGAGTCGGAATTGCTAGAACCGTTTCCCTAATCGGGCCTTGAGTACGTTCCGCGGTTTCATGCTTGCCGTTGGGCATGTGGCGTCTTACTGCGGGAGCGGAGACGTGGTGCTGGACTCGCCTCCTGTATCCGTTGATACATAGGCCAGGTGCCACGTCAAGGCCAAGACAAACTGAGATGCGGCTTTAAGGATCTTGGGGTCGATCGTGTCGGCGTTGTCGGTTGGTTGATGGAAGTGTGGATGGATGCCGCCGCTGACGACGGTGATGGTCGGGACTCCGGCTTCTTTGAACGGGACATGGTCACCACCAGGGAAAAATCCATAGAGATCTAGCCTCTCCTTCACGCCGGCAGACTGGCCCGCCTCGAATGCAATATTCTTCTCGATTCCCGTTACCCCGACGGTGAGTCGTGCGTTTCCGACTCCAGCGTGATCGATATTGATCATGGCCTTGGTGAGGGAGAGCGGCAGGACAGGACGCGAGGTGTACAGACGTGAGCCGAGCATGTCGCGTTCTTCTCCGCTGAACGAGACAAAGAGGATGGTTCGGGAAGGACGCCTCTCGAGTTTGGCGAGTGCCCGTCCCACCTCTACGATGACCGCTGTTCCCGAGGCGTTGTCGTCGGCACCGGGAAAGAGGATCCCACCGGGACGGCCAAAGTGATCTCGATGGGCTCCGATAATCACTGTTTCCGGTCCGGTTCCGGGGATCATTCCAAGTACATTGATCAGAAGTCCGTCCTCCGTCGTTGTCTTCCACTGAAGCGATACGAACCGATCGGTCTTGATTGCGTGTGATGAGGTGGATTGGTTCAGGCGCTCTTGAAAAACACGCAAGCGATCAGAACCGGTACCATCCGATTCTTGAAGCAGCTCTTGTGCCAGGGCGGTAGTGATCCAGGCGCCGGGAATCGCTTGGTCCTGAGGCAGTTGGCCGTAGAAGGCACTGGCACCCCCAGTGACGCCACGACGGATTTCATAGGGATGGAGAATGGGACCTGTTGCCGTCAGGTAGCCGATCGCTCCACGTTCTCGTGCATACCGCACTTTGTCGGCGTGGCTTACGGCCTGTGCGTAATATTCCGGCTTGCCCCGTAGAAACAGCACGATGCAATTCTTCACGTCGACACCGGCATAGTCATCGATGTGTTGAGTTGGATCAACGATGCCATATCCGACGAAGACGACCGGGGCTTGGATCTCTGCGGATGGCGAATCAAAAATGGGGAGATAGTCCAAGCCAAGCGTTTTGGTGATCAGATGATCGGTTGCTCCGACTCGTACGATTGGATCCGGCCTGAGTACTGGAGTAGGAACCCGGGTTGCCATCGCTCCGGAGGAAGTACCATCCTTCCCCGTGAAGAAAGGTACGATCAGGGATCCGTTGTGCACCCGTGTGAGCCGCAGGCCTGCTGAAAGAAACTCTTGCGCCACCCACCGTGCAGACTCGAGGTCCGAGTTGGTGCCGGTTTGCCGTCCGTTGAACTCGGGGCCGCTGAGTGTACGAATGTCGGCCACCATTCGTTCCGGAGAAAGTGACTCTATGGCCGCTTGGAATGCCGTCTCCGGTGCCTGTGCGAGCGGGACCTGGGGTTGTAATAAGAAGGTCACGGCAGCGCAGATCACTATTGGGGTGAGCAATCGATTCAGAAAGGGTGCAAAGGCATTCATGATGGTATCCGGGCCACAGAGAGCAACGGTGGCTGACCGATGGATCATAGCATGCAGGGAAGCCGGTTGCAGAGCCGTACCGAGCCCAGGTACTATTCGCTCGGCGAGCAAGATGGACGTCCATGTTGTGAGGATGGAGATTCAGGATGGTAGGGGGCGAGCAAGGAAAAGGATTGTACGATCACTTGTACCGGCGGTTTTTTGAGGAGCGTGATACTCACGAGGGGTATTCTTTCCAGCAGGCTCCAGTCGGAAGTGCGGTGCCTCCGGTGGTGACGTTTAGGGAGAAACTGCGGTGGTGGACGTGGGATCGATGGAAGCGTCGACGAACCCTTCTTGCTGAGCGGGACCGGTTGCAACGTGACATTCTTCAGATCAAGAAATGAGGGAACCTCAAGTAAGGCAAGCTGTGTTGAGGATGATTCGCCTGTCATATATCGGAGGGCAAACGTTGGCGACGCTGGGCCTCTTGGTAGTGGCAGGAACGGTTGCTATGGCGGGGCCTTCCCTGAGTTACGGTGTTCAACGAGAGACGCAAGAGGAAAAGGCCGCCAATCTGAAACAACAGGCAAAGGGTGGCCTCTTTCAGCAGTGGGCGTTCGATCAAGAGCCGATCGGAGGGCTGCCTCATGGTTTTGTGCAAGCAGTGTCCCGTGAGGAGCCGCTTGCCGAGTGGGTGGTGCAACGTCATCCCACGGCTCCCTCTCCACCCAATGTGGTGGTTGCCTCGTCGGGTTGTCGGCAGTTCTGCTATCAGGTGCTGTTGGCCGAGGGAATGCAGTATGAATATCCGGATGTGAGTGTTCGGTTGCATGCCCCCCCAGGGACTGCTGGTTCAGGTGGAGTGGTGATCGGGGCACGTGATGCAAACAATTTCTATGGTGCGACCGTGGACCTTGCCACACAACAAGTTAGATTCGTTCGCCTTTCCGGCGGGGTCGCAACGATTCTCGGGCAAGCGACTATCACTCTGAAACCGGTTGACTGGCATACCCTCAGAGTGCAGCGTAATACGATCATCAGTAAAGACTTCATCGAGGTATTTGTGGATGGCACGCTCGTGCTCTCCGTTGAGGACCAGACGTTGGGATTGGGGCAGGTCGGTTTTGTTGTGTCAGATAAGTCTGTGATGCTTTTTGATAGTTTCCACGCGATTCCACTCTTTTCGCATCGGCCACTTTCTCCGCCGCCGGCCTACTAAATGCGAGCCAGCTGGTAACCTGAGTGTGCCTTCAAACTTGCCTTTGTCTTTACATCTGAGGTACGATTACAGCGTCGGCTTGTGAAAGGCCTGCGCAAGTTCGGCGTAAAATGTAATGAGGCCTGGATAGATGTTGTGTTGGGCCAGCCCGGGAATCTGATCGGAAGCCAGAGCTAAGCCGCCGTGGTGTTGACGTCTTCGGCCCATTCCTTCCTCGTTGCTTTCTCGAGTCCAAGACAACATCGTTGTGTCAAAGGAGGAGTCAGATGGGTGCGAAGATTTATGTCGGTGGATTGCCGTATTCAACGACCGAGCAGCAGCTGAGTGACTTGTTTGCGGCGCATGGGTCCGTGGCCTCAGCCCGGATCATCACGGACAAGTTTACCGGGCAATCTCGTGGGTTTGGATTTGTGGAAATGTCGTCCGATGCTGAAGCGCAGGCGGCGGTTGCAGCGTTGAACGGGACGCAACTCGGTGGACGTACCTTGACGGTCAATGAAGCGCGTCCTCAGGAGCCGCGTTCCGGTGGCGGCGGCCGCGGCGGATTTGGGGGCGGTCGCGGTTAAAGCGAGATCTGTTTCGTTGTCGATGAGGGGCTGCCGGAGGTTCCGGCAGCCCTTTTTACTTTTGAGGGCTGTGGTGGGAGGATGTTGATGCTGATTGGCTCCTTGTTCCGTCGCATCACGGGAGGTTGTCGTGCCGCCCTTTAAGCTTGATGCCCCTTTCAAGCCCTGTGGGGATCAGCCTGCCGCCATCGACAGACTGACGACCGGAATCCAATCTGGCACCAAGCATCAGGTCCTGCTGGGAGTCACTGGATCAGGCAAGACCTTTACGATGGCCAATCTTGTCGAACGTGTCCAGAAGCCGACGTTGGTACTCGTGCACAACAAAACTCTGGCCGGGCAACTCTACCAGGAATTCAAACAGTTTTTCCCCCATAACGCCGTCGAGTATTTCGTGAGTTACTACGATTACTATCAGCCGGAAGCCTATATCCCGCAGAGCGATACGTACATCGCCAAGGATTCTTCCATCAATGATGCCATCGATCAGATGCGTCACTCTGCTACGACCGAGCTGTTACAACGAAATGATGTCCTGATTGTGTCCTCCGTCTCCTGTATCTATGGGCTGGGGTCGCCGGAGGTCTACCATGACATGCTGATTTATCTGGAGGTCGGCCTCGAAACGAGGCGAGACAAGCTTTTATCGAAGTTGGTCGAAATTCAATATGAACGCAATGATGTGGATTTTCATCGCGGAACCTTTCGAGCACGTGGTGATGTGATCGAAATTTTCCCTGCCTCATCGGAAGCGAAATCCGTGCGCATCGAACTCTTCGGAGATATGGTGGATGCCATTCATCAAATCGACCCGCTCACGGGGAAGTCCTTGGGAAAGCTGCCCAAGGTTGCGATCTATCCGAATACCCACTATCTCATTGCGCCGGATCGCTATGAGCGGGCTATTACGGGCATTGAGGAGGAGCTCGACGAGCGCGTCGCCTATTTCAGACAATCCGGACGGCTGTTGGAGGCGCAACGGATTGAGCAGCGCACGAAGTTTGACCTCGAGATGATCCGAGCCATGGGCTATTGCCACGGGATTGAAAATTACTCTCGGCATCTCAGCGGAAGAAACCCGGGCCAGGCGCCCCCCACGTTGTTGGATTACTTCCCAAAGGATTTTTTGCTCATCGTCGATGAGTCTCACGCGACCATTCCTCAAGTCGGCGGCATGTATGAAGGGGATTTTTCACGAAAGCGGACACTTGTGGAGTATGGATTCCGACTTCCGTCGGCGGTTGATAATCGACCGTTAAAATTTGTGGAATTCGAACAGTGCCTGAATCAGGTGGTGTATGTGTCGGCCACACCCGGCACCTACGAACTCAAGCATGCAGGTCATGAGGTTGTGGAGCAGATCGTCCGTCCAACAGGATTGATGGATCCGCAGATCGAAGTCGTGCCGGCCAAAGGGCAAGTCGACCACCTTCTGGGGCAAGTTCGTGCGGAGGTGGCCAAGCGGGGACGAGTGCTTGTGACGACTCTGACGAAGCGGATGGCCGAGGATTTGACGGAGTATTATCACGACTTGGGAATTAAGGTTCGCTATCTCCATTCCGATATCAAAACGCTTGAGCGGGCTGAGATCATCCGTGATCTCCGATGCGGAACGTTTGACGTGTTGGTCGGAATCAATTTATTGCGGGAGGGGCTGGACCTTCCCGAGGTGAGCCTCGTCGCGATTCTGGACGCGGATAAGGAAGGCTACCTGCGTTCTTACCGCGCGTTGATCCAAACGGCCGGTCGGGCAGCACGCAATCTCGAAGGGCGGGTGATTTTTTACGGAGATGGGGTGACGGATTCGATGAAACAGGCCATTGACGAAACGAATCGTCGTCGTGGGATTCAGGCCGAGTACAACCGTGTCCATGGCATTACGCCGGTCGGTATTACGAAAGGGATCCCGTCTCTTGAGTACGCGGTGGCGGACCTTGATTACGTTCAACTGCCGCTTGCGGCGGAGTCCGATGCCGAGTATGGAAGTGCAGAGTCAACCGATCGACTTATTCAGCGACTGGAGGTCGAGATGAAAGCGGCTGCGAAGGAGCTGGCCTTCGAACGAGCAGCAGAGCTGCGGAATCGGATCAAGGCGTTGCGACTTCGGACGTTACAGGTAACAGATTAGACGTGCTTATAGAGATAGATCCCGACGAACATGCCGAGAATGCTCAAGATGTTAATCTTGAGGCTGAACCCGACTATGAGTTTGATCAACACCAGATCTACGGTCAGGGGTGGATTAATGCCGGGCATAAAATGCGTTGAGAAAATACTTTGGATGGTGCCCTGAGGCGCCATCACGTGGAGAATTTCGCCGAGGATGCCACCCAGTAGACCTCCGATGAGGACAAACACGATCAAGACCCAGGGCGATTTTCGCACGTGGCTTCTCCTCGTTGACGGCTTCTCTGTAGGCGAGTCGTGAGGCCGAGCTCTCTCACAGAGGCACCATATCTGAAGGGTTTCGGCATGTCAATAAAACTACTGACTTCTGGTGACCTTGACTTGCTTTCTGTGGTCCTATACACTTTCCGGTGCTCTTTCTCTAGGATTTTCGAGGTGATCGGAGGTCTGGTGCAGGCCTCGGTGGCCTCTTTCTGTGCGGCGGTACAGTGTCATGCTTGATGCATTAAGTGAGAAGTTTGAAAAAGTTCTGAAAAAGCTCCGTGGGCAAGGTGTGCTTACCGAGCAGAATATTACTGAAGCGCTCAAGGAGGTGCGATTTGCTCTCCTCGAAGCGGACGTCAATTTCAAGATTGTCAAAGAGTTTATCGATCGTGTGCGCGAAAAGGCGATTGGCCAGGAAGTCCTGCAGAGTCTGACTCCTGGGCATCAAGTGGTCAAGGTCGTCTGGGATGAGCTCCGGGCGATGATGGGGCAAGATCGAGTTGGTCTCGGTCTCAACTCCCAACCGCCGACCATCGTCATGATGGTCGGCTTGCAGGGTGCAGGAAAGACGACAGCCAGCGGAAAGCTTGCTCGTCTTTTTAAGAATCAAGGTAAGCGAGTGCTGCTGGTGGCGGCCGACCCACGTCGCCCTGCTGCGGGAGAGCAGTTGAGTGCATTGGGAAGAGACCTTGGGGTCGAAGTGCACCGTGCCGATCAGACTCAAGCTTCACAAGCCGATGTGGTGCGGATCTGCGGTGCCGGTGTGGATCGGGGCCGGGAACAGGGCTTTGATCTGGTCATTCTGGATACCGGCGGGCGTTTGCATATTGATGACGAATTGATGGGGGAATTAACGGCGGTGAAGGCTGCTGTGGCCCCTCATGAGGTGCTGCTAGTCGCCGATGCGATGACCGGCCAGGACGCGGTCACTATGGCCGGACAGTTTGATCAACGGGTCGGTCTCACCGGCATTATCCTGACCAAGGTCGAAGGGGATGCGCGCGGAGGGGCAGTCTTGTCGATTCGGGCTGCCACGGGAAAGCCGATCAAGTTTTTGGGGGTTGGGGAAAAACTCGATGCGCTTGAGCCGTTCCATCCGGACCGGATGGCCTCCCGTATTCTGGGGATGGGGGATGTGCTGTCCCTCATTGAAAAAGCACAGGAAAGCATCACACGGGAACAGGCGGAGGAAGCGCAGAAACGGCTCACCAGCAACACCTTTACGCTGGAAGATTTTCGAGCCCAGTTAGGACAGATGAATCGCATGGGTTCCTTTGAGCAGATCTTAGGCCTGCTTCCTGGTGGACAAAAGCTCAAGCAGGCGATGGAGGGGAATAAGCCCGAGCGAGAGATCAGCCGGGTGGTCGCTGTGATCGATTCGATGACCGCGAAAGAGCGCCGCGATCATACGATTATTAACGGAAGCCGGAAAAAAAGGATTGCGCGGGGAAGCGGTACGACAGTGCAGGATGTGAATCGGCTGATCAAGCAATTCCTGTCTGCAAAGAAGTTGGCAAAGGCAATGACCGGTTCGGGAGGGCGTCGGCAACTCGCCCAGCTCTTGCGTGCCCGGTAATCGATTCAGAAGATTCGAACCAGTGTAAAGGAGGAATCGTTGTGGCTGTACATTTGAGGCTCGCTCGCACAGGACGACATAAACGACCGATGTATCGGGTGGTGGCGGCAGACTCGCGGAAAGCACGCGACGGCCGTTTCATCGAAATTCTTGGAATTTTCGACCCGTTGAAAGAAGCGGGTGTGCCGGAGCTCAAGCAGGAGCGGGTGCTGACGTGGCTTCACCAAGGGGCTCAGCCAACGGTGACCGTGCGGACCTTGCTGCGCCGTGCGGGGGTCTGGAAGCAATTTGAGGCTGAAAAGTCCGCAAAGGAGAAGGCTCCGGCTGAAAAGTCCACCCAGAAGAAGGCTTCAGCAAAAGCTTGACCGTGGGATGGTGAGTCAACCGGAAACCGTGACGGTGGGACGGATCGAACGGCCGTTTGGTGTTCGTGGGGAAGTGAAGGTTCGCTCCCTCTCCGATGTCCCAGGTCGACTGGAAGGATTGACGCGTGTCAGCCTTCTGGCGACAAACGGACGGACGCTGGAGACCGGTGTCACGCATGTGAGGCGGGCGGGAACGAGCTTTATTCTGGGGCTGTCGGCGTTCACCACACCGGAAGAAGCCGGTCTTTGGCGGGGAGGACTGATTCAGACGGTCCGCGGGGCCATTCCTGAGCTTCCGGCTGGGCAGTACTACGAGTGTGATTTGGTGGGGCTTGCCGTCCAAACGGAGGCAGGGGAGTCACTCGGTACCGTGGAAGCGATTTGGGAATTGCCGGGCAATCCTCTGGTCGTCATTCGCGATGGAAGCAAAGAGATCTTGATCCCGGCGGCGAAAGAATTCGTGCTTGCGGTTGATCTGATTGCTCGAATCATGACGGTCCGGTTGATCGACGGGCTTGGTGATTAACGATGGTACGGTTCGATGTCCTGACCCTGTTTCCAGGCATGTTTGCACCGGTCTTGGCGCAGAGCATGCTCAAGCGTGGCCAGGACAAGGGGCTTCTCGCGGTGCGGGTGCACAATCTGCGCGACTTTACAGCGGATCGCCACAAGGTCGTCGATGATACGCCGTATGGAGGTGGTGCGGGGATGGTCATGAAAGCTGAACCGATTCTCCATGCGGTTGCCGCAGTGCGGAGCGAGGCTCAGTCGCAAGGAGAAGAGATTCGGTTACTGTTTCCGACTCCTCAGGGGCGTCCGTTGACACAGTCGTATGCCCAAGAGTTGGCGACCGAGTCTCGGCGAATGGTGATTCTGTGTGGGCACTATGAGGGCGTGGATGAGCGTGTCCGTCTCGCACTGGCGCCCGAAGAGATTTCACTCGGGGATTATGTGCTGACGGGAGGTGAATTGCCGGCGTTGGTTTTGATCGATGCCACGACCAGGCTCGTCCCAGGCGTGTTGGGCGATCCAAGTTCTGCCGTCGATGAGTCGTTTTCTGATTCGCTCTTGGAGTATCCACAGTACACGAGGCCGGCGGAGATCGAAGGCATCACGGTGCCGGAGGTCTTGTTGTCGGGCCATCATGAGGCCATTCGCTTGTGGCGTCGAAAACAGGCCTTGCGTAGCACGTATCTCAGACGCCCCGATCTTCTGAGGGATCGGATGTTCACGAAAGAGGATCGACAATTGTTGAATGAGTTGATGAATGAAGGCCTGTTGACGGCCCCGTTATTATGCGAGGAGGAGGGTTGAGGACATGAATCAGTTGGAGCGAATTCAGCGATCATTGACGAAAAAAACCGTTCCGCACTTCGAGATAGGAGACACCGTGCGTGTCCATGTCAAAGTTGTGGAAGGAGAGAAAGAACGTATTCAGGTGTATGAAGGAACGGTCATTGCCAGAAAGGGCAGCTTGAACACCGAAATGTTCACGGTCAGGAAACTCTCGTACGGCGTGGGTGTCGAGCGGATTTTCCCCGTGCATTCTCCGATTGTGTCCAAGATCGATGTCGTGCGCCAGGGGCGCGTTCGACGTGCCAAGCTGTACTATCTCCGCGGCAAGAAAGGGCGGTTTGCCAAAGTTGAGGAGCGGGAGTTTGTTGGAGAGAGCAAATCTTCGGCACAGCCTGCGGCACCCGAAGAAGGAGCGGCCACGGCGTAGGTCAGTTCTGCGCAGACGTTCCATCATATGGCCGGTCGATTGGCAGGCCCGTCGGTAGAGAGCGATTGATGGGACCTACTGATGAATTTGAACGAGCAGCCCGACTCCGTGGATATCGCCGTATTGCTGGGATTGATGAAGTAGGGCGCGGTCCATTGGCCGGACCTGTCGTGGCTGCGGCTGTGATCCTTCCCGTACGCAGTCGGCTCGTCGGGGTAAACGATTCGAAGCAACTGTCTGAGCGTGAACGCGAGCGGTTCTACATCGCGATCTGCGAGCAAGCGGTGGGAACGGGAATCGGATGGGCCGACGTTGCGGAAATCGACCAGTTGAATATTCTTGAAGCCACTCGTCTTGCCATGCGGCGGGCTCTCGATCAGTTGGTCCCGCCGCCCGATTATGTGCTCATTGATGCCGTGAGTTTGCCCGGTATCAGCATTCCGATACGACCGATCATCAAGGGAGACGCCTTATCCATCTCGATTGCTGCTGCCTCTGTCGTGGCCAAGGTCACGAGAGATCGGCTGATGGCAAGCTATCATGACACGTTCCCGGAATACGGGTTCCTCTCGCACAAAGGGTATGGGACAGCGGAACACCTGGAACGGCTTGCATATCACGGTCCCTGTTCCATCCATCGTCGAAGTTTCGCTCCAGTCAAACTTGCCATGAGCGCCAGGAAGATGGGGGAGGTTCACCTGACGGGTCCCGCATTGTCCGAGGCATGATCCATGTTCCCTACAGACCCGCGTCACCGGTTCGGCCAAGCCAGCGAGACGCGGGCGGAGCAGTTCTTGATCGCGAAGGGTTATCGTATCCTTGACCGAAATGTACGGTTGTCAATCGGTGAATTGGATCTTGTCGCGGATGACCGGGGTGTCATCGTCTTTGTCGAGGTCAAGGGTAGGAGCACTGAGGCGTTCGGAGGCGCGCTGTCGGCAGTGGATCGTCGCAAACGAGCGAAACTGTCGAAACTGGCGGCGCAGTATCTGGCGCAGCGGCACTGGTCTGACAAGCTCTGTCGATTTGATGTTGTCTTGGTCCAAGGGAAGCCATCAGCTCCGGAGCAGATTGAACACATCCCCAATGCGTTCGATGTCACCGAGTCGTGACAGGTCTCATCTCTATCGAGAGGGGTCTTCGTGGACGCAATGATTCAGCTCATTCATGTATCGAAATGGTACGACCGGAGACCGGCACTATCCGACGTCATGCTCGAGATCGAGAAGGGGGAGTTCGTGTTGCTCATGGGCCCCAGCGGGTCGGGAAAGTCGACGATCCTCCGGATGCTGATCGGAGAGGAGCAACCGGATGAAGGCCAACTGTTTGTTCAAGGCAAGAATGTCACGAAACTGAAACGGTCGGAGATTCCCTATCTGCGACGGAAGGTGGGGTCGGTCTTCCAAGACTTCCGGTTGCTGCCGAAGAAATCGGTATTCGACAATGTGGCACTTCCGTTAATCGTACAGGGTGTGTCAGAAAAAGATATTCGACGCAAAGTCACGGAAGCGTTGCGGGCGGTCGGCGTCGAGCATAAACGAGACCAGTCCCCCAGTAGTCTTTCCACGGGAGAGCAACAGAGAGCGTGCATCGCTCGGGCGATCGTGAACGGACCGGTCGTTCTGTTGGCGGACGAACCGACGGGTAATCTTGATCCGGAACTCACGGGTGAGATCATTGAACTGTTCAAACTGATCAATGCCCGGGGTACCACGGTGGTCGTGGCAACGCATAATCATCATGTCATGCATCAGGTGAATTGCCGGGTGATCAGCTTGATGCAAGGAGTCGTCCTTCCTGAACGGGCGATGCCTGAGCGGGTCGGCGTATGAGGCGGCTCTTCTATCTTGTTCGCGAGGCCTGGGCCAATATGCGGACGAACCGCATGACGACGATTGTCGCCATCTTGACCACGGCATTTACATTGACCTGTGTCGGAATCTTTCTCCTCATCTATGTGAATTTGCAGCATGCGGCGGGATGGCTTCAGGAAGACGTCAAGATTATGGTGTATTTGGAGGACCGGCTCTCTCGAGATGGGCGTCTGCAGCTGGAACTGATGCTCAAGTCCGATCGCATGGTAGGAAGTGTGCTCTATATCTCGAAGGAGCAGGCTTTGACAGAGTTCCGCACGCAATTTCCCGCGGATTCTCACCTGCTTGAAGGGCTTGGCGAGAATCCTCTTCCGGCCTCGTTCGTCGTGACGCTGGCTCAGAGCTTTCGTTCTCCCGAGGCCATAAAAGAGTGGGTGGAACAAGTTCAAACCATGGGAGGAGTGGCAAAGGTCGACTATAACCAGCAATGGATCAGTCTGTTGGCCGAGCTCATCGGCTATATTGAGTTGGCGGCGCTCGGCGTGGGGATCCTCCTCTCTGCCGCCGCGGTGACGATCATCGGCAATACGATCAGGCTGGCCTTGTTTGCCAGACGAGAAGAGATCGAAATTCTTCGCTCGATCGGAGCCACCGGGACCTTCATCCGCGTCCCGTATTTTCTGGAAGGGGCGGCGCTCGGAGCCTGTGGAAGCGCCTTATCCTTGGGAATCCTCAAGGTCGGATTTGAGTTGTTCCGGCAACAGGTTCAGTTCATCAGCCGTTTCAGCGAGATGGAGGGGCTGATTTCGTTTTTCCCATTGTCCGCTTGTCTCGCACTGGTCCTGGCTGGAACGGCACTGGGTTTTACCGGCAGTGTGGTCTCACTTCTGCGCGTTGGAGAAGGACGTGTATGAAACGTGCGCTCCTTCTGCTGACAGGGTTTCTTGCACTCGGAGGGTGGGCATTGCCTGGTGAGGCGGCCACGGATCCTCTCGCTGAAAAAATTCAGCGCGAGCGAAAGCATCTTGAAGCGCTGAAAGATAAGATTGAAGAAAAACGGAGACGGGCTGAAGCGGCTGAAAAAAAGAGGGAATCCGTCCTGCAGGGACTCCAATCCTTGGATGAACGATTGGTCCATCATCGACAAGATCATCAGGACATCAATCGGAAATTGCGCCAGAAGGATCGTGAGCTGGATGAAATTACAGAGCAGTTGGTGACGACGCGGACCAGTGTCCAAGCGCGACGGGAGGCTATCTTGGCCCGGCTTCGCGTGCAGTACATGGAAGGCCGGTTTGGGTACGTGAAGGCGCTCTTGACCGCGGATTCTTACGGAGACCTTCAACGCCGCGGGCAGTATCTCTCCGCTGTCTCACAGAAGGACTACGAACTCCTGCGAGGCTTTCGGGCCGACATGGCACGAATGGAGCAGGCCGAGCGTCAGCGGGCTGACGCTCGAGATGGGCTGATGGTCTTCAAGCAAAACATCGAAAAGAAGCTCGCCGACATTCGAGTGCTTCAAAAAGAGAAAACTCTCTATCTGAAAAAAATCACGCATCAGAAAGATGCCTATCATCGTGCGGTCGAAGAGCTGGAACGGTCAGCCTCACGGGTGGATCACTTGCTGCAAGACTTGGAATCGCGTCGGCGGGCCGTGGCCTTGCACCCACCCACGACGGCCTCGCTCCCACGTGGCGTCCGCGGGGCGCTGCCCTGGCCGGCCGAAGGACAGGTGGTGTCGTTCTTCGGACGGCAGAAACATCCCACCTTTGACACGTATGTTCAACGCAAAGGGATCGAAATTCGTACGACCGAGGGGAGTCTGATTCATGCCGTGATGCCCGGGAGCATCGTCTATGCAGACTGGTTGAAAGGGTACGGACTCGTTATAATCTTGGATCATGCCAACGGGTTCTTCTCGCTGTATGCCCATGCGTCCAAGATTCTGGCCAAGGTTGGTGAGCAGGTGGTCGAAGGCCAGTCGATTGGGGAAACCGGAGATACGGGCATGACGGGAGAAAATACATTATACTTTGAGTTGCGTGAGGGAGCTGAGCCGGTCGATCCGCTCCACTGGCTGGCAAAGAGATAGGCGAAGTTGTGACCGCGCCTCCAGACCGAACCGGTCTGATGACGCAAGAAAGAAGGGATGAAACGATGATGGAACAGCAGCCGCGGCGGAAATCTTGGGTGGTCGGGCCGATGATTGCACTTGCCCTGCTCTGTGGCGTCATCATCGGGAAGGGCTGGGAGAGGACCGGACATGCCAGCGAAACCTACGAGGAACTCAAGACCTTCTCGGAAGTGCTGAACCAGGTGCAGAAGCACTATGTCGACGAGACAAAGCCAAAAGATTTGATTCAAGGTGCTATTCGCGGGATGCTGTCGACGCTCGACCCGCACTCGGCCTACATGACCCCAGAGATGTACAAAGAGATGCAGGTGGAAACCAGAGGAGAGTTCGGGGGAGTCGGGATCCAAATCGGTGTGAAGGATAATCGATTGGCGGTGATCGCCCCGATCGAGGGCACACCTGCCCATCGAGCCGGTATCAAGGCAGGAGATTTCATCATCAAGGTCAATGAGGATCCGACCAAGGATTTGACGTTGATGGATGCCGTGCAGAAGATGCGAGGGCCGAAGGGGAGTAAAGTCAATCTGACCATTCAACGGGATGGTGCGACAGATCCCTTGGTGTTTACCCTCGTTCGGGACACCATCAAAATTGAAAGTGTGAAGTCAAAGGTGATCGAGAACCTCGGCTATGTCCGGCTCACCCAGTTTCAAGAAGCCACAGGGAGGGACTTGGCCAAAGCGATCAAGCAATTTAAAGAGCAGAAGGTCCAGGGCGCGATTCTCGACCTGCGAAATAATCCAGGCGGGTTGCTGACGGCGGCGGTTGATGTATCCGAACAATTCCTGCCGACTGGGAAGCTGGTTGTCTATACCAAGAGTCGAGAAGGCAAGAAGGATGAATGGGTAGCGAAGGCAAAAGATCAGTTGGAGGACCTTCCTGTCATTATCCTGGTGAACGAGGGCTCGGCGAGCGCATCGGAAATCGTCGCCGGAGCGCTCCAAGATTGGGGCCGAGGTCTCGTGGTGGGAACGACATCGTTTGGGAAAGGATCGGTTCAGACGATCTTGGCCTTGGGTGATGGGTCAGGTCTGCGCCTCACGACTGCCAAGTACTATACGCCGAAAGGTCGATCCATCCAGTCGACGGGGATTACCCCTGATATTGTGGTGAAGCTGTCTGCACCAGTGGCAGCTAAAGGACCTGAAGGGAAATCCGGAGACAAGGAACCCGAGCCGAAGGCCGTCAAGCCTCAAACGGGGAAGGATGCCGTACCACAGAATGGGAAGTCTTCCGAGGAGGGAGGATCGAAGAACGGGACGCCTCCACCAGCCTTACCAGAAGCGGGCGGTGAACTTTCCCTTGAGCAGGATGTGCAGTTGCAGAAGGCTGTGGAATTGCTGAAGAGCTGGAAGATATTTAAAGAACTCAAGGCGTCGTAGCAGGGATATTAAAAAGCCCCCTCAGCTTCATGGAGGTTGAGGGGCCAGATTAAGTGAGTCAAGACTCCCTACTTGGCCTTAACCTCAACCTTGGACTGTTAAGGTTCGTGCTCTTGCTGCCGTTGTTGAACGGCTTGCAGTAGGCGCTCTTCGGATCCGGCAAAACTTGGCAGGGTCCGAAAAAGATGAGATTGGATGAGCTGTTCGAGATCCTTGAGTGTTCTGATGCCGAGGCGAAAGTATAGATAGGTCACGAGCGAGTCGGACAGTCCCGGAAGCGTTGCCCAATTCTTGACCTCCGCCGGGAGTGGAGTCTTCAGCTCTTCATAGGCACGGATCGTCCCAGTCTCAAGAAACTCTTCGATCTTTTTGGACAAATCCGCGCCGATCCCGTCAATTTCCTCAAGCCCCTGGCGCTGTGCGACCGCTGCCACATCTTCTTCCAGGGCAAGCAACGCATCCGCTGCTCGTCGATAGGCTCGCACGCGATAGGGGTTCGCTCGCTGAGCCGACAAGAGATCGGCCATGGATCGAAAGAGAGCCGCGAGACGCTGATTGTTGTCCTGCATTGGTAAACTCTTGACGCACTATTGTGCGGTTTTTCTTGATATCCGCGCAAGGCCCATTTGTTGACAAGGCGAATTCCGGTCTCATAGGATGACAGGTATGCAGAATGCCATTAAAATCCATGTGAACGGCGAAGAGCGGGCCTGGCGTAGTGGTGCAACGGTCTCGGATTTATTGACAGAGTTGGACATCAAGACCGAACGGGTGGCAGTGGAACTGAATCTTGAGATTCTGGATCGCGCGGCATTCGACCAGCGCCAGATCAAGGACGGAGATCGGGTGGAGATTATGAGTTTCATCGGAGGCGGATCATCCTCAAGAGGGCAACATGGCAGATGATCGATTGGTTATTGCGGGGCGTGAGTTCAAATCCCGATTATGGGTCGGGACGGGAAAATACAAAGACTTTGCCGAGACGAAGAAGGCGATTGAAATGTCGGGCGCAGATGTGGTCACGGTCGCGGTGCGTCGGGTGAATATCACCGATCGATCGAAGGAGAATCTCCTCGATTACATCGATCCGAAGAAATACACGATTCTGCCAAATACTGCGGGGTGCTATACGGTGGAAGATGCGGTGCGGTATTCCCGACTGGCTCGTGCCGCCGGCGTCTCCGACTTGGTGAAGTTGGAAGTGCTCGGCGACGAAAGGACGCTGTTTCCGGATACGGCGGGCTTAATCGAAGCGGCCAAGATTCTTGTTAAAGAAGGGTTCATTGTCCTTCCCTACACGAATGACGATCCCATCGTTGCTCAGAAACTCGTCGATGTTGGATGTCCCGCCGTCATGCCGTTGGCGGCGCCGATCGGATCAGGTCTTGGAATCCGCAATCCTTATAATTTGAAGATCATCATGGAAATGATCAAGGTGCCGATCATCGTCGATGCCGGTGTGGGGACCGCGTCCGATGCCGCATTTGCGATGGAGTTAGGCGCCGATGCGGTGCTCATGAACACGGCTATCGCTGGTGCGCAAGATCCTCTTGCGATGGCGGAAGCAATGAAATATGCCGTGTATGCCGGTCGACTGGCGTACAAGGCCGGTCGTATTCCCAGGAAGCTGTACGCAACGGCGAGTAGTCCGATCGAAGGAATGCTCTAAAAGCAGTGCTGAGTGCTGGGTGTTGAGTACTGAGTATGGTGAGAGAGCGGAAAATCTTCCAGGCAACAACTTGGTGGAGTTTTGTATGGACTCAGAACTTTCAGAACTTTGATCTCAGCACTTTACTGATGCCTTCCGTTAACTTCCGTCTTCTGCTAGTCACCGATCGTCACCACACTCAAGGCCGTCCGCTTGTCCCATTGCTCGATCGTGCGATCGAAGCTGGCCTCCAGGCCATTCAGCTCAGAGAACGAGACCTGCCCACGAGAGAACTTCTGTTGTTGGCACAGGAAATTCATGCCGTGAGCAGTCCGCGCTCGGTACCATTGCTGATCAACGATCGTGTAGATCTTATGATGGCGCTCAATCTGGATGGGGTGCATCTTCGATCCGACAGTCTGCCGACGCGGCCTATTCGTCAATTGATCGGGTCGCGACCATTGATCGGGATCTCCACACACTCTGCCGAAGATGTCCATCGGGCGAATCAGAGCGGTGCCGATTATGTCGTGTTTGGCCCTATCTTTGATACGCCGTCCAAGCGATCATTCGGACCTCCGTTAGGACTTGCGTTGCTTGCCGAGGTGTGTCGTCGATCATCCATCCCGGTATTTGCCATCGGAGGCATCACGTGCGACCGGGTGGCAGCCGTCCGCCGAGCCGGTGCTCATGGAGTGGCGGTGATCGGCGCATTGTTGACTCGTGATGACATCGGTGAAGCGGTTCGAGAGTTCACGGACGCGTTGTAGATATGATGTGACGTGACGGCGCGTGAGTCTGTGACGCGTCAGAACGCCCGTTGCAGTTGACCACCCCTAGGTCGGGTGTTAGAATCCCTCACACCAAACGTACTCTCGCTTAGGCTCGATATTTCGAGCTGGTCGTATCGTCTCACTATGGCGGATAGCAAGAGTCAGCCAAACCGACTCCGGTCCCTCCGAGATTCTGTCAAGAAGATTACAAAGCGGTTGTCCGAGGGGGAGGGGGAGATGATTCACAAGAACAGTGAACAGGCTCGGGAGCTCGACAAACTTCGCGTGCAAATTCAGTCGATGGAAGAAGAGATCCGTCGGCTGTATCAATCTCGCTACCAACTCGACCAGGCGACCAAACAGAACGAGAAACTCGTCGCGACGCTGCAAGACGCCAAAGCTCAGATCGAGGCCCTTCGGGCTGAGGTGGAAAAGCTGACGGCGCCTCCGTCGAGCTACGCCATCTTTTCCAGTCTGAACGAAGACGGAACGGGCAATGTGTATGTGTCGGGGCGGAAAATGAAGGTGAGCCTTCATCCCTCGATCAACCGGACCGAGTTGCGGAAGGGGCGTGAAGTTGTCTTGAATGAAGCCCTCAATGTGGTGGAGGTCAAGGGATTTGACAGCCAAGGCGAAGTCGTTCGACTCAAGGATGTGCTAGAAGGGGGCCGGGCCTTGGTCACTCTCCATTTTGACGAGGAGAAGGTGGCTGATCTGGGCGATCCCTTGTTGGCTGAACGGCTGAGTGTGGGAGATCATCTGCTCTACGATGTACGTTCCGGCTACGTGATCGAAAAACTCCCGAAGTCCGAAGCGGAAGAGCTGGTCTTGGAAGAAGTCCCGGATGTCGACTATGCGCACATCGGTGGTCTTCAGAAAGAGTTGGAGCAGGTTCGTGATGCCGTCGAACTCCCATTTCTGCATCCACAGGTCTTCGCGGAATACAAACTCAGTGCGCCCAAAGGGGTGTTGCTCTATGGGCCGCCTGGTTGCGGAAAAACCCTGATCGCCAAAGCGGTGGCCAACTCGATCGCCAAGAAGCTGGGAGATCGATCCGGGAAAGAGATTCGGAGCTATTTCCTGCATGTCAAAGGCCCGGAATTACTCAACAAGTACGTCGGTGAATCGGAGCGTCAAGTCCGTGAGGTGTTCAAGAAGGCCAAGGAGCGGGCCGAGGATGGGCATCCAGTGATTGTCTTTTTTGATGAAATGGACGCGCTCTTTCGCACCCGTGGGACGGGCGTATCCTCGGATATTGAGTCAACGATCGTTCCGCAATTTCTCTCAGAGATCGATGGCGTCGAACGATTGCGGAATGTGATCGTCATCGGGGCGAGCAATCGGCAGGATTTGATCGATCCGGCCGTGCTGCGTGCCGGGCGATTGGACGTCAAAGTGAAGGTGGGGCGGCCGGATGCCGACGCAGCACGGGACATTTTCTCGAAGTATATCTCGACGGAACTTCCGTTCGCCGAGGAGGATGTCGCGCGGCATGGGGGGGATCGGCATGCGCTTGTCGAACGCTTGACCGCGATGACCGTCGAAGCCATGTATGCGGCCAGCGAAGAAAACAAGTTCATCGAAGTGACCTATGCCAACGGCGAAAAGGAAGTGTTGTACTTCAAGGACTTTGCCAGTGGTGCGTTGATTGAAGGGATTGTGTCGCGGGCCAAAAAGTTCGCCGTGAAGCGGGTGATCGCCAACGAGGGGACCGGTTTGCGTTCGGACGACTTGATCCGTGCCATCCGTGAAGAGTTCAAAGAACACGAAGATCTCCCCAATACGACCAATCCGGACGATTGGGCCAAGGTCGCCGGCAAGAAGGGTGAGAAGATCATCCACCTTCGGACCATCAGCGGTGGACCGACGGAACATCGTCAGATTGAAACCATGAGTACCGGCCACTATCTCTAGCCGCATGATGAAAGAACAAACTCCTACGAACTCCGCCCGGGTGCTTGGTACGGAAACTGAGTTCGGGATTGCATCGAGAGACGCGTCTGCGATGGACCCAGTGTCAGGGTCTTTTGCCGTGATCGGGCACTATCCAAACCTGGCGGCTCCAACCGCAATCTGGGACTACGAAAATGAGAACCCTCTGGTCGATGCACGCGGTTTTGAAGTCGAGGGGGAGCGTGAGCGTCCGAACCCGGACTATAACCGGCAGCTGAACAAGGTGTTGGCGAACGGCGGACGGCTGTATGTGGATGGGGCTCATCCAGAGTACTCGACGCCTGAGTGTTCACACGCTCGAGAGATCGTGGCGTTTGAACGGGTGGGAGAGCGCATTCTGGCCTCATGCCTGCAGACGATGGCCCGCGCACGAGGCGTCGAAGTCTATACCCTCTATAAGAATAACTCCGACGGGAAAGGCAACAGCTACGGGTACCATGAGAACTACCTGGTCTCAAGGACCGTCCCATTCGATCGGATTGCGCGTACATTGACGCCGTTTCTCGTCACCAGGCCGATCTTTGCCGGGGCGGGAAAAGTCGGGTCTGAAAATCAGACCACTCCAACGGAATATCAGATCTCTCAGCGCGCGGACTTTTTTGAATGTCTGCTGGACCTCAATACGATGGTCAAGCGCCCGATCATCAACACGCGTGACGAACCGCATGCGGATGCGGCCAGGTTTCGGAGGCTGCATGTGATTACGGGCGACGCCAACATGGCGGAGCTGTCGACCTATCTTAAGGTGGGGACTTTGGACATCGTACTGCATCTGCTGGAAGCCGGTGCCGACTTGCCGCAGATCGAACTTGAAGAGCCGGTTCTGGTGTTCAAACAGGTGTCGCGAGATCTGGAAGTCAAGCAGACGGTGAAGTTGGCAGGGGGAAGGCCCACGACGGCGCTGGCGATCCAACGGGCCTACCTGAATGCGGCCAAGGTGTTTTATGCTTCGCAGGTTCACGGTCCCACGACTCAGGATGTGCTGCTCCGTTGGGAAGATGTACTGAATAAACTGGAGCGTGATCCGCGGTTGTTGGTCCATTCATTGGATTGGGTAGCGAAGCGACATCTGATCGAGTCCTATATGGAACGAAAAGGCTGTGGATGGGACGACTCACGCGTGAAGTTGATGGATCTTCAATACCATGACGTCCGTCCTGAAAAAGGGCTCTTCTATACGCTGGAGCGTAGTCAGCTCATCGAGCGGATCGTCGACGAAGCAGAAATCCAGCGAGCCGAGTTCCATCCTCCGACAGGCACGCGAGCCTATTTCCGTGGCCGCTGTGTGAGTAAGTTTTCGAAGTCGCTGTACGGTGCCAGTTGGACCTCGGTCTTGTTCGATGGCGGTGATACCACGATCAAAAAAGTCCCCTTGATGGACCCCCATCGTGGGACGCAAGCCCTGACCGGGGCGCTGCTGGATGTATCCGATTCGGTTGATGTGCTTCTCGAAAAACTCAAGGTGTGACGAACGGCAATTGCAGTAAGCTACCGGGAACTACTTCGACATCGCTGCGATACACAAGACCATGAAAGGTCGCTAATCAATGAAGATCGCTCACAGGATGGTCAAAAAGGCCGTCCGACAAGGGCGCAGCGAGCGAAGAGACGAGGCATACTGTGTCCCGTATGTTGAGCCTCTGAAGGACGCGAGAACGAAGCTGGCGGACTTTTTTATCATCCTGCTGGGGACATGATGAAGCTGCCCCACCTCCCCGATCACGACGGTTCCAGCTTCGTGGAGTTTCTTTCCAAACATTATCCTGGCTTGACGCTTGGAGCGAACGGGCTCGCGCCCAACGCCGATCCTACGCGCATAGCCGGAGCAGTGTCGGTGCCCTCTGCGACGACCGTGTTGGCGATCAAGTATCAGCAGGGAGTGATCATTGCCGGAGACCGCCGCGCCACTGAGGGATTTCAGATCGCGGATCGCCGGATTGAGAAGGTATTCAAGATTGATGAGTGGTCGGCGATGGCGATCGCGGGGGCAGCCGGTCCCTGTATTGAGATGGCCAAACTGTTCCAGACCGAGTTGGAGCATTACGAAAAATTAGAGGGCATGCCGCTTTCGTGCGAAGGGAAGGCCAATAAGCTGGGACAGATGGTAAAAGCGAATTTGCCCATGGTGTTCCAGGGGTTGGTCGTGATGCCGCTCTATGTCGGGTATGACCTGAAACGTGGCGAGGGCCGCATTTTTAAGTACGACATTACCGGCGGGAGATACGAAGAATCGGATTACCATGCCATCGGATCCGGCGGCAAAGATGCTCGCAATACCATGCGAGAACACTTTCAGCGGAATCTCGCCGAGGCTGAGGTGGTCAAGCTGGCGGTGTTGGCACTCTACAATGCCGCGGATGACGACGTTGGGACCGGGGGGCCTGACCTTGTGCGGGGGATTTATCCCACCGCAAAGATCGTGACCGATCAAGGCATCACGGATGTCGCCGAGGACACGCTCCGGTCGGTATGTGATGCTGTCATGTCAGCTCGTCGTTCACGGGAGACCTAATTCATGCCGATGCCCTACTACGTGTCTCCTGAACAGATGATGCAGGACAAGGCGGAGTACGCCAAGAAGGGGATCGCCAAGGGTCGATCGATCATTGCGATGGAGTATGTCGAAGGGATTCTCTTGACCGCCGACAATCCGAGCGCCTCGCTTCATAAAGTCTCTGAGATCTACGACAATATCGCGTTTGCCGGGGCCGGCAAGTATAGCGAGTTCGAGAATCTTCGGAAGGCCGGGATTCGCCATGCCGATCTCAAGGGCTTCATGTATAGCCGAGAAGACGTCACCGGCCGGTCATTGGCGAATGGCTATTCGCAAAGTCTTGGGACGGTCTTCAGTCAGGAAATGAAGCCGTTGGAGGTGGAAATTCTCGTTGTTCAGACCGGCATCAACAGCCATCCGAATGAAATCTATCGTATTTCCTTTGACGGGAGCATCATCGACGAAAAGAACGTTGCCGTGATTGGGGGACGGGCGGATGCGGTACAGAGTTTCCTGAAGGACAAAAGCTCCAGCCATGCCCCGAGTCTCGACGAGGCCTTACGACTCTGTGTGGCGGCTCTCGATCAAACGGCCAATCAAAAGCTCCAGCCGGAGGGGTTGGAGGTTGCAGTGCTCGACCGCAGTCGGACCGGCCGGAAGTTCCGTCGCCTCGCGGTTGGCGATATTCGACGCGCACTCTCTTCCTAACCGCTACCGTTCACAATAGTGTCCTTTGTTGAAGATCCCGACCTGGGCGTATAATCTGAGTGTGGCTCGCGCATGATGACGGTGGGTCCCATGAAACAACGGATTTACGGCCTCGAGAACGAATACGGCCTCATTTTCTCCCCCAACGGCCGGATCTATCTGCCGATGGAAAAAGTCTTGGGCTACATCTTTGAAGGACTCATTCCGAACAGCTGGCCGTCGAACGCCTTTTTGGTCAACGGGGCTCGGTTCTATCAAGACACCGGCTGTCACCCCGAGTACTCGACCCCGGAGTGCGACAACATCCTGGATCTTGTCGTGCACGATAAGGCGGGAGAGCGACTGCTGGAAGCCTGTCTGCCTGCCGCAGAAGAGAGGCTCCGTGAAGAAGGGTTGTCCGGGGAGATCTATATTTTTAAGAATAATACGGACTCGTTGGGGAACACATACGGATGCCATGAAAATTTCCTGATGCGCCGGGACGTCGACTTTTGGAAAGTCACCGAGCAGTTGATCCCATTTTTTGTCACCAGGCAGATCTTCAGCGGAGCCGGCAAAGTCTTAAAAGTCTCGGGGAAGCCGCAGTATTTCATCTCGCAACGTGCGCAACATATTCATGAGAAGACGTCGTCCTCGACGACATCCTCTCGGAGCATCATTAATACCCGCGATGAGCCGCATTCCGACGCGGAACGGTATCGGCGTCTGCATATCATCGTCGGTGATTCGAACATGTCCGAGTATGCGACCTATCTCAAGGTGGGAACCGCCACGCTGGTCCTGTCGATGATTGAAGAAGGGTATGCGGTCCATGGGATGGAGCTGGAAGACTCGGTGAAGGCGATCCGCGAGGTGTCCCGCGATCCAACCTTGAAAAAGAAGGTCCGGCTCGATGACGGTCGCCAGATGACCGCCATAGAGATTCAACGGGTCTATCTGAGCCGTGCAAGAGACTATCTGGCGCAAGAAGCGCATGACCCGACCCTCGATGATGTATGCAACAAGTGGGAAGCGGTGCTGCAGCAGTTGGAGGAGGATCCGATGCAGCTGACGCATCAGATCGATTGGGTCACGAAGAAGCACCTGATCCAATCCTATGTCGACAAGAAGAATTGTGGGTGGGATGATCCGAGGGTGTTGTTACTCGATCTGCAATACCATGATGTGAAGCGAACGAGAGGGCTGTACTATCTGATGGAGTCTCGTGGGTTGGTCGAACGGGTCGTGGAGGAAGATGCCGTTCAGCGGGCCATGTCCACCCCACCGCAAACAACGAGGGCGAAGGTGCGAGGGGACTTTATTCGTTTTGCGCGGGCCAAGAACCGATCCTACACGGTTGATTGGACCTATTTGAAGCTGAACGGGTACTGGGAGGAAACGATCCTCTGCATGGATCCCTTTAGTGCCCAGAATCGACGGGTCGAAGAACTGATCTCGCAAGTCTCAGGAGGGCGATTTTACCGATGAAACCATTG
>JAMXAU010000211.1 GCA_024281365.1 Nitrospira sp.
GACCGGCAGCAGCACGACGCTGAGAAGGAGGACCACGCGAGCGGAGATCATTGGGTTCCCTCGCACAGGCAACCAAGCGCTGAAGCGGTCGCCATGCTAGCCCACGGGGTGCAATTCTTCAAGGCAATCCGTCACGAAAACCTTCTATTTTCAGATGGGTTGGCGTTGCTATTCGGACTGACTCTGCGTACAATCCAGCCGCATTCACTGTGAGGTGTCCATGCGATACCTAGCCTTGCCTCTCCTGCTCGCCTTTCCGCTCACTGCCTACGCCGGTAACATCAAAGACACGGATCTCATCTCCAGCAACAACTTCTTTCTGCCGCCGAGCACAGAGAAAACCGTCTTTATCCAGGTTCGGAACTCCTCCGATAACCAAGAAGTCTCGTTTCACGATTTGAGCGCCCGGATAAGCGCAAAGGGGTATCAAGTCGTCAACGATCCGGATCGCGCGCATTACGTCGTCTTGGCGAACATTGTGTACTGCAACATCACGAAGCCCGAAATGCCGGTTGAGGCGATGGTGGCAAGTGGCTATGGATCGGCCTTCAATTCAACCTTGGGCGCGCTGCAAGGTCTCTCCAGCATGGCCAGTATGGCAGGCCCATACGGCGCGATGGGTGGGGCAGCGGCCTCGATGGGCTTGAGTGCGATTCAAGGCATCGGCGATCTGTTTAGTTCATCCTCATCAGCCCCCAAGATGCCGGACGACGTGAACTATGCCTGCGTGGCGGATGTCCAGATCACAGAACAGAAGACAGGACAGCTGCCGAGCGGGATGAAAACCGGAACTGGGCAGGAGGCCGGTGTCTATCAGACCAGGCTGGCTGCCGATGTGCACCAAAAGAAATTGGATGAGGCTGAAGCAACGCCGCTCCTGCAACAGAAACTCAGCGCCGCCGTGGCGGGAAACTTTTAGTGATGACTTCGCATTATCGCCTCACCCCTTACCCCTCACTCCTCACGATCCTCGTGTTGCTCGCACTGGTCACCGGTTGTTCCAACGTCATCCGTTCCGGCCTCATGAACAGCAACACGATCTTCCTGGACCCCAATACCACCAGAACCGTCTATACCGAACTTCGAAATACGTCTGAAAACCAGCTGGTGACGTTGAACGAGGTGACCAACAAGCTGACCACCAAGGGGTATCAATTGGTTCAGGATCCGGAGCAGGCCAACTACTGGATCCAGGCCAAGGTGATTTATTGCCACAAGGCAGCTGATGCGGTGACGCCGGAGGCGGTGGCCAAAGCCGGCCCCGGTGCCGGTATCAGCAGCGGCGGCACCTCAATGATGAGCGCTGGAGGGGATGAGTCTGGCATGGGCATGGTCGGCATGCCGGACATGAGCGCCATGATGAGGCAGGCCATGGCCATGAGCGGCGGGCGTGGAGGATTCGGCGGCATGTCCGGATTTCCTGGGATGCAGCCACCGCCCAAAGAAGATGGGGTGACCTATCTCTGCGTGGCCGACGTCCAAATCACCGACCGAAAGATCGGGAAGCCCATAGGTCGACCGGCCGGAGGTCAGTCACCAGGCAGTGAAAAGGTGCAACTGATGCGAATGGTCGGCCATGTCCGGCAAAAGAGACTCGACATCCCCGAAGCCACTCCGATTGTCCAAGAGAAGATCTCCACTGGAAATTGCGGGACTGTTTTAGACCCGTTCGCATAAGAACTCGTACCAAACAATCCCGCACCCGTAACACATGAAACGGCAATCGGTATGGCGAATCGTTCACCAACAGCCTTGGCCTGCGGCTACACCGGCAGAAAGTCGAAGATCCGTCGCTTCTGCGGATTGGTCCTAAACATTGTTGGGGCAATTGAAAGGAGACAGAAGTGATAGACAAGTTAGACAGCATGAAAAAGCAGCTCGGTGAACTGGCGTCAGTGCTGAATGCTTTCAAATCTGAGGCCGTTCAACTCCGCCTGCTGGATCTTCTCCTGGGCCAAGAGACTGCGGAGGAGCCCCCCAAGATGCAGCGGCGCACTAGATCGGCAAAGCGGGCGGAACCAAAACCTGGACCAGCTGCAGCCTCGGAAGGATCGCCTGGCAAAAAGAAGAGAAAAGCAGTATCGGGAACAGTTGCGCCAGCAACGCTGGCTCAGCTGCTCGGAACGCCGTTTTTCGACAAGCCGAAGACGATCAATGACGTTATCAAGCACTGCAAGCACAACCTCGCACGAACCTTCAACGCGAACGAATTTTCCGGAAAATTGGGTCGCATGGTGCGGAACGGAGAATTGACGCGGAAAAAGAACGCCGACAAACAATATGAGTATAAGAAGCCATAATCCTGCGCTGTCTGCCGCACTCACGGCGGTCCCAGCAACGTTTCGATCGAGGCTCATCAAGGCATACGTTGATCTGAAGCAGAACACGCTGGAAGGCCGCCACGATCCTGCGGGGCTGGCGACGGGGAAATTCTGTGAAGTGGCGCTCCGGTTTCTACAGCAGAAAGTTCACGGCACCTCAACGCCGTTTGGCACAGAATCACGAATTTCCCAAGACGAGTGCCGACGACTTGTGGCGGCACCGACGACCTCAGGAAATGAGTCCGAAAGAGTAGTGATTCCGCGCGCCCTGGACTTCCTGTACACGATGCAATGACGAGCGTAGCGTCATCTGGCGGGGGCGACGTGGATGCCAACGGCATTGACATCGCAACCATGGCAAGGACTCCGGATTGGATCCTCTGTTGAACTCATCAGGATCAATCATGAACTCTTCTCGAAGAAGCACAGACATCGTGGATGGAATCTATTGGGGCAGTTGCCCGCCATCTGGGAGGTGGGTGGAAAGAAGCGCATCCTGAAGGACGGGGTGAAAGCGAAAGACCAAGCCCTGCTCCTTCTCTACTCAACCCCAGATTCAGCTGTCTTGCTAGAGGACCTTGCTTCATGGGTTGAGTATTCAATCCGAGAGATTAGAGTTCCATCAAGGCGCTCCCATAAGCAGAGGTTTCTGGAGTTCGATGGAGATAGTGAGTAGATGATCTTCTCCCAAGGGTGCAAGATACGTTGAGGAAAATCTGATCTAGGCCCGAACAATCGGCTTCACTTGTACACGAGACCCGAGGCGGTCTCGCGACACCGTAACGTTAGGTGACAACCCAGGTAATCTCCATCTTTATCGGAGGCTGGGGAGATCATGACCATTCAACCCTTTGTCTTGAGACCGGATCAGCGTGCGTCTGCCTTGAATGTGGTCGGAACCGAGGTGACGGTGTGAGCGTCGAACGACGCGACACACGGAGCTATGGGATCACCTTACAGCAAGGAGAAGAGGGAACAGGCCCTCAACCCATCGTGCCGCGATTGGGACGAAGCGTTCTACGTACCTGAGGACGAGATTCACTTTCCTCTGCGACGGGAAAGACTACTCGTGCACCACCGGGACGCTCGTCCTGTGCCCAGAGGCACCGTGCATGACTTCGTTATGGGAAAGGCGGTGGCCAGATGCTTGAGATTACAGGAGCGGGTGCGTTCGCAGCACAGGTGTTCACAGCCATCGATAAGGAGATTCCTCCCGGATCGCCGGATGTTCCCCAAGCTGCTGGATGTGCTCAAGCGCAATGGAGTCACTGTTGGGTGGGTAAAGGCAGGCTCCTGGGGCTGGGCTACCTTTCGATCCTTGCAGATCTTTACTTGCCGATGATTGGTCTCGGTGTTGACGGCACCGCTGAGCGGGTATTCAGTGATGAGTGATGCCACCAGGAGTGCTTCGCTCCTTCGCGCAACAACTCGCATCCATGGTGCCGTAAATGCCGAAGCAGTTCCTCACGCTTCATACCGCGATGGAGGCTTCCTCAGAATTTACGGCGGCCCCTAACGCTTCTTGACGATTGAGTCCAGCGCCTCTCGTAGCGTGACGCGGAGGGTCTCGACTGGAGCCTCGGCTATGTTCCTGACAATTAACACCCGGCACTTCTCGATCCATCCTATCCACCAGCCGGCATCTTGTTTGATCACAGCCGTATAGTTCTGTTGCATGAAGACTTCTTGCTGTAGACGAAACCTCCGGGCAGTGCATTGATTCTCTTGAAATCTTTGAGTCTCGTGCATCTTGTTCGATAACATCGTCAGGCTGATTTGATCCTGTTCATTCGCTTCCAAAGCGCTCACCGTTTCCTCGCCACCTGTTATACTGACGCATCCCTTCGCTTAATTCGGGAGTCGTCGCTATGAGCTCTCCAAACCTGGGATGAATTCGCCGAGCTTGCACTGAAACGGATTGCGGCCTGGGTGCTACAAGTACGGCGATATCCGCATCAAGACAGCACCACCGAACGCACCCCGTGGGGGGCGAAGACCGACGGATTACTCCATCAAAGCGTCCGGGACATGGGTTTCAGCGTGCGTGCTCTATCACGGAGCATGGTTGGCGGCCAGTTCAATCCTGTCGCTTGAGGAAGTCCCGCGGGTGGCTGATTTGGCCGTAAAATTGGCCAGGAGTCTGCCTCCGTTGCGCTTGAGAAGGTCCGATTAGCTCTGGGATCGGTCCACCGTGATTGCGTGTCACCGTGCCGAATTGAGCCCCTTTAGCTGCGCTGAGAACCAATCTACTGCTGAATACGATGGAAAAATTGCATCGGCAATCAGCTATCGCCAGGAGCAGCGCTAGCCTCTGGGCGCATCGGAACCGGAAATTGTTTGTGTCGACGGAAGGGTCTCACTGGAGTTTGATCTATTGGCGGGGCAAGGGGACTGTACGGCGACGGCATTCTCGAAGGCCGGTTCGCCTCACGTCAGCTTGGATTGTGGCCGCGTCTGCGCCAAGTGATTAATTGATCGAGGACACTGATCTGCAGCGAGAAGCATCGAGGGTTGCCGCTCAAGCGGTTGGGAAGGGTGAAGGCTTCAGTGGTGGATGCCGGACGGTATGATCTCGTCCTGGACCCGAGCATCTGCGCTGACAGATTCGTGGAATCCTGCGGCCATCCGAGTGAACTCGACCGTGCACTGGGTTCGAAGCCAATTATGCCGGCACCAGTTTTTTGACGACGGAGAAATTCGAAAACTTCGGTATGGCTCTCGGCATATCAACTTGGTCGCCGACAACACGGAACCGGACACGCTCGCCGCCACCGGGTACGACGATGACGGGAGTCTCGTGCCGGAAATGGGACGTGATTCGAGACGGGATCTTCGTCGGCTACTGTACCAACCGAGAAGTTGCACCGAAGATCGGCGCTACCGTTCACGTGGGTCCAACCGCGCTGATGGATGGGGCAGTGTCCCTATCGTCCGCATCGCCGATATCGGGCTTGGGCCAGGCTTAGCGACCGTGGATCAGCTGGTTGCGGACATAAAGCGGGGCATCTACAT
>JAMXAU010000212.1 GCA_024281365.1 Nitrospira sp.
TATCAAGCCTGGCTCGTCCAGCTAAAGAATAAGTCCTATATCGAGATTAAATTCTAGCTCAGCAGTCACGCGCCCCTTCCCTCGTTCCTCTCCGACAATGAACAGAGATCACTAAAGATCGCGGCGGACAGCTGCCTCACGCAGAGATCCCCACAGCCGGTCTCTACCCTCCCCCGTCAAAGACGAATAGGGAATCACGGCGTCTCCTTCGGCCATGCCTAAACTCTGATGGACCTGGCGCATGGTTCGCACCCGCTCATGTGCCTTTAACTTGTCGACCTTGGTCACAACGACGACTGGATCGTGCCCGATCGAGTGGAGCCAGGCCATGGTCTGCCGATCTTGGTCTGTCACGACGCGACTGTCCACCAACAGTACAACTCGGAGCAACGCCTCGCGACCAAGTAGATAGCTTTCCAGCAAGGGGCCCCATTGACTGCGAACGGTTTTCGGCACGTTTGCAAATCCATAGCCAGGCAAATCGATGAGATAAAATTGCGAGAGATGAGGATCTGATGTCGAGATCTGAAACACGTTCACCGCTTGTGTTTTTCCAGGTGTTCGGCTGACCTTCGCAAGGTCCCGACGATTCAATAGCGAGTTGAGTAAGGACGATTTGCCTACGTTAGAGCGCCCGACGAAAGCAATCTCATGGAGATCGCCGGATGGAAACTGTTCTGAAGAGACACAACTTTTGATAAACTCGGCTGCAAAGATTTTCATGTCGTCAGGCTGAACAATGGATACGAGCCGGAAACCTAATCAGAGTCCCGTCTTTCTGCGTCACTACACATACGACCCTCCCCCGCTCAAGTCAACCGGTCGCGGCAGAATCCGGCGTGTCTTGCTCTGGAGCACCCTCTTCATTGGACTTCCACTGGGCATTCTGGTGCTGAGCTGGTTCATGAGCTTGCCCGATGTGGAACGACTCATACGAACCAACCCGCCATCCACTGCCCTGATGGAAATCCGGCAGACTCAGGCACAGGAGCAGGGGCGTCCCAATAAGCGGCAGTGGGTGTGGGTCCCGCTTTCTCGTATCTCTCCCCACCTTCGCCATGCGGTAGTGGCCGCAGAAGATGCATTGTTTTTCACTCACGAAGGGTTTGACTGGGAAGGAATCAAAGATGCCGCCATGCACAACCTTGAAGCCGGTGAATTCAAGCGTGGCGGCAGCACCATTACGCAGCAACTGGCAAAAAATCTCTACTTGTCCTCAGAACGGTCTTTCTTTCGGAAAGCCAAAGAAGCCCTGATTACTCGTGAGCTCGAACAACGCCTCTCCAAGAAGCGCATTCTTGAACTGTACCTCAACGTGGCCGAGTGGGGACGTGGCGTCTACGGTGCGGAAGCCGCGGCTCATCATCATTTCGGAAAACCCGCCCACGAACTAACGTCCGACGAGGCCGCCTGGCTCGCGGCGATGCTGCCCTCACCGCGCCGATATGACCCCTTACGAAAAACGACCTTCTTAACGCGCCGTCACGAGCGTATTCTCCGATTGATTGATCGACAATCCGGAACCTCTACGTCGGTGGCGGAAGAATAGAATTCCGAACAGCCTTTACTCTGAGTACTCAGAAGAATCGCCAACCTGACTGTGATCCTGTTCGCCAAAGATGGCCGATTCGTGGGTGTAGTGCTTGAATTCCAGCAGATTGTGCGACGGGTCTTCCAGAAAGAACGTACGGTGCTCGATGCGCGTGCCGGGAAAACGAACCCGAGGTTGCTGATAAAACGAGAGATCTTTGCCCTTAACCCGATCTGCCAACGCCTGCCACTCCTCCTGCGAAAGAAAGACTAGTCCGAAATGGCGAGGATAAATACCCTTCTGTTGAGGAGGTTGCTCGGGCACAACATGCGCAACCAGTTGATGGCCGGCCAGTCCAAGCGTGAGCGCATGTTTCGTCCGCCGCCCGACCGTGCAGCCAAGGCCGTCGACGTAGAACCGAAGCGTGGCTTCGATATCGTGAATCGGGAAGGCAAGATGAAAGAGGCTGCTCGGCATCAAAATCGGTCTCCCACTGTCGGCTCACCCTTCCCATCCCACCAACCTGCCGCCATATGTGAGGTCACATGGCTGATGGCAAACTGCCCTCTCGGAGTAAGGACCAGTGTACCAGCCGATCCTTTGACTCTCGTGACCAGCTTCTGCAAAACCCATCGTGCTGCTCTTCTCGCTGTCTCTCCCTGTCCTAACCGATCACAGATTGTTTTTGCAACGGCCACGCGCATGATGCTCTCACCCCATCCCGTCATCGA
>JAMXAU010000021.1 GCA_024281365.1 Nitrospira sp.
AAATTTCGACCGGCTGCCATGAGGTCTCAGGTCTCTGTGTATCGCGGCGTCAAGCTGATCATTGACTGCTATAACGCCAATCCGGCATCGATGACCGCAGCTGTCAAGCTCTTAGCCCAGGTCAAGGCGAAGGGAAAGAAGATTGCCGTATTGGGGGATATGCTCGAGCTTGGTCCGAATGCCGCTCGGATGCATGAGGACGTTGGTGAATTCGTCGCACGGCACCGGATCGATCAACTTATCGCCTGTGGACCCTTGGCGCAACACCTTGCTAAGGGTGCGAGGGCTGCAGGGCAAGATCCAGCCTGCATTATGAAAGTCTTGGATGCGCATGTTGCTGCTGATGCTGTAAAAGCTATCGCCAAGCCTGGAGATGTGGTGTTGATCAAAGCATCACGCGGTATGAAATTAGAACTTGTGGCAGACGCACTCCAGGGGCACGGGAGTGCGCCAAAGAAAGCTTCGTAGGGCTCACGGACACCATGCTGTATATCTGGCTCTATCCATTTCATACACAATTCTCCTTCCTGAACGTTTTTCGGTACCAGAGCTTTCGTATTATCTATGCGGCGGTCACTGCCTTTCTGATCGCGTTTGTGCTGGCCCCGTGGGTAATCAGAAAGCTTCAAGAAATCAAGTTGGGTCAGCAGGTACGGGATGACGGACCGAAGCGGCATCTTGCCAAAAGCGGAACCCCGACGATGGGCGGCATCCTGATTATCTTTGCGGTGACGATGTCCACGTTGCTGTGGGCGGATATCTCACGCCCTCATATCTGGCTGGTACTCGGCGCGACGCTTGGGTTTTGTGCGATCGGGTTTGTCGACGATTATCTCAAGTTTATCAAGGCTCGATCGAAGGGGCTCTCTGCGTCGCAAAAATTTTCCGCCCAGATTGCGGTGGCGCTCATTGTCGCAGTGGTGCTCTATTGTTTGCCGGAGTACAACACGAAGCTCAGCGTGCCGTTCTTCAAAAGTTTCACGCCGGACTTGGGCTGGTTTTACATAGTGTTTGCCATCATTGTCATTGTCGGCAGCTCCAATGCCGTGAATCTTACGGATGGTCTTGATGGGTTGGCCATTGGGCCGATTATGATCACGGCACTAGCTTACACCGTCGTCGCGTATGTGACCGGACACCGGTTGATGTCCGAGTATTTGTTGATTCCCCATATTGAAGGGGCCGGAGAGTTGGCTGTTTTTACTGCCGCGATCTTGGGATCCAGTCTCGGCTTTCTGTGGTTCAATACCTATCCCGCCTCAGTATTTATGGGAGACGTCGGGTCTCTCCCGCTTGGGGCGGCACTGGGGACGGTGGCGGTGATCAGTAAACATGAGTTGCTCCTGCTGATGGTCGGTGGGGTCTTTGTCATCGAGGCCGTGTCGGTGATTTTTCAAGTCGTTTCATTCAAGTCTCGGGGCAAGCGGATCTTTCTCATGGCGCCGATACACCATCACTTTGAGATGAAAGGCTGGGAAGAGCCAAAGGTGGTCGTCCGTCTCTGGATTATCGCGATTTTACTGGCGCTATTAAGTCTGAGCACGCTCAAATTAAGGTAGTCCGATATGGTAGGACTGGACACGAAACAGCTTGAAGGGAAGCGGGTGGCTGTCGTCGGCCTAGCACGGAGCGGAGTGGCTGCCGCTCATCTTCTGCAGGCAGCCGGTGCGGTCGTGACCGTTGCCGATCGGAAAGATCGAACGGAATTGCTTGGCGTCGTCAATACCGTCGAGAAGTTGGAGATTGAGGTGGTGCTGGGAAGCGGTTATGAAACGGCTCTGACGACGGCAGAGTTGGTAGTCATTAGTCCGGGCGTGCCCTATCGGATGGAAGCATTGGAGCGCGTCCGCCGTCGAGGCGTGAAGGTGATCAGCGAGCTTGACCTTGCGTCCAGATTCATGCCCGCTCCGATTCTGGCACTGACCGGTACCAATGGGAAAAGCACCACGGTCACGATGATTGGGAAAATGTTACAGGCTAGCGGGAAGCGGGTATTTGTTGGCGGCAATCTTGGAACGGCTTTCAGTGAAGCAGCTATCCAGTCGTTACAAGCGATGCAGGAGGGACGAGCTTGTCCGTACGATGCTGCCGTCGTGGAAGTTTCCAGCTTTCAGCTTGAGACGGTCGAGCAGTTTCATCCCTGGATTGCCGGAATCCTTAATGTGACGGTGGATCATCAGGATCGGTATGAGTCCATTGCAGAGTATATCGCTGCGAAAAATAGAATTTTTGAGAATCAAACATCATCGGATGTTGCTCTCTTTAATATCGATGATCCACGAGTCAGTGCACTACGGCATGGTGTGAAGGCTCGAACGTTCGGATTTACGAGGCGTCCACCATTGCCCCCGGACTTGGCAGGAGGAACCTATCTCGAACATGGTCGCATCATGACGGCCATTGATGGTCAGACACAGGAGATCTGTCCTCGTCACGAACTTATGATCATTGGTGATCACAATATCGAGAATGCCATGGCGGCGGCCACCTATGCACTGCTGAGTGGGTGTCCTCTTGACGCAGTGCGTCAAGTCTTCAAGGAATTTCCAGGATTGGAGCATGCCTTGGAGGTGGTTCGTGACCGGCAAGGTGTTCGCTTTATCAACGACTCGAAAGGAACCAACGTCGACGCCACGTTGAAGGCACTGCACAGTATTAATCAGCCAATTTGGCTGATTGCAGGTGGACGCGATAAGGGGGGAGATTTTTCTCGGTTGGCTCCTGCGATCAAGCAGCGAGTCAAACGCCTCCTATTAATCGGAGAAGCAGCACCATTAATTGCTGATGCGATGCAAGGCTATCAAGCCATCGATCGACCGAAGAGCCTCCAGGAGGCGGTCGAGCTAGCGGCTTCAAACGCAAGCGCGGGTGATGTTGTATTGATGTCACCGGCCTGTGCGAGCTTCGATATGTTTGCCGACTATCAAGATCGTGGGAGGCAATTTAAGGGTGCGGTGCAATCCTTGCCGGCCTGACGGCCGACAACGCAGAGGAGCATTGACACTGGGTGATGCCACAGAAAGCGGCTGGGACCTTGGCTCTACCTTGGGATACGAAGGGCTCGCGGGGTGCTCCGCGGGTCGGCATGGATCAGGTCTTGTTATGGGTGACGGTGATGCTGGCGATCGTCGGCCTCATTATGGTGTTCAGTGCGAGCGCGGTACTGGCAGGAAATCGGTATCACGATTCCTGGTACTACCTCAAACGGCAGTGCGTCTGGTTGGTGGTGGGGTTGAGTCTTCTCCATGTACTGTCTCGTATCGACTATGTTTGGTGGAAACGGGTGTCCCTTCCGCTGCTCGGGGGCATGACGACACTCCTGGCCATGGTCCTGATTCCCTCGTTGGGGATAGCAGCCAATGGAGCCAGACGGTGGCTGGGGGTTGGGCCGATATCAATTCAACCTGCCGAGATGTTGAAGCTGGGGTTGGTGATCTATCTTGCCGCGTATCTGACAAAAAAAGAACGCCGCATTCAAGACTTTCAGACCGGGCTGCTCCCGGCACTGCTCGTGGTCGGATTCCTCAGCGGATTAGTTCTGATGGAGCCGGATTTGGGGACGGTCGTGGTGCTGGGGTTGGTCACGGGCAGCCTCCTCTTCGTGGGTGGCGCAAGTCTGTCACATCTGTCGACCTTGGTGCTCTGTGCGGTGCCGATTGGGCTGGCGCTTGTCTTGTCCACCGAGTATCGCCGCCAGCGACTCATGGCGTTCTTGCAGCCATGGAACGATGCATCCGATACAGGATTTCAGATCACTCAATCATTTCTGGCGTTCGGCAGTGGCGGCCTCTTTGGCGTAGGATTGGGCGAAGGGAAACAGAAACTGTATTTTCTTCCGGAAGCACACACGGATTTCGTCTTGGCGCTCATCGGCGAAGAGCTGGGGTTCGTCGGTACCGGCGTCATCATCCTGTTGTTTGTGCTCTTCATGATCAGAGGGTTTCAGATTTCGACGCGCGCGCGGGTTCCATTTGGGCGGTATTTGGGAATCGGCATCACGACATTGATCGGGGTTCAGGCGTTAATCAACGCCTGCGTGGTGACCGGGCTCGTACCGACAAAAGGACTTACGTTGCCATTCGTCAGTTATGGAGGCTCCTCTCTTGTTGTCAGCTTGGCTGGTGTTGGAATGCTGTTGAGCATCTCCAGGGATCGCCATGCGGGCCGAGGGGAGATGGAACATCGGAGTGGGCACGGGTGGGCACGTGACCGATGACAATCATTATTGCCGCAGGAGGCACAGGGGGCCATCTTTATCCGGCCATTGCCTTGGCGAGAGAATTTCTGCGACGGGACTCTTCAACGAAAATTCTCTTTATTGGTACGAGTCGAGGTGTTGAGTCTCGGGTGCTCGCACATGAAGGATTTGAGCTGGCCTTGATTACGGCCAAACCGGTGATGGGGAAGGGATTACTCGATGTTGTTCAGGCTATGCTGTCGCTTCCAGTCGGAATGTGGCAATCATGGCAAGTCCTGAGACGGCGGCGTGCTGATCTTGTGATTGGCGTCGGTGGGTACACGAGCCCGACCGTGCTGGTGGCGGCTGCACTGATGGGAATTCCCCGAGTGATTTTAGAGCCAAATGCATACCCTGGCTTGGCCAATAAAGTGGTGGGTCCACTCGCACAACGGGTTTTTTTGGCGTTCGAATCGGCGGCTATGTTCTTTGATCCACGGAACGCCCAAGTTGTCGGCACACCCATCAGGCGGGAATTCCTCTGGCAGGAATCCGAAAGCCAGGGGACGGTCAAGGGGAACGGACGACACCTGCTGATCTTTGGTGGAAGTCAGGGGGCTCAGGCGATCAATAGTGCGGTTCTGGAAGCGCTGCCTTTGCTCATGGCGCGCGTGCCTACTCTGACGATCACACACCAAACCGGTGAGGGAGACTATGAGCGGGTCAGAGAAGGGTACAGGGCGCTGGGGATTTCAGCTAACGTGGTCTCGTTTCTGTATGACATGCCGACTGCGTTGCGGACTGCGGATGTGGTGGTGGCTCGGGCAGGAGCTATGACGATCGCTGAGCTGACGGCTTGTGGGAAACCCGCGATCCTGATTCCGCTACCCACGGCCATTTATGATCATCAAATGAAGAACGCTCGAGCCATGGAAGCGGCTGGTGGTGCCGTCGTGCTACCGCAGTCAGACCTGACAGGGGCGAGATTGAGCGAGATGGTGGACACGATCGTTACGGACTCGAAGCGGTGGGACAGTATGCATCGTGGGAGTTTAGCCATGCGACGAATTGACGCCGGTGAACGTATTGTCGATGAGTGTTATGCGATCATGGGAGTAAATCATGACATCAACCAATCTTTTAGAAAGGCCGGAGGGTAGGACAATTGACAGATCAACGCTTGGGGCACGCGCTTCTACTGGCCGGCAACGGGTAAGTCGTATGGGAATGTTTCGTAAGGTCGAACAAATTCATCTTGTTGGAATCGGCGGGGCCGGTATGAGCGGCATCGCCGAAGTGCTGCTCACGATGGGGTATACCGTGACGGGATCAGATCTGTACGCCTCGGAGACCACCAGGCGCCTGGAAGAGCTTGGGGGGAGAATCTTCATCGGCCATCAGGAGTCGAATGTGGGTTCGGCGCAGGTTGTGGTCATTTCATCGGCTGTAGCCGGAAGCAACCCTGAGGTGGTGAAAGCTAAAGCGATGCAAATTCCTGTGATCCCGCGGGCAGAAATGCTGGCAGAGCTTATGCGACTGAAATTCGGAGTCGCCATTGCCGGAGCCCACGGTAAAACGACTACGACGTCGATGGTGGCCACCGTGCTCGCGCAGGGCGACCTTGATCCAACGATGGTGATCGGTGGCAAGGTGAACGCACTGGGAAGCCATGCACGGCTTGGTCGGGGCGACCTCCTGGTGGCCGAGGCAGATGAAAGTGACGGGTCTTTTCTACGTCTTCCCCCCACCATTGTCGCTGTGACGAATTTGGACCGTGAGCACCTGGATCATTATGGGTCGATGGAACGAATCAACGAAAGTTTCCTCGAGTTTATCAATAAAATTCCGTTCTACGGGGTGGCGGTGTTGTGTGCCGACGATGACCGCCTCGCGTCGCTCTTCCCTCACGTTGTTAAACGCTACTATACGTATGGGCTTCGTGAGCGGGGTGGAGTGGCGCCTGATTTTCTCGCGACCGACATTGTGCTCAAGCAGTGGGGCGCCGACTTCCGTGCACATTTTCGAGGGAAGAACCTTGGTCCGTTCCGGTTGACGGTGCCGGGGATTCACAATGTCTCGAACGCACTCGTTGCCATTGCGATTGGGATGGAGATGGATGTCCCGGTCGATTTGATTCGTAAAGGATTAGCGGCTTTTACGGGTGTTGAGCGTCGATTCCATTTGCGAGGCGAAGCTGGTGGGATCATGGTGGTCGATGACTATGGGCATCATCCTACGGAGGTCAAAGCGACGCTGGCTGCGGCTAAGCAGGGCTGGGATCGTCGATTGGTCGTTCTCTTTCAACCCCACCGATATAGCCGGACGAGGGATTGTCTTGGAGATTTCGCCCAGGCGTTTGACCATGCCGATGTCTTGTTCATGACGGACATCTACGCGGCCGGAGAACAACCTCTACCGGGGGTGACCGGAGCTGCGCTTGCTGAGACGGTGAAGGCGGCAGGCCATCCTGCAGTGACATTCATCGAACGCAAGGAGACCCTTCCGGATCAAGTCTTGCCGCATCTTCGGGAAGGAGATCTCGTCTTGACCTTAGGCGCGGGGGACATTTGGAAAGCTGGTACTGGAATTCTGGCACGGCTTGAGTCTACGTGATGATTCATGAAACGTACATCTCACAGGCATGGAACGACGGCGCAATATACGAGGCTACAGCGAAAGATCCGGTCCGCTGTGGCTGGTCTTCGGGGGGTGGTTCGCTTCAATGCACCGCTGAGCGAGTACACTTCCTTTCGGATAGGCGGCCCAGCCGATGTGTTGGTGGAACCGTCGGACGTCGAGGATGTCGTTCGGTTGGTTAAGCAAACGCATGAACAGAAGCTTCCACTCTTTGTGTTGGGAGGCACCAATCTCCTGGTTCGAGACAAGGGGATTCGAGGTGTGGTGGTCAGTTTGGCCAAGCTACGTGCGATCAAGGAGGAATCCGGGTCGGTGCTCTATGCCGAGGGTGGTGTCGGGATGCCGACATTGATTGGCCATGCCATCCGTCGCTCGTTGGCAGGGCTGGAATGGGCTGCCGGGATTCCTGGGACGGTGGCAGGGTGCGTCGTGATGAATGCTGGGACGAGACTCGGCGAGATGAAGGATTCTGTCAAAGCTGTTCGTGTTGTGCGCACAAGCGGTGAGGTGCTGGATTGTTCGGCGGAATCGATCTCATTCGAGTATCGGCGGGCATCATTGCCGGTGGGAATTGTGGTCGGAGTATGGCTCCAACTGAGGCCGGGAGTGCGGGCCGATATTGAGAAGGTCGTGAAGGATTATTTGCGCTATCGGCGAGAGACTCAACCACTGACGCTTCCCAGTGCTGGGTGTGTATTCAAGAATCCTGCTAATGATTCAGCGGGACGGGTTGTTGAGGCGGCAGGGCTCAAAGGTATCTCAGTTGGAGATGCCTATGTCTCGACTAAACATGCCAACTTTATCGTGAACCAGGGGCGAGCGAGCGCCACCGATGTGCTCGCTCTTATCAAGAAGATTCGTGCCCAGGTCGCTCGGAAGACCGGGGTGAAGTTGGAGCTGGAACTGAAATTGGTGGGCCAGGCTTAACCTAGGGACATACTGATATCCATGGGCAGAATGACGGATAAACGCATTGCGGTCCTGATGGGAGGTCGATCTTCAGAACGGGAGATTTCCCTGAGGACGGGCCAAGCCGTTCATCAGGCACTGCTCCGTCGAAGATATGATGTGGTAGCCATCGACGTCGGCGATCGACTGTATCAAGACTTGAAAGAACAGGAAATTGCCATCGCCTTTCTCTCGCTTCACGGGTTGGGGGGCGAAGACGGCTTGGTCCAGGGGTTTCTTGAGACCATCGGCATTCCATACACAGGGTCCGGTGTTCGGGCTAGTGCTGTGGGGATGCACAAAGTGATGACGAAGACATTGTTGGCCGCACATGGCATCCCAGTTCCTTCTGGAACGGTCATCCGTGAAGGGGAGAGGCCTTCGCTGGCAAAGGTTCTGAAGAAGGCCAAGCTTCAGTTGCCGATTGTCGTCAAGCCGGTGTCGCAGGGGTCCACGATCGGCGTCACCATCGTGCGTCGCGCCACTCAGTGGAAGGAAGCACTTGCTGTGGCTCATCGCTATGATTCTGAAGCGATGGTGGAGGGCTACATCCCTGGACACGAAGCGACCGTGTCGATCCTTGGGACGGCCATGAACAAGGCACAGGTACTGCCGGCCATAGAAATTGTGGCTCCGGAAGGCTTTTATGATTTCTCGGCCAAATACCAAAAGGGTAAGACCCAGTATCTCTGCCCCGCTCCTCTTCCGCCAAAAGTGCTGCAGAAAATAGAGGAGTTGGCTTCCCGCAGTTACGAAATACTCGGCTGCGAAGGGGCTGCACGCGTGGACTTTCGTATCACGCCGCGAGGCCAGCCCTATGTATTAGAAATCAATACAGTTCCTGGCATGACCGCAACGAGTCTGCTACCGATGGCTGCCGCACAGGCTGGCATCGGGTACGACGACTTGGTCGAGCGGATCTTAAGGTCGGCGCTGGATCGTGCCGCTCGATGTGCTCAGCGTGCCGAGCTGGAATCTGTGTCATGAGAGTCTCTTTTAGAAAACGTCGAGCTGCGTCTGCCGCTCCGCGCCTGAATCAATGGAAGGATCCATCCGGGGAAAAGGCGGTGATGAAGGTCGGGCGGATGAGGACGGCCAGGCGACAGGTTGCAGTCCGGCTCGGGGTTCTTGTGACGGGTGTGGTGATACTGGGGTGGCTTATCACGATGGCCGTGACGTATTCCAGTCGCATAGTCCGTGAGTTGCTTGAGATCCACACGATCACCGTTGAAGGGGTGCATCATCTTGATAAACAGAAGGTGATTGAGCTGGCTCAGATCCGACAAGGGACGCCGCTCCATCTGGTTGTGCCTGCAACCGTCGAGGAGCAGATCAAAGCTCACCCCTGGATCAAGGAAGCTCAAGTTTCGCGGGTCCCGTTCCATGAGTTGAAGATCGCAGTGATCGAGCGAAAGCCTGCCGCCATCGTCAGAGCGGCGTCGCAGAACTTTCTGAGTGATGAAGAGGGGCATATCCTGACCAAGCTGGGGCAAGCTGATGATGATACCTTTCCGCTGGTAACAGGAGTTGATCTCGATGGGTTGCTGAAAGGGACCGATGTGGTGCGACGCTCAATCATGTCTGGCATCGAACTCGCAAGAGTCATCGGGCACACCTTCGATGGGAGATTGCGGGTGCAGGCTGAAAGCCAAACAAATCTCGTAGCGCTCGTCCAGGGCGTTCGATTTCGATTTGGGGAAGAATCGGTCGAGGAGCAGTGGGAACGGTTCCAACGCGTCAAACCAACGTTGAAATCACTAAATTTTGACGGAGCGGGGCGCGGTATCAGTGAGGTAGATCTCCGGTACGACAATCGAATTATCGTACGGGAAGGAGGGTGATTGCGGTGCCGAAGCGAGATCAAATCCTAGTCGGACTCGATATTGGGACGACGAAGATCTGCGCGATCGTCGCAGAGATAACCGATGCGGGAGGTCTCAGCATTATCGGCGTCGGTATGAGCCCCTCACGTGGTTTGCGCAAAGGAGTCGTGGTCGACATTGAAAGCACCGTTGAATCCATCAAGAAGGCAGTTGAAGAAGCAGAGCTGATGGCGGCGGTTCAGATCAACTCCGTGTACACCGGCATCGCCGGCAGCCATATCGCGGCAGAAAACTGCAAAGGTGTCGTCGCGCTGAAACGCGCGGAGGTGACTCGAGAAGATATCCACCGAGCCATTGAAAGCGCCCGTACGCTCGCGGTGATCCCGCAAGAGCGGAGGATCCTCCACGTGCTACCTCGAGAATTCATGGTCGATGGTCAGGAAGGGGTGCGGGAACCATTGGGTCTCTCTGGAAATCGGCTGGAAGTCAATGTGCACGTCATCACCGGAGCGGTGACGTCCGCGCAGAATATCGTGAAGAGTGTAAATCGGGCCGGGCTGGACGTGGTCGACATCATCCTTCAGCCGCTTGCATCCAGTGAAGCGGTGCTGAGCCAGGAGGAACGTGAACTCGGTGTGGTGATGGTGGATTTGGGAGGTGGGACGACGGACCTCGCCATTTTTTTAGATGGGAGTATCCGTCATTCGGCGGTGCTTCCGATTGGTGGCCAGAATTTGACCAAGGACCTGGCCATTGGTCTCTTGACGTCGCAAACCGAGGCAGAGAGGATCAAAACCCAACATGGCATCTCGAGAACCGAATTGGTGAGTGGTCATCAAGTCGTCCAGGTGCCTTCGGTAGGGGACCGTCCACCTCGGACGTTTTCACGACGGGATATTGCGGAGATCTTGGAGCCACGTGTCGACGAGATGTTTGAACTTGTTCGGAGAGAAATTACGCGTGCCGGATACGAAGGCATGTTGGGGGCCGGTGTCGTGATTACCGGGGGCACGTCGTTGTTGGAAGGGATGCCGGATGCCGCAGAGAAAGTTTTGAATCTGCCGGCACGTCGGGGGTTGCCATCAGGGGTAGGCGGACTCCGAGATATCGTTGGTCATCCCAGCCACTCAACCGGGGTTGGTCTCTTGCTTCATGCCCGGCGACATGTTGATGAATTGGAGACTGCGGGGCTTCGAAACGGTGGGACGTGGGCAAAAAAAATGTTCGGCTGGACGAAACGGGTGTTGGAGGTCTTTTAACCTTATAAAACCCTTGCGGGCGTCAGGCGCTCGGTGTGCGGGTGATGCGAGGAGGTGCTCCCATGTTTTCATTTCAGGAAGATATGCTGTCACCTGTCCGGATTAAGGTGATTGGAATCGGCGGAGCCGGATGCAATGCAATCAACACGATGATCACCTCGGGACTCGCTCGTGTCGACTTTATTGCCAGTAACACCGATCTTCAGGCACTGGATCGCTCCCTGGCCCCGTACAAAATCCAGCTTGGGCCGGAGCGGACTCGTGGCTTAGGCGCTGGCGCGAAACCAGAAATCGGACGGGATGCCGCGCTTGAAAGTAAGGAGCATATCCGTGAATGCCTCGAGGGGGCGGATATGGTCTTTGTCACGGCCGGCATGGGGGGAGGAACCGGGACTGGAGCCGCCCCCATTGTCGCCAGCATCGCTCGAGAAATGGGGATTTTGACGGTAGGGGTGGTGACGAAGCCGTTTCAGTATGAAGGCCAACGGAGAAATAAACATGCCGAGGAGGGGATCCGTGACATGCGACGTCATGTCGATACATTGTTGGTCATCCCCAATCAACGGCTCTTGGGAATCGTTGATAAATCAACTCCGCTGTTAGAGGCGTTCAAGGTGGCCGATGACGTCCTGCGGCAGGCCATTCAAGGCATTGCCGATGTGATTACGACGACCGGACATGTGAATGTCGATTTTGCTGATGTCCGCACGGTGATGTCACATACCGGGCGTGCCGTCATGGGAATGGGCATCTCACGTGGCCCGAACCGGGCGATTGAAGCCGCTCAGAAGGCTATGTGCAGCCCACTTCTTGAGGAGGGTAGTGTGGAAGGAGCCCGAGGAGTTCTCCTCAATATAACCGGGGGGGCTAGCTTATCGCTGCATGAAGTTGAGGAGGCGGCTAGTATTATCCAGCAGACGGCAGACTCGGAGGCCAACATCATTGTCGGGCAGGTGATTAATCCTGACATGGGTGAAGATCTCATTATTACGGTGATTGCAACAGGCTTTGAACGAGAAGAAGATCAGCCTGCGGCTCCCATAGCAGGCGATCGGGGAGTGAATCGGCCTGCGAAGCCGATCCAGCCCCTTCTGGCAGGAATGGTCGCATCCCTTGCGGCGGATCGCCCGATGAAAGATCTCGACAGGCCGACATTTCTACGGCGTATGACGGACATGCGAGACTCAACTGACCGCACGGCAATGACGGCTGAGGATGAATGGGATGTTCCGACCTTTCTTCGTAAGCAGGCCGACTAGTCTCGGGTTGGGCAATATTCTGGGTCCATGAGATCTGGTGAGCATTGAGATGGTAAGCGCATCCGTGATAACGGTTCCGGCATTTACAGATACCGTGAATCAGGCGCACCACTTTTTTGGAACTAGGCAACACACCGCAGAGCACGACCTGAAAATCGGCATACCCCTGCAGGGCGTCCAGGGAGCTGCGCCTTCAGCCTGGATGCTGTCTGTCAAACAGGTTCATGGGACCGAGGCTCTGGTAGTGGATCGTGCGCTGTCAGCAGCCGACCGCTTTGAGGGAGGGTGGGATGCCTTGGTGACCGATCAGCCAGGGGTTATGGTGGCAGTGAGGACTGCCGATTGTGTTCCGATTCTCATGCATGATCCCACCCATGGAGTTGTGGCGGCAATCCATGCTGGATGGCGAGGAGCTGTAGAGGCGATCGTCCCAAAGACTCTGGCGCTGTTGGAGGCACGTTTTGGTTCAAATCCTAAGCAGGTACGGCTGAGTATCGGTCCATCGGCTGGTGCTTGTTGTTACGAAGTGGACGACCCAGTCCTTGAACGTCTTCGCCAGGGCGGGGGCAATTGGGAGAAGGTCGTTCGATTTCAGGGGGAGGGAAAGGCCAAACTGGATTTGAAGGGCCTTATTAAAGAGCAAGCATTAGCCTATGGCGCCACGCCACAGGCCATCACGACCGTGAATCTTTGTACGATTTGTCATGAGGATCTATTTTTTTCCTATCGGCGAGAAGGAAAAGTCAACGGGACTATGATTAGTGCCATTGGCTTGCCACCAAAGCGACGATAAATCAGTCTCTGCCAATTCCTAGTCTAATCCGATAGAATATGGGCGGCGTGCCGAAGGGTGCGCTGTGATTCGTGAGTGGGTAGATGGAATCGCTCGTCCAAGATACAATCGAAAGCAGAGTTCAGTCGGTGCTAGCCAAAATTCGATCGGCGGCAGAAAAGGCCGGCCGTCCCGCCAGCAGTGTTCGTCTCGTGGCTGCGACAAAGACTGTTCCTGTCCAGAAGATCGCAGAAGGGGTGCAGGCGGGTTTGGCGATCTTGGGGGAGAATCGAGTTCAAGAGGCGCTTTCCAAGATTCCTGCCTTCAAGCCTGGTCCCGTCCAGTGGCATTTTATCGGGCAATTACAGCGGAGGAAGGTGCGATCCGTGATCGGTGTGTTTGAGCTGATTCACTCAGTCGACAGTCGGGAGCTGGCGCTAGAAATCGATCGACGCGCAGGAGATGCCGGCCATCGGCAGGATGTGCTGCTGGAGGTCAATATCGGCAACGAGCCCACAAAAGCAGGGTTTTGTCCGGACGATGTACGACAAGCCGTGTCAGAGTTGGCGCAACTTTCCCATATCCGTATCAAGGGATTGATGGCTATACCGCCTCCAACTATTGATCCTGGTTCAGCCCGGCCTTATTTTAGAAAGCTTACTGAGTTAGCGAAGATGATTGATGCGCAACATCTCCCATCAGTGAAAATGGACGAGTTGTCCATGGGCATGTCGAATGACTATGAAGTCGCCATAGAAGAAGGGGCAACGCTTGTTCGTGTCGGCAGCGCCATTTTTGGAGCGCGACATGTCTAACGCAGTCGTTATGCATACCCTTGGGTTGATCGGTGGTGGGCGTATGGCAGAAGCGTTGATCAGCGGTGTGCTCACTGCCAGGTTGTTTGAGCCGGGAAAAATCCGTGTAGCAGATCCAGACGTCACACGGCAGGATCACCTCAAGAGACATTACGGGGTTCAAGTGAGTCTCGTGAATGATGAGGTGGTACGTGCAAGTGATATCGTCATGCTCGCCGTTAAGCCGCAGGTCCTTGCCGACGTGCTCAGGGGGATGGGAACGGGTGTCGGTCATCGGCTCGTCGTGTCGGTGGCTGCCGGAGTTCCCATCTGTCGGATTCAGGAATTCCTTGGCCCTCAAACGTCAATTATTCGCGCCATGCCGAACACTCCGGCGATGGTTGGCGCGGGGATGACGGCATTGGCGGTCGGTCCAGGAGTTGGACCGGAGGCGGTCGCCCGCGTGCAGCAGATATTTGAAGCGGTTGGCAAAGTTGCTCTGCTTGAGGAGCGTCTTATGGATGCTGTGACTGGTTTAAGCGGAAGCGGCCCCGCGTATATTTTTCTCGCTATCGAGGCGATGGCGGATGGTGGAGTCAAAATGGGTTTACCCCGAGAGACGGCGAGTATACTGGCGGCGCAGACGGTGTTGGGTGCGGCTCGGATGGTACTAGAGTCTGGTCAGCATCCTGCACGCCTGAAGGACCAAGTCGCTTCTCCCGGAGGGACGACGATCGCCGGATTGCATCGGTTGGAGCAAGGGGGGCTGCGGGCTGTATTAATGGACGCAGTTGAGGCTGCGACAAGACGATCTCAGGAGCTTGGAAACTAATGTTTGTGGTTGGAAATACCTTGTTAGGACTGGCAACGGTGCTAGACTATGCCTTGTCGTTCTATAGCTGGATTATTATTGCACGGGCGCTCATTTCGTGGGTCAATCCGGATCCGTGGAATCCAATCGTCCAATTTCTCACGCGTGCGACGGAACCGATACTGGCTCCGATTCGGCGGCGGCTTGGATTGGGGATGGGAATAGACCTTTCCCCGTTGATCGTCATTGCGGCGATTTGGTTTATGCAAATCGCGGTCGTCCAGTCAGTAAAGGACATAGCGGCACGGATGAATTGACGCAACCAATGGGGGATGGCATGAAGATCACGCCGATCGACATTCAACAGATGGTGTTTCAGGTCAAGCTTCGTGGCTATGATCGTGAGGAGGTCAACCGATTTCTGGAGGAGATTGCACAGACGGTTGAGTACCTGAATCGAGACAATGCCACATTACGCGAACGAATTTATTCGCTCGAACAACAGGTGACAGAGCTGAAGCGGACCGAGACGACTTTATCCAATACCCTGGTTTCAGCACAATCGCTGGCTGAGGACGTCAAACGTAGCGCCCAACGAGATGCTGAGCTGATTGTGAAAGAAGCGGAATTGAAGGCCAGCGAACTCTTTCGGCAAGCAAGGGTTGAGCTTGGGAATACCCAGCGGGATCTGTCTGTCCTGAAGAAGCAGCACCTGCTGATGGTGGAGCGTATGCGAGCCACGCTCAGTACGTTCGAACGAATGCTGGATGTTGAAGCGAGTGAGGTCTACCAAGAACATCACATTGTGCCGGAGGAAAAAATGGAAGGAGAGTCCAGCTCGCTGCGATGATTCGTTGAATCTCCTCGTCTAACCGATGGTTTAGTTGTAATACTGCTTTCGGTTGTTTTACATCAAGCCTATCCCCATGCCCGAACCTTCTGCAATTCAGATTGCACTTGACCGAGCTGTTGTGAATGGGGTTTTCCCCGGAGCAGTATTGGCGGTGCGCCAGGGAGACAGACCGATCGCACGATTTTCTGCCGGACGGTTATCGATAGATCCACCAGGAGACTCCGTTCTTGTCTCCACCGTCTATGATCTGGCTTCCTTAACGAAACCTCTGGCAACCGTGACGTCTCTCATTCTGTTGGTTCAGAACGGCCAGTGCCGGCTTGATGCCCATCTAGCTGAGTACCTTGAGGAATGCACTGAGAGCCCAATCGGGTCTGCAACCCTTCGAGACTTATTGACTCATCAATCTGGCTTGCCTGGATGGCGAGGTTATTATGAGCGGCTCAGTCCAGATGGAACTGTTCCGTCATCAAGGGAAGGGAGGAGCTCAGCGAAGCAAAAGCTGTTGAACTTAATCCGATCGGAACCCTTAGTCTATGAGCGCGGGGCTCGCAGCCTTTATAGCGATCTGGGGTTCATGTTGCTGGGGATGATCGTTGAACGGACCAGCGGGCGATCATTGAATCAGTTTTTCTCTGATCGTATCCTGCATCGGCTGGGGAAGCCATCCATTCAATTTGTCCTACCCGAGGAGCGAGATGCATTTCTTGAGCGAATGCGTGAAACAAAGGCCGGTGTCGCTCCGACTGAATACGATTCTTGGCGAGGCCGGGTACTATGCGGAGAGGTGCATGACCAGAATGCAGGTGCAATGGGAGGAGAGGCGGGGCACGCGGGGTTATTCGGAAATGTTGACGCGGTCATGACCATCACAGGCGAGTGGCTGAAGGCGTACTATGGGCAGCCGGCGATGCTCGATGGTGATCTTGTCCGGGAGTTTACCAAGAGGCAGGCGAGAGGGGAGGCGTCCAGCTGGGCTCTAGGGTGGGATACTCCCTCAAAGCCGTCATCGGCTGGATGTCGCTTCTCGGATCAGTCCTTCGGTCACCTGGGCTATACCGGAACATCAATCTGGATTGATCCTGTACAGCGTTTGGAGGTCGTGTTGATTTCCAATCGCGTTCATCCTTCTAGTCGTAATGAAGCGATTCGGGAGTTCCGTCCTGTGATCCATGACCTCATCAGTCAGGAATTTTTTGCCTGACCTCAAGAACGGTCTGGATAATCGATCCAGGTTTCCTTCTCGGCGAGATACCGGGTGCCCTTAAAATTAGGTCGTGTTCGCAGACGTGTAAACCCAAAATCTTGGAGTTTTTCAACCAATTCCTTTACGGCAGCGATAATGGTCGAGTGCGATCGGCTCTCAACGATCAACGCTTCATACATTACTTTGGTGGAGTAGCCGGCCGAGGTTCGATTCACGAGGATGGCCCGGTTAAAGTAGCGGTCACTCGGATCCACCCCTTCCACTTGATGTTTTTCGACCAATCCTTCCTTCTTGAACAGGAGCGGTAACGTGCTCATACTTCCGTATCCCTTCGCCATCGGTTGAGATAGTAGACCACCGAGTTGATTATAGGAGGTGTCCTCCCCTCCCTGCAACTCGTTGACAAGCGCACCATCGGTTACTATGATGCCTCGCCTCGTCAAGTCAGGGGCATGTCCGAACTCCACTCCATGAATATTCCCAATAGTCTGACCATTCTTCGTATTCTCTTGGTTCCCGTATTCATCGGCTTCATGACCTATGGTTCCTATGGATTGGCCTTGTTGACTCTGCTTCTCGCCGGGCTTACGGATGCGGTTGATGGCTACCTTGCACGTAAGCTTAATCAGAGAACGCGATTGGGAACGTTGCTCGATCCGCTCGCGGACAAGCTGCTGCTGACATCAAGCTTTATTTCCCTCGCGGTGCTCCATCTCGTGCCGTCGTGGCTTGTCATTCTGGTTGTGAGCCGAGATCTGATGCTCTTGCTGGGGACGGTGGTTGCCCATGTGACGAGTACGCCGATCAATGTCACTCCGACGTTCCTAGGAAAAGGAACGACGCTGTTTCAATTGAGCTATGTTCTTCTAACCATTCTGCTGACATGGCGTGGAGTTGATCGCTCGACGATTACCCCGCTTGTTGTCTTAATGGTTGGGTTTACGCTTGCCTCAGGATTCCACTATCTGTATCGAGGATATCGAGATGCGAATGCAGCCCCTCCACTGACCTAAGTCCCCTGTTCAACCTCACGATTCGCCTGTGGGACCAGGTAAATAATGTAATTGTTTTTGACAGGGTTTCGAGTCGCCAGTAGACTCCTTCTGTAGTCCCCATAATTGTTCGATAACCGGCATCGGAGCCGTAACAGGTCGAGAACCTATGGCCACATTTGCGTACATCGGACGCAGTAAGTCCGGAGTAGTGAAGAAGGGTGAGCTGGTTGCCAAGTCGAGAGATGAGGCTGCGGAGCAGTTACGCAAGCAGAACCTCGTCGTCACGAGTCTCGAAGAGAAGGCGGCCAAAGAGGGGTTCAGTTTTCAGCTGGGAAGCGGGGTGAAGGAAAAGGACCTGGTCGTATTCACCCGACAATTCGGGACGATGATCAATGCAGGGTTGCCGTTGATTCAATGTCTCGAAATCCTCTCGACACAGTCCGAGAATGCCGTATTGAGAAAGTCGGTCGGTGAGATCAAGGGACGGGTCGAAGGTGGATCAACGTTTTCGGACGCCCTCAGCAAACATCCCAAAATCTTCGATGACCTATACGTCAATATGGTCCATGCCGGTGAGGTGGGAGGATTACTGGATACCATTCTTGGGCGACTATCAAAGCATATCGAAAAGGCCATGAAGTTAAAAGGGCAGATTAAGAGCGCTATGGTCTATCCCGCCGCCATTTTGGGCATCGCCGCAATCGTGATTACCGTCTTAATGATTTGGGTCATCCCGGTGTTCGAGAAAATGTTCAAGGAAATGTCCGGCGGGAAAATGGGACTTCCGGCCCCGACCCAGCTCGTCATTGATATGAGTAATTTTGCGCAAGGGAATTGGTATATCATGCTAGGTGTGATCATCGGGTCGGTGGTGGGGCTCAAAAAGTACTATGCGACGAAACAGGGGAGATTGGCCATCGACAAGTTCCTGCTGAAGCTGCCCGTGTTTGGGGACTTGATTCGTAAGGCGTCGGTGGCCAAGTTCACCAGGACATTGGGGACCTTGCTGGCAAGCGGTGTGCCATTGCTCGAGGCGCTGACGATCTGTGCCAAGACCTCAGGCAACAAGGTGGTCGAAGGGGCGCTGCTTGAAGCGAAAGTCAGCATCAGCGGCGGGAAGACGATTTCGGAGCCGCTCGCAAAAAGCGGCACATTCCCGAAGATGGTCACGCATATGATCTCGGTCGGAGAGTCAACCGGCGCGCTGGATACCATGCTTGGGAAGATCGCGGATTTCTACGAAGACGAAGTCGACGAGGCTGTTGGAAATCTCACGGCACTCTTGGAACCGATGATGATGGTGTTCCTGGGAGTCACGGTCGGCTTCATCGTGGTGGCGATGTATTTGCCGATCTTCACCATGGCCTCTGCGATCGGGTAATGCATGCACTGAGGTGGGTGATTCTTCCTGCCACCTCGTGAGTCAAGCTGGTCAGACGTTTGTCCATCCTTATTGCGGTAAATCCTAGCGGTATTCTTCCCGCCCACAGGCCTTTCAACGGCGATGGCCGTCCCAGTCGAGTCGCTCAATCGACGGAGGATAATGGCCTGACTAGAAGGTGATCACTGCGTGGACGAGATCAAGACCAGAATCTATTGGTTGATGGGCTGGCGGGTCGTTCTTGTTACGTTACTGTTAGGGCTGTCTCTTGCATTCCAGGTGACGAAAGGCGAGCGCGTCGAAACGTTCTATGCCTTGATCGTCTTTACCTATGGAGCCACGATCCTCTACGCCCTTATCCTGCAACATCTCGTTCGTCCAGAAGTACTTGTGCGGTTTGCGTGGGGGCAGATCGCCATAGATTTTATCGTTGAGTCTGTACTGATTGCACGAACAGGCGGAATCGAAAGTCCCTTTGCTGTGCTCTACGTCATCAGCGTGACCGTGGCAAGCTTGGTGCCACGGCGTCGAGTCGGCCTGTTGACGGCAAGCCTATGCATCATCCTGTTTGGACTTCTTACTAACTTACAGCTGTATGGTCTTACGGAGACCTGGGGTTGGCTTCCTCATACCCGACTGAGCGCCGCGGAAACGCTTCAGGCGTTCGGCGTGTATGCGCTGGCGTTTCTGGTCGTCGGGTTCCTGAGTGGCACCCTTGCGGATCAATTGCGGACGGCGGATCAATCGCTCCGAGAAAAAGAGCAGGGGCTCCATCGTCTGCGAGCGTTCCATGAGAACATCGTGAACAGCATCAGCAGCGGGGTGTTCACAACTGATGCGCATGGCCTGATCACGTCATTCAATCCTGCCGCCGAAGAAGCGACCGGCTATAGCAGCAAGCAAGTCCATGGGCGCCCTTGGCGCGAAGTCTTCAACTGGCAGCCAGAGAGGTTGGAGGGCGAGGGGGCTGAACGTGTTTCACATAATCTGAGATTCGAGGTCAAGTGTAAACGGGCCGATGGGAATCGGCTGATTCTCGGCATGACACTTGGCCCCTTGCACGAGCAAGGCGAAACGACAGGCCTGGTGGGCGTCTGTAAGGATCTCACGCAGATCCGTGATTTAGAGGAGGAAATGCGACGGAAGGAGTGGCTTGCCAGCCTTGGAGAAATGTCGGCGGGCATGGCGCATGAAATTCGAAATCCGCTCGGTGCCCTCGCTGGTGCCATGCAGATGCTTCGGAAGGATGTGCAGGCCGACGAAACGAGCCAACGGTTGGTGGAGATTGCCGTTCGGGAAGCAACTCGGTTGAATGCCATCATTACCGAGTTCTTGCAGTATGCCAGGCCTCCGGCTCTGAATTTGGTCGAGTGTGATTTGAACAAAGTCCTTGCTGAGACGTTTGATCTGGTACAACATGAAGCACGAACGAGAACGAATATCACTGTGGTGACTGCTCCGTGTTCTGACACATTGCCCGCACAAGTGGATCAGGATCAGATGAAACAAGTGTTCTGGAATTTTGCCGTGAACGCCTTTGATGCGATGCCCAAGGGCGGTCAGTTGACGGTCTCAACCGGATGCCGAAAGGTGGATGTGGCGGGTCGGAAAGCTGATGTGATTGAGGTGTCGTTTCATGATACGGGAGAAGGCATTCCGAAGAAGAACCTCGACAAGATTTTTCTGCCGTTCTTTACCACCAAGAAGAGCGGGTCCGGATTAGGATTGGCGGCGGTCCATCGCATCGTGGATCTTCATGGTGGGTGGATCAAAGTGGAGAGTGAGGAAGGGCTGGGAACGCGGTTCGGGGTCTGTTTGCCTCGTACCGCAGATTCTGGGGTCAGACTCTGGCATGAGGGAAGAGAGCCGTGGAAAAGATCTTAGTCGTCGATGATGAACAAAGCTTGCGCGAGGTCTTGAGCATCATGCTCAAACGGGCCGGGTATGCCGTGACCATCGCCATGGATGGTGAGGATGCCGTTGAATTACTGCAGAAGGAGATCTTCGATCTGGTCATCACCGATCTGCGTATGCCGAAGGTTGACGGGATGGAAGTCCTCAAAGCGGTCAAATCGGCCTCTCCGGAAACGGTGGTGTTGATCATCACCGCCTTCGCGAGTGCGGACTCAGCCGTCGAAGCGATGAAGCAGGGAGCCTATGATTATCTAACGAAACCTTTTCAAGTGGATGAAGTGCAGTTGATCATCCGGAATGCGTTGGAAAAGCGGCGCCTGACGACCGAGAACATGTTACTCAAGCGAGAAATGGCGAGTCAGTCGTCATTCGCGCAGTTGGTCGGTCAGAGTGAGGCGATACAAAGAGTGTTCGAGGTTGTGCGGAAGGTTGCGGACTCGAAAAGCAACGTGCTGATTTGCGGAGAAAGTGGAACAGGGAAAGAATTAGTCGCTCGCGCGATTCACTACAACAGCGTAAGAAGCGCCTTGCCGTTTGTGGCGGTGAACTGTAGTGCCGTTCCGGAAACCTTGCTGGAGAGCGAGCTCTTCGGCCACATGAAGGGATCATTCACCGGTGCGATCGCGAATAAAGCAGGGTTGTTCGAGATCGCGAACGGCGGAACGATCTTTCTTGACGAAATCGGGGACACGACGCCGACCATTCAAGTGAAATTGCTCCGAGTGATTCAGGAGCGAGAATTTCGTCGAGTGGGAGGCAGTCAAGACATTAAAGTCGACGTGCGTGTGGTGGCCGCCACCAATAAGGATCTTGAGAAAGCCGTGGCGGACGGTTCTTTTCGGGAGGATCTCTACTACCGCCTGGACGTGATCCCCATCCGGCTTCCACCGTTACGAATGCGAACGGGTGATATCCCACTCCTCGTCAATCACTTTCTGGAGCGATTTGCAAAAGAAAGTGGGAAACCAAAGCCGGTGTTCAGCTCCGACGCGATGTACGTCCTGTTAGAACACGAATGGCGCGGCAACGTTCGCGAACTGGAAAATCTGATCGAGCGAGTCGTGGCATTCTCTGTGGACGGACCGGTAACGGATGCCGATGTGCGCGGCTGGCTTCATCGGCCCACGGCGCCGCCGCCAGTACAAGGGGTCCCGTTGGACTTGACCGATGAAGGCCTGGATCTTGAGGGGTTGATCAACGGAATCGAAAAGGATCTGCTACTCAAGGCGCTGGAGCGGTCCAAGTGGGTCAAGAAGAAAGCGGCACGAATGCTGCGGTTGAACACCAGATCATTTCGGTATCGGTTGGAGAAGTATGCTATAAAAGGAGGTCGTGACTAACCTTTCTCCCGCATCGACCTCCCGTCCCCTCTCCATTCGCGTGTTCGCCCCTGCTAAGATCAATCTCGTGCTGCGCATTCTCGATCGTCGCACGGATGGCTATCACAATCTTTGGTCGCTCATGCAGACGGTTCAAGTGGAGGATGAGATCACTCTTGCGCTGACTGGTGCCCATTCCGGGGTCACATTGCGCTGTGACGAGCCATCGTTGAAGACGGATGATTCCAATTTGGTCTCCCGTGCGGCCGTGGCGGTTATGGCGCAGAGTGGACGAACAGGAGGATTGGACATCACTCTCGCAAAGCGGATTCCAATGGGAGCCGGCTTGGGAGGTGGGAGCAGTGATGCGGCTGCGACGATTATCGGCCTGAACCAGTTGTTCAATTTAGGATGGTCGGCGGAACAGATGGCGCACATTGGCCAAACGCTCGGGAGCGATGTGTCGTTCTTTTTCTTTGCGCCCTCCGCGACCGTGGCAGGGCGTGGTGAGCAGGTTGCGCCGATTCGGATCAAAGGAACGCGATGGGTTGTTTTGGTCAATCCGGGTTTCTCGGTGGAAACGAAGTGGGCGTACCAGCAGCTCACTGCCAATCGAGCCGGTGTGGTCCCACTGTCCCAATCCCATGCCATGCTGGAACAAGCCTCTGAGTTGGGATGGGAGCAGGTGCTGGAGGCGGCAGAAAATGACTTCGAAGGACCGGTGTTTAAGGCCTACCCCCTGCTGCAGGAGATCAAGCATCGATTGCTGGCTCTCGAGGCTGACGTGGCGCTCCTCTCGGGGAGCGGGGCGACCGTTTTCGGGGTGTTTCGTAATGAAGCCAAGGCTCGTCAGGCACAGGTCCTATTTATGAATGAGCCACAGTTCAAAGTTTTTGTCGCACAGACCTCGTCTCCCTCGTAGTTGACCGATTCCAACATTCTTCGGGTCGTTTATTGACACAGACCGGAGATTTCTTATACAGTTTCACCCCTTGATTGGTTTCCCCAGTCGTGTGTGCTGCGACGTGTGTTGTCAAGCCGATCACGATCAGCATTGCGTGCCGCACAAGAACCACTAGAGAATCCAGCGCGTTAGGCTAACGACGAGACGATCAGTTAGGAACGTTTGATGAACAGGGAATTGAAAATTTTCTCTGGCAACGCCAATCTTGCGCTTGCGCATGAGATATGCGGGTACCTTGGGCAAAAGTTAGGTGAAGCGACGGTCTCTTCATTTAGCGATGGCGAGATCCGTGTCAAGATCGACGAAAATGTTCGGGGTGCCGATGTCTTCGTTGTGCAGTCCTGTTGTCAGCCGGTCAACGATTCTTTGATGGAGTTGTTGATCATCATTGATGCGCTGAAACGTTCATCCGCCAATCGTATCACGGCGGTGATCCCGTATTTTGGATATGCCCGTCAGGATCGGAAGGATCAACCCCGTGTTCCCATTACCGCCAAGTTGGTCGCGGACTTGATGACCACGGCCGGGGCCGATCGTGTGCTCTCGATGGATCTTCATGCCGGACAAATCCAGGGATTCTTTAACGTGCCGGTTGATCACTTGTACGCACTTCCGGTCTTGCTGGACTACATCATCAAAAAGCAAATGACCGATCTCGTCGTGGTTTCTCCCGATGCCGGGGGGGTGGAGCGAGCCCGGGCCTTAGCCAAGCGGATTCAGGCCAACCTGGCCATCATTGATAAACGCCGAGAAGGTCCCAATCAAGCCCAGATCATGAATATCATCGGGGATGTGCAGGGGAAGCGAGTCCTCCTCCTTGATGACATGATCGATACGGCGGGTACGATCGTTCAGGGGGCTCAGGCTTGTCTCGATCATGGGGCGCGAGAGGTGATGACCGCCTGCACCCATGCGGTCTTGTCTGGGCCGGCGCTGGAACGATTACAGTCGTCGTGCCTTTCCCAAGTGGTGATCACCAACACCATTCCGTTGCGAGGGAAAGAGTTGATCTGTCCGAAGTTGCATCAATTGTCGGTGGCGCCGCTCTTAGGCGAAGCGATCAGACGCATTCATGAAGATGAGTCGGTGAGTTCACTATTTGCCTAGCCCGGTCTGGGCCGGGCGTTGTGCTGAAAGCTGGGGAGACGGAGGAGAATCATGAAATTCGATTTGACAGTAGCGGTGCGAGAACAAGCGGGTAAGGGAGCTGCGCGGTCGATGCGACGGGCAGGGAAAATTCCGGCGGTGTTGTACGGCCAGGGTGAATGTCTCTCGCTGATCGCCAACCCCGACGACTTGGTCAAGATTCTGAAGTCCCACGCGGGCAGTACTGCGTTGATTTCACTGACGGTCAGTGGGGCCAAGTCCAAGCCGAGCCGTACCGCACTCTTGCGAGACTATCAAGTAGATCCGGTGACGGGAGCGTTGTTGCATGCCGATCTCTTTGAAATTTCCATGAGTAAACCGATTCGGGTCAAGGTGCCGGTCAAGGTCATCGGCAGCATTCCCGCTGGCGTGAAGGAAGGTGGTGTGTTGCACCACAACATGCGCGACATGCATGTCGAATGTTTGCCCGCGGCATTGCCTGATCACATCGAGGTGGATGCATCGGCCTTGACCATCGGGAGCGGTATCCATGTGAAAGAAATTGGCGCGCGCGAGGGAATCCGGTTCTTAGATGAGCCTGAGCAGATGGTGGTGAGTGTCGCGGCTCCGATGTCGGATGCGAAACTGGAGGCCTTGCTGACCAGTGGTGCGGGTGTTGCGGGCGAGCCGGAAGTCGTGGCGAAAGGCAAAGAAGCGGGTGCCGAAGGGGCTGGGGGCGAGCCGGCCAAAGCTGGTGCCGCAGCGCCTGCCGGTGACGCCAAGGGCGGAGAGAAGAAAGACGCGGCTGCCGCGCCCAAGGCTGAGAAGAAAGAAGCTGAAAAGAAGAAGTAACGTTGCGTCTGCTTGTTGGACTGGGCAATCCGGGAAAGGCCTATG
>JAMXAU010000022.1 GCA_024281365.1 Nitrospira sp.
CGAGGAGCCGGTGGAGCTTGACGCCGGTGTCGGCGAGGAGGCGGGTGTGGTTGTCGTCGTTGTTGATGGAGTGGGCGACTCTTTCTTTTCCGATGATTTTGTCGAGGCCGTTTCACCTCCGCCACTAGACGGGGGTTTGAGCTTGTCCGAATAGTCGGTCACATACCACCCGCTTCCCTTAAACATGATTCCTGGTGATGAGATGAGGCGTCTGACGGCTTTCCCGCAGCGTTCACATGCGGAGAGGGGGTCATCCTTGATACTTTGCTTCACCTCAAAGCGATGCTGACAGCTATCACATTGGTATTCATACGTCGGCATTGGTACGTCCTTCCTCTATCATGCATGTTTCGATTCTTGGTCTCATTCAACAAGCTGTTTGAGGCTTATACCAGCTTGGCAAAGGCTTGTCCAAGCCGTTCAAGTCCCCTGGTGATGTTCGTCATACTGGTGGCGTACGACAATCGGAGATGGTCGTGACTGCCGAACGGTTCGCCTGGGACCACCGCGATGTGTGCATCGTTCAATAGGTAATTGGCTATCTCGTTCGGTGTCTTGAGCATACCTGAAGGCCCTCGTTTCCCCAACAATCCGTTGATATTAGGGAATGCATAGAAGGCGCCACGCGGCATCGAACAGGTTACACCTGGGATGTTGTTCAGCCCCTCGACGATTGTCTTCCTCCGGCGGGAAAACTCTTCGACCATCTTGAGCGTGAACGGTTCTCCAAGACGCAACGCGGCGACGGCCGCTTTTTGCGCGATCGAACACGGATTGGAGGTGCTCTGACTTTGAATATTGGCCATGGCTGTGATGAGCTCTTTCGGGCCTGCCGCATAGCCGATACGCCACCCGGTCATGGCGTAGGCTTTTGAGACTCCGTTAATGATCACGGTTCGTGCAGCAATCTCAGGCCCCAACGAGGCGATGCTCACGTGACTGGCTCCATCGTAGAGGACTTTTTCATAGATCTCGTCGGAAATCACGATGAGATCATGACGAATCGCCACCGCCGCGATTTGTTCCAAGGTGCTGCGATCATAGGTGGCCCCGGTCGGGTTGCACGGGCTGTTGACCAGAATGGCTTTCGTTTTCGGCGTAATGAGCCGTTCGAGGTCGGCAGGCCGAACGGCATACCCCTCGTCTTCTCTGGTCGGCATGAGGATCGGGGTCGCATCGTTCAAGAGGGCTTGATCCGAGTAGGAGACCCAATAAGGTGTGGGAATGATGATCTCATCCCCTGCTTCGAGTAACGCTTCCGCCAGATTATACAGCGAATGTTTGGCGCCGCACGACACCAGGACTTGAGACTTTTCATACCGGACTCCGAGTTCAGCTGATAATTTCTCGACGATGGCGCCACGCAACTCGTCAATGCCCGAGGATGGAGTATATTTGGTAAATCCCGCACGAATCGCAGCCTCAGCTGCGGCCTTGACCGGTTCCGGTGTATCGAAATCCGGTTCTCCGGTGGAAAAGTCGACGATGTCTAACCCCTGTGCCGCCATGGCCTTGGCTGTCGCCGCCATGGCGAGTGTGGGGGAGGGCGCGATGCGGCTGACACGGGCAGCAAGTTTCATGATTTGAGACTCCTGATACGATCGTTCAGACGGCGTGCGACCTCAGGATGGAGAAACTCAGTCAACGCACCTCCATGTCGTGCCACCTCCTTGATGATGGTCGACGAAAGGTATGAGTACTCCTCGCTAGGCATGAGGAACACGGTCTCCACGGTTTTAGCTAATTTGCGATTGATCAGCGCCATCTGAAATTCATGCTCAAAGTCTGAAATCGCGCGTAAGCCACGAATAATGGCATGGGCACCAGACCGCTCGACATAGTCGACCAACAAACCTTCGAATTGCGTGACTTCGATTTGGGGTAGGTCCTTCATGACGAGTTTCACCATCTCGACGCGTTCAGTGACAGTGAACAGCGGATGTTTAGAGGGATTCAGAGCCACGGCCACCACCACTCGATCAAACATCCGAAGGCTACGAGTGATGATGTCAGTATGCCCGTGGGTGATGGGGTCAAATGTGCCGGGGTAAATGCCAGTTTTCATGTTTCGTGATGATGTGGACGAGAGTAGCGCGAGAGGGTCGTGTCGCCATAGCGATACTGCCGGCGCAGGGTGGTCGGACCGATCGCCGCGGGAGCTGCAGATTTTTCTCCATGTTCGACGATGAGCCAGGTATCCACGGCACAGAGCATCTCGATCATTGATCCACTCAATACTGAAAAAAGTTTTGCCGTCTCTGCATAGGGTGGATCGGCAAAGACAATATCATAAGGGCCATGCCACTGGTCTGGGCGTTGAAGGAATTGTTCAACCGTATGGGCCTGTATGGTCAGTTCTGCGCCAATCTCACAGAGGCGTTTATTTCGTTGGAGAAGGTTCACGGCGTCCCTGTTCCACTCAACGGCGGTGACATGGTCCGCGCCACGGCTGAGAGCTTCGATTCCGACCGCGCCGGTTCCAGCATAGAGGTCTAAGAAACGACTGTGTGGCAACCGATTCCCAAGAATAGAAAACAACGCTTCTCGAACCCGATCAGAGGTTGGACGCAGGGTCTGCGTTTGTGGCCCATAGAGACGCCTTCCACGGTAGGTTCCTGCTATCACACGCATTCCATACAGCACCATGTCTTACGATGAGGTGAACTCTAACATAGCGTTTTTACAGGGGTCAAGAAACTATGGGATGGGAGAGTACAGTGTTGACGGCGAACGTGACGAATCCCGACAATCGATTGTGAAGTCTGAGGGGAGATGTACCGGTAGCTTTGACCGTCTTTTATGGGAAGACTATAATGACCCTGCTGGTGTGCGATGTCCGAGAACTTCCGTGATCAGTTCGGACTTGCACGGAGACTCTGCGGGCTCGGAATTCGAGCCCGAATGGTCGAATGGGTTTAGCGCGTACCAACGGTCTGAGACTCGCGGGCAGCCAAACTCTTTCGGCGATTATTGGAAATGGTGCGGTCGATAATGGCGCCGCAGTTGATGCATTTCCATGCATAGAACACGAGAAAGAAGTCCGAGAACCGCTCCAACATCATCATTCCCTTGCATTTCGGACATTCCATTGAACCCTCCCAGGGTGGTTACGTTCACAGCTGACGGCGAATTTAAGCAAGAGCTGCACCAAATTGTCATTCTTTTGTTTTTCAATGACTTATGGTTTACGTAGTTGACTGGAAACAGCTATTTCCAGGAAATTGACAGTACAAAAGAGTCCGGCTCGTCAATTTTTTGTCCATCACGAGGGTTGTCATGGCAGGCAGAGATCGTGGAAAGGGCATTGCGCACTGGCCCCAAGCGGAGCGACCGCGTGAGCGTCTGCTGGCCAAAGGGCCGGAAGCCCTGTCCGACGCCAATCTATTGGCTATTCTGCTGAGAACCGGCCGTCGTGATGCATCAGCTGTCCAGGTTGCACTGGAACTTCTTGATCGGATGGGTGGGCTGGGAGGGCTCGCTGCTTGCGGGACGGACGAACTCCGCACCATCCCTGGAATTGGTCCTGCCAAAGCTGCTCAGCTCAAGGCTGCCCTGGCACTGGGGAGACGATCACTCGCTGCGCCACTCTCAACTGGAACGCGTATTTCATCGAGTGCTGATCTCTACAAGCACTTTCACCCGCTATTGCGTGAGGTGAAGCACGAACTGTTTAAGGTGGTCCTGCTGGATGCCAAGAATGTCGTCATCAGAGAGGTGACGGTGTCTGAAGGCAGCCTGACGCTCAGCATTGTGCATCCGCGTGAGGTCTTTGCCCTCGCCGTCCGTGAATCGGCAGCTGCCGTGATTCTGCTTCATAATCATCCCAGTGGAGATCCCACACCTAGCGGAGAGGATCGGCAGTTGACGAGTCGACTTGTTGAAGCCGGCCGGCTGTTGGGGATTCGTGTGGTAGACCATGTTATCCTCGGCGATGGTCGCTATGTGAGTTTTGCGGACGAGGGGTGGCTGACCGAGCAGTAGGCGATGGCTGACACCATGGGAACTCTCGTCAACCAGAGTACGGTAATAACACGGTGAGGCTTACAATGTCGTAAGACACTATCGCTGCACAAGGAGGGCCGAACATGGAAACAATCTGTGTAGAGTCCGTCAGAAATGTGGCCATCATATCCAGTGCCGGTGCAGGGAAGACCTCTCTCTGTGAGGCCTTGTTGTACACGGGTGGAGCTCTCCCCGTACTTGGCTCCGTCACGCAGGGCACGACCGTTTCTGATTTTGAGCCTGAAGCACTCCGTCATCGTACGTCGACCAGTACCAGCCTGCTCCAGTTTTCCTGGAATCATACCCAATTCACCCTTCTCGATACGCCGGGCGCACTCGCGTTACTCGGTGAGTCGATGGCCGCGCTTCGTGCCATCGATGCGGTCGTTCTCGTGATGACCGAGCAGATCGGCGTGCGCACCGAACTGGCTCGCCTATGGGCAAGGATCAAAGAGTTGGAAGTTCCCTGTATGGTGTTCCTGAACGGGCTTGATAAGGATGGTGTTGCCTATGAGAACGTGCTTGAACAGTGTCGTCAACAACTCGGCTGTCTGCCGATTCCCATGACGGTGCCGGTCCGTTCTGGTGGAACGTTGGATGGTGTGATTGATGTGCGGCTCAAACAGCTTGTGCGATCCGGACCGAGTTCCGTGAAAGCCGAGTTTCTCCCGATTGTAGCGCATCTGGAGGAGAGTCTGAGCCGAGCACGAACCCAGCTCTTGGAGGCCGTGGCAGAGAGTGGAGAGACACTGCTGGAGACCTATCTTGCAGAGGGCGACTTGAGCGAGGACGCTCTGCGTGAAGGACTGCGTCGGGGTATGGTGACCAGGCAATTGCTTCCCGTCTATGCCGGATCGGCCACGCAGAATGTGGGCGTGTGGTCGCTACTTGACGCCATGGTGAGTCTTCTCCCATCACCGGCTGAGCGCGGCGTGGCTCATCCTTGGTACGGTGTCCAGCCTGAGACACAGGACACTTGCGAGCGGAAGGGGACTGTCGACGAACCTTTTTCCGCTTATGTCTTTAAGACGATCATTGACCCATTTGTCGGTCGTTTGTCCTACTGTCGTGTCGTGTCAGGGAGCATCCATGCTGATTCGACGGTGCTCAATGCCTCAAAGCACGTACGAGAGAAACTTGGCCATTTCTACCGAGTCTTGGGGAAGCGGCATGTGGCGGTTGATTCCGCCAAGGCTGGAGACATTGTGGCGATAGCAAAACTCAAAGACACGCACACCGGTGACACGTTGGCCCATGAGGGGTATCCCATTTGCTATCCGGGGCTTGGTCTACCGAAACCAATTCTGTCGTATGCGATCGAGGCCAAGTCGAAGGCGGATATCGACAAGGTCAGTCTCGGCCTGCACAAGCTCATCGAAGAAGACCCGACGCTGGAATTCTCCCGAAACGAGGAGACCAAAGAAATGGTCCTCAGTGGGATGGGGCAATTCCATATCGATCTTGCGCTCGAAAAGCTCCACCGAAAGTTTGGAGTTGATGTCATTCTCCATACTCCGAAAATCCCTTATCGAGAAACCATCAAGACACTCTCTCAGGCGCAGGGGAAGTATAAAAAACAGACGGGTGGGCACGGACAGTACGGCGACTGTTGGCTTGAGGTGGTACCGTTACCACGGGGACAGGGCTTTGCCTTCGAGAATCGAGTGGTCGGAGGGGCCATTCCTCGGAATTTTATACCGGCGGTTGAGAAGGGCGTGCATGAAGCGATGTATGAAGGTCCACTGAGCGGCTATCCGGTGGTCGATGTCCAGGTTGCTGTGTATGACGGCTCCTACCATGTGGTCGATTCTTCAGAGATATCATTCAAGATCGCAGGTTCGATGGCCTTTAGAAAAGCGATGGAGAGCGCCCATCCGGTACTGTTGGAGCCGATCATGACGATCGAGATCGACACACCGACCGAGACGGTTGGGGCCGTGATGGGAGATTTGAATGCCCGTCGAGGACGCATCCTCTCCGTGAATGCACAGGATCATGTGGAGCAGATTACGGCGTTGGTGCCGCTGGCGGAATTACTTCGGTACGCCACTGCGTTGCATGCCATGACTGCCGGTCGAGGAAGTTATGCCATGGAGTTTGCGCAGTACGACGAAGTGCCACGAGATCTCGTGGGAAAGATTCTGGAGAAGCGGAAAGCTGAAGGACAGGCTGTTGCGTCACATGCAGCACACTAGCCCGCGTTCGTAACAGGTGAAATGTGAAGCGTTTCGACCAAGGGTTTCACGTTTCATATTTCAGGTTTGAGGTTGTGGTCTCTGCACAACGTGAAACGTTGAACGTGAAACCTAAAACCCATGATCGAAGGAACATATGACGCTTCGTGGAGTACGTTGTCCGGGAAGGCTGTCTGAACAAAGCGGGCTAGTCTGATGTTTTCAAGACGACATAGAATGCGCGTGTTTCACGGAGTACGCGGAGCAAGATTGTGTCGCCACGTCGTGATCGGGAGAGGGCTGCACTATAGTCGGCGAGCGTAGCGGTTTCCGTACGGTTGACCTCTTTGATCAAATCACCCTCGCGCAGTCCTTCGGCGTGAGCTAAGCTGTTTGACTCGACTCGCATAATCATGACGCCTTTCGTTTCTCGAAGCTTGAATTTTTCAGCAAGACTTGGTGTTAACTCCTGAACCTCCACTCCAAGTTTCACTTCGGCTCGCGCGTGAGGAGCCGTGGGTACGGCTGCCGCGTCTCGGCGTTCCGTAAGGAGAATGGTGAGCGTCACGTGTTTGAGATCTCGGATCACATCAATCTTGGCCTGCGCTCCAGGAGTCAGTGTTCCGATCAGTCGAGAAAGCTTGTTCGGTGAATCAACGATTGCGCCATCGATCCGGATGATGACATCACCCGGTCGTATTCCGGCCACGGCGGCAGGATCATTCTCAAACACTTCGTTGACCAAGACCCCTTCACCATCGGAGACGCCGAATTTCTTGGCGAGCTCGGTCGTCAGAGGTTGAATGCCGACCCCAAGCCATCCGCGAATGACTTTTCCTTTGGCCAGCAGTTGTTCAATGACGTGTTTGGCCATGTTCGAGGGAATGGCAAACCCGATGCCTTGAGCAAAATTGATGATCGCCGTATTGATTCCAATCACTTCACCTCGAAGGTTGAACAACGGTCCACCTGAGTTCCCAGGATTGATCGACGCATCGGTCTGAATAAAGTTTTCGTACCGGGAGAGATTCATATTTTCGCGGCCGATGCCGCTGACGACGCCGAGTGTCACCGTACGGTCTAAGCCAAAGGGGTTTCCGACCGCCAGTACCCATTGGCCCACTTTGACCATGGATGAGTCGCCGAATTGCGCGCTGGGAAGCGGTCGATCGGCTGTTACTTTGAGCAGTGCCAAATCCGTATCCGGGTCCTTCCCGATCACCTGAGCAATGAGCTTGGTTTTGTCCGAGAAACGAACTTCAATCTCCGTGGCATCGCCGATGACGTGATTGTTGGTCACGATGTGTCCGTCACTATCCACGATGAGGCCAGAACCGGAGCCCGATGCATTCGGCGTACGGTCTCCTGACGTGTCGCGGAGTCTTCCCGCCGTGGTGATGGGAAAGAGGTTTACGACGGACGGCTTAGTCTGTTCGGCGAGTTCAGTAATGACGGTTTGAATTTCTTCGAGCACCCGAAGGCCCGGCGAGTCGGCGGAGAAGGCTTCGACTGTCGGCGCGAAGGAGGTTGATACCAGGAGGACGAGGAGGAACAGGGGTGCACCAGAAAGAAGAGGCACTGTACGGAACGGCAGCAATCTCATGTAGGAAGATTGTAACTGATCTTATGTCGGTGTGCCTACTACCTGCGGCGAACGTGTCAGCGCAGGGGTGAGGGGGCGCTGACCGGTCAACCAGTGCGTGAGTTGATCGAGTTCACCTTGAGGGCCGATCGCGATCACGATGTCGCCCGGACGGAGGACGAGGTCACTAGTTGGCGCCAAGAGGAAGGGACCTCGCAGGATGGTAGCCACATAGAGCACGAGCGGTTGGGGAATGGCACTCAGGGGTCGTCCGGCTGCCTCAGCTTCACGCACCACGGTGAGCCGCTCGATCCCAGCCGATCGGACAGTCAAGTCGTGGTGCAGTAAGAGCAAATCTTGATGAATTGCTTCAAGTTTGAGTTCGCGGATTTGTGCGTCGACTTGCAGGAGGGAGCGCTTGAGTTCATGCACGCGGGCTCTGGCATCAGTCAAGGCCTCATCAACCGCGTACACAATTGAATCCGACTGAAGTCTGGAGTGGAGTCGATCGGATACCTGCACGGCAATGAGTCGTCCAACTCGAGCGGTCACATCGTCGATGCGCTGGAGCAAGGAGGACGCCTGCCAATGCAGTCGGATAATCTCAACCTTGCGGTTGACGACTTCAGAAATCGACAAGATACCTTCATAAAAGGCATGTCCGGTAATCGAAAGTTCCTTGTGAACTCTGTCAAGTAGCTCAAACGCCATGTTCTGATAACGTATATTATGTCAACCTACAGATGATTTCGCCAATCCGTGGGCACCTATCGACTTCCTGCTCCAAGATCTCCAGTGGCGTAGACACTGATCGGACTATAGCACATTACTTCCCCAGGTGCAGCGCGCGATCCTATCACCACGTTCTTTTGCATCAACAGCCGACCAATGCCGCTATTGATCTACCCAAAATTCAAAGTTCTGCAATGAAGCAGCTGTGCCATGCTCCTTGCTGTAAAAGTTCATGCTATTGTTTAAAATATTGAGGCTGGGTAAGCCACTCGGCTAATCCTTGAGCCAGTGGAAATCGATTCGCTACTGAAGAATGGGGTGAAGGAATTCTCTGCCGAGTTTCGAGTCCCTACTCCCCTTCTGCGGGACAACCTATTTGGGAATCTTCGTGGGGAGAACAGGGATGCCTTCGGCTTGTGCGGCCTTGCGTAGGTGTTTATCAAGCGAGGCAAGCGGAAGACCAACCCACGTTCTTCAACTTGAGAATATCCTCTGTGGTCAATTTGACAGGGTGCTTGGCGCGCAATGCCCGAATCCCATTGATCGCTTGTATGGCCTCTACCCGACTGGTGCGTTTTGCGGGCACCAGCTTGGCAACGGCTTCATCATGACGAGTGATCGTGATTTCTTCTCCCTGCGCGACCCGGCCGATCAATTCAGAGAGTTTGTTCTTCGCTTCGGCGAGCCCCACTGTGGTAACAGCCATTGTAATAAACCTCTTCTGTCCGGAGACAACGTAATCTGGCTAGCAGTGTGTTGACAAACTGTCGTGTGCGATGGCCCGACAGGACCCGCAGGGGATTCTGATTGTGATCGAGGGGGAGAGCGTCTTCTGTTCTTCGCATTGGCCCACTGCCCACGCCCAGCACTCGGCAACCTCCGCTCCTAGACCGGCACCGGCAGCAGGGTCGCCAGCCGTTTCAGATTCAGTAACCACCCCATCAGAAAGGCGTCGCACCTGTAACATACCCCCGACGGTGAAAACGACGGAATCCGTGCCAGCATTTTTCGCCTCCCCCACAACTCTTCAATCTTCTTCCGAGCCCGTTGTGAGAGCTGATAGCCGAGGGTTCGACTCAGGCGGCGCACACGCTGATGGAAACCGGTCGTCTTGGCCGCCACATGGGGCGTGATGCGTCGCCGCACGAGTGCCGTCAAGAAGGATTTCGCAAAGTAGCCTTTATGACCGTCTGAATCCGCACCGCATGCTTCCAATGGAAGCGATCGAGTAACGTGCGTCCGCCGTCCGTCTCGGAGGCCGACCACGAAATGACTCCACATTGATGCCGAGTAACAACCGATGCCGATTCTCCATCAAAGCCGTTTACCGTATAGCCGACGATCGCTGCGGTCCCATTCCCCTTGTTGGCCAGCTTGGCGTCAGGATCGGTTGTCGAGCGATGCGTCTGATTGGAACGCCGCTCCCCGCGAAACAGGACCCGGGATTGCCCGGATCGTGATCCTGCTCCGGCCCCGGATCCAGGGACCGAATCCGCTTCTTGTACTCCTCCGGCTTCAGAAAGACTTCCAGGGGACGAAGCTCTTGTGCGACGCATTCGCCTGGACCAGCGTGCCATCCAGCGTGGTATGGGGTGAGACCAGCTTCTGTTTGATCGCGAGCGCCACCGTCTCATCAAACAACCGCTCGAGCAGCCCGCTCTTGGTAAACCGCCGCTTCCGATTTGAAAACGTGGAGTGTCCCAGGGCATCTGATCTAAATCCAGTCCGACAAACCAGCGCAACACCAGATTGCCCGTCAGCTCGCGCACCAAGGCCCGTTCCGAGGTCACCCCCAGCAGATACCCGCCCAGGAGGGCCAGAAACAGTTGCTCCGGTGGAATCGACGGGCGGCCAGTGTCGGCATACGAGAGCTGTCGAATCCGCGCCGTATCGATCAAGGGCCGGATCTTCCGCATCGGATGATCGGCGGTCACATACTGCTCCAGATTGATGTGGTAGAACATCGACGGCTGGGGATCGGCGGTGCCCATCATAGGGGAGGTCCTCCTGATGGGAACCCTTCCTATCACACCTGCATGAAGATGGGGAGAGGGTTTGTCAACACACTGCTAGATACTGCCTAGATTGTGGCAGCGAACCTGCGACAAGCCATGTGGCAAACAACTGCTTTACATGATGTGTCCATCTTTTATGAATTCGAGCAGGAGGTTCAGTCCGTTCTAGCCCGGGCGATCGTGCTGAACATATATCTGTATCCACCATTTGCGTCAGACGGTCACCAGCGTCGAAGGTGTCAATGAAGATACAAGGTCTGGCTTTGTGCGTCGTCGTCATGGCTGTTTGTGATACAAGTGTTCTGTGAACGGAGTCCTCTGTCTGACCGCTGTGAATCAGATTTGGCTGGGAGCCGGGGTGATTGCACCGTCTGCTGTGCTGGACACAACGAGAATGTCAATTTACTGGTGATCGATAGGTGCACAACAAGCTTACGATCAACGGAGGATTTCCTGTTCAAACCGTCCCCGTCGCAATTTGCAATCGCTCGGCTTCGTCCGTATGATCACGCCAATGAACTGCACAAAATGTAAGACCAAGGCCGTATTGAAATTGCCGCGTCACAATGCGGCCTTCTGTAAGAGCTGCTTTAACTCTTTCACACAAGATCAAGTGGTGCGGGCGATCAAGTCACAGGAGATGTTTGGCAAGGATGACCGCATTCTTGTGGCCGTCTCGGGAGGAAAGGATAGTCTCGCGCTGTGGGATATTCTTCTCAAGCTGGGGTACAAGGCGGATGCGCTTTATGTGAATCTCGGTATCCCAGGGTATTCGGATCGCTCATGTAAAAAGGTTCAGCACTTTGCCGAAACGGTTGCCGCATCGTGTGGAAGCACGCTGCATCTCCACACGGTTGAGCAAACCGAAGGTGCCGGGATCAAAGAGCTGGCGCAGCTCGTGCATCGCCCGACCTGTAGCACCTGCGGCACCATCAAGCGCTATCAATTTAATCGTGTGGCCATCGAGCAGGACTATGATGTGATGGCCACCGGCCACAATCTAGATGACGAGGCTGCCCGGTTGCTCGGCAACGTACTCCATTGGCAAGAAGACTATCTTGAGAAACAGAGCCCCACCCTGCCTGCGTCGATTGACGGGTTTGCCAAGAAGGTGAAGCCGCTCTATCGATTGACGGAGCGGGAACTCGCTGCTTATTGTGTGCTGAACGGGATCGATTACATCGTCGATGAATGTCCCATGGCCCAGGGTGCGCGTACCCTGCTCTATAAAGAGGTGCTCAATCGGCTGGAGACGGAATCTCCCGGGACCAAACAATATTTCTATTGGGGGTTTTTGGAGAAGCAGCGCAAGAACGCACCGACCAAGGCAACCATGACGGAGAAAGACCAAGCCTCGCTCCATCCCTGCCCCACTTGCGGGCAACCCACCACGGGCGAAACCTGCTCCTATTGTAAACTGATGGCGCGAGCCAAGGCCGCACCGGCACGCTGACCCATTCGGCCCTTGCAAACCTTGTGCGCACTCCGTAAGCTGACGAACAACGACAGCTTTTTGAACCCTCCACCAACGGACGTTGTAATGGGGACGGCTCCGCAAGATTACTATCAGACGCTCGGTGTTTCTCGAACGGCGTCAGCCGAGGAGATCAAGAAAGCCTTTCGTCGGCTCGCCCGCCAATACCATCCCGATCTTCATTCTGGTTCGAAGAAGGCCGAGATGGAAAAGAAATTTAAAGAGTTGAATGAAGCGCAGGAGGTCCTTACCGATCCCGAAAAACGAAAGAAGTACGATCAGTATGGGAGTGAGTGGGATCAAGCTCAAGCATTTGAAAAGGCTCGTCAGCAAGCTTGGACCAGGGGTGCGAGCAGTCCGTGGGATTTTGATCAAGACCCCAACAGCCGTGGCGGGTCGGGGGAGCACTTCTCAGATTTCTTTGAGAGTCTATTTGGAAATCGAAAACAGGGAACCGGAGGGCGTGGTGAGAGCGGACGAGCTGGGCAGGATTTAGAGACGGAAGTGCAGTTGACGTTACGTGAAGTCCTGACCGGTGTCGTGAAGCGGGTGAATCTGCGGGAACCTCAAATCTGTTCCACTTGTCAGGGGCATGGCACGGTTCGAGGGCGACCTTGCGGAGCCTGCCAGGGAACCGGGCGAACGACCGGTCACAAGACGATCGAAGTGCGAATCCCCGCTGGTGTGCAGGACGGAACTCGTGTCAGAGTCGCGGGGAAAGGTCGGCTGGGGAGCGATGGTGGCAAGCGTGGCGATCTGTATCTGCTGGTGAGTATGGCTACTGATCCGATTTTTCGTCGACAGGGTTCGGATCTCCATGTCACCCTCCCCATCTATCCGTGGGAAGCGATTCTTGGCGCGGACGTAACGGCTCCCACCTTGACGGAGCCGGTGAAAGTCAAAGTGCCGCCTGGGAGCAAGGCCGATGCGAAACTTCGACTCAAGGGGAAAGGCCTTCCCTCGGCGACCGGTGGAGCAGGCGATCTCTTCCTGGCATTGCAGATTGTGATGCCGACGATGGCCACGGAAGAGGAACGAATCCTCTACGAACGGTTGAGCAAGCAGCGGCATCCGGATCCTCGAGCAGAACTCCTTCATCAGGCACAACGGTATTGAGTCAACCACACAGCCGCTGCGATAAAGTCGAATGGCTCGCTTGCGTTGCAGCGCGTGCTGTGGCAAGCTTCGGACCAGGGGCTTCCAAACCAAGGAGGAAATGCATGAGGTCAGTCACGAAGACGGCAACGGTTGCGGTTCTGTCGGCCTGCCTGTTGGTGTTGGGTGTACCCAGTCTGTGGGCGAATGATCCAGGCTATGGCCATGCGGGCGGTGGACATGGCTCGGGTGGGAGTCATGGGTACGGAAAAGGGATGATGCATTCCGGGACCGGTCATTTGATCCGACATCTCTTGAAGCATGAAAAGGATATCGGGCTGAGTGCGGATCAGGTCACGAAGCTCAAAGAGCTGCAGTTGAACCTTGACCGTGTCCGGATTAAGACGGAAGCGGATATTCAAATCGCTGAGCGTGAGGTCAAAGCGCTGACCGATGAGGAGAAGTCGGATCTCGGAGCGATCGAGGCGAAACTGAGACAGAGCGAAGACCTCCAAATCGGATTGCGCATGGCGGCCATCAAGGCCCGCCGCGATGTGATGGCGGTCTTGACTCCGGAACAGCGCGCGAAGGAAAAGTCCGAGCATGACAAAGTAATGGAGCAACATAAAGGCTCAGGGATGCATCCGGGCGGTGCCATGCCCTACGGGAATAATCCCCACGGTGCCGGCCCTCATGGTGCCAATCCCCATGGGAGTAACCCTCACGGCAAGAATCCGCATGAGGTAGAACCTCCGACATCGCCAGGCAACTAGCAGGATGGTGAAAACGACCGCCAGCTTTGTTCTTGCGTCGCTGGACGGTCATTTTGACGATCCTGTGGCTCTTCCGCCTCGATCCGTGATACTCACCATATCGGGGCTTCAAGAGTTTCAATTTTAGACTTTCAACAGGACTTCGACGACCGATGAAAAAACAAGTGAAGCTTCAAAGTCATGATCTCTTGGTGGGAGCCGGACGTGCCCCGGCTCGGGCGATGTTGAAGGCCGTCGGGTTTACGGACGACGACTTGACGAAGCCGATCGTCGGTGTCGCGAATACATGGATTGAGGTCATGCCCTGCAATTTTCATTTGCGCCGGCTGTCTGAGCGCGTGAAGGCCGGCATCCGAGCCGCCGGTGGGACTCCGATCGAGTACAATACCATCGCCGTGTCCGATGGAATTTCCATGGGAACCGAGGGGATGAAGGCCTCGCTCATTAGCCGGGAGGTCATCGCCGATTCGATTGAACTCGTGGCGCGTGGCCATTTGTTTGATGCGGTCGTCGCTCTGTCTGGTTGCGACAAGACGATCCCGGGCACAGTCATGGCCCTCGCCCGGTTGAATGTGCCGTCGCTCATGCTGTACGGCGGGTCGATCATGCCGGGACAGTTTCAGGGACATGATGTGACCATTCAAGATGTCTTTGAAGCCGTCGGCAAGCATGCCTCAGGCAAAATGACCGATGCTGAACTCAAAGATTTGGAGGATCATGCCTGTCCTGGTCCCGGGGCCTGTGGCGGCCAGTTTACGGCGAATACCATGGCCATTGCCTTTGAGTTTCTTGGTATTTCTCCCATGGGACGCAACGGAGTGCCCGCCATGGATGGACGGAAGGATGACGTGGCATTTGAGTGCGGCAAGATGGTGATGGAGCTGGTGAAACAGGATCTTCGTCCGCGCCAGCTGATTACTCGCAAGTCATTGGAGAATGCCATTGCCGCTGTCGCCACGACCGGTGGTTCCACGAATGCCGTCCTGCATCTGCTCGCGATCGCCCGTGAATCCGGGATCAAGCTGAGCATCGACGACTTTGACAGGATCAACCGCAAGGTCCCCTTATTGGCCGATCTGAAGCCAGGCGGTCGCTTTGCCGCGGCGGATCTCTATGCGGCTGGCGGTACCACCTTGGTCGCCAAGCGATTACTCGATGCCGGGTTGCTCCATGGGAATCAGCCGACGGTCACCGGTCGGACGATCGGTGAAGAAGCTTCGCAGGCTCGTGAATCATCCGGGCAGCAAGTGTTGCGTCCCCTCGCCCATCCGATCAAGCCGACCGGCGGCCTTGTTATCTTGAAAGGGAACTTGGCCCCGGAGGGTTGTGTGGTCAAAGTGGCCGGCCATTCGATGACGAAGTTTCAAGGACCGGCGAAGGTCTACGATCAGGAAGAGGATGCCTTCGTAGCGGTCAAAGCCGGACAAATCAAGGCCGGCGACGTCGTGGTCATTCGGTACGAAGGTCCCTCAGGTGGTCCTGGGATGCGCGAAATGCTTGGTGTGACGGCGGCGATCGTCGGCGCAGGGCTCGGTGATTCCGTTGCCTTGCTCACCGACGGACGTTTTTCAGGAGCCACACATGGATTGATGGCCGGCCACGTGGCGCCTGAAGCGGTGAAGGGCGGACCTATCGCGGCGGTCAAGAACGGCGACATTATTACGTTCGATATTCCCAAGCGCCGCCTGGATGTGAAGCTCTCGAAAAAAGAGATCGCGACTCGAATGAAAAAGGTCAAACGACCGGCTCCACGGTACACCTCAGGGGTCATGGGAAAGTATGCCAGACACGTCTCTTCCGCTTCGGAAGGTGCAGTGACAAGTTAATGCCTTACGGGCAAAGGACAACCTACTTTGCCCATGGTGGTTCCCGCCGTTGCATGATGATCCTGAGTACGGCATCATTATGCAGCGGCTGCCATCCTCTCCAGCTGGAAATCCACTCGATCAACCAGATATGATGATTTTGAATGCGCGCAGTATCTCTGCTTAACCCGGATTCCGCAGTAGGCGATACACACTCATAACTCTTGTTAAAAACACCTTGATGATCAATATCTTAAATTGTCACGCTTGAACTACGCCGCAGTTGAACACAGTGAAAGTCGTCTTCGTGGTTGTATAGAAATTCCTTTGAATTGACCGTAACTTGTGAACGCACCGTGAATTTCAACTGCGGAATCCGGGCTTAATTATGGGGTAAGGCCCATTCGTTTCGATCTTGGTTGAAATTGAGATCCAGTTCCTGCTTCGGGACTCTTTCCATCTCGATAGGAACCCAGTAAACGATCATACAATCGTTCGTATTGCAAAACCGTTTCACTGATATGAAACTCCTGTGGGAGCGGAGAGGAGGCTGCGGGATGCAGATCCGCTGGTTTGGCAGAGCGTGACAGAATCCGAATGAGTGCGTTGGCCAAGCCATTGATGTTTCCTGCTGGACAGAGTTCTCCGACCGACGGTCCAACGATCACTTCCTCGGCTCCTCCAACGTTTGTTGCGACAATGGGAAGGCCCGTGACCCGTGCTTCAAGTAGAACTCGAGCTAACCCCTCCCAATGTGAGGTCAATAGAAAGATATCAAGCGCTCGCATTACGACCGGAATATCACGTCTCCATCCAGCAATATGCACGTGATCGTGAAGCCGGTAGCGTGCGATCAGCGATTCCACCTGGGCTCGCAGTTCGCCGTCTCCAATAAGGACGAACCGGACGTTGGGGAGTGATTGGGTGATCAGCTTTGCAACCTCGACAAAGTCTTCCGGCGCTTTTTGAGGTTTGAGACAAGCCACGGTTCCAATGAGACGCGTTCCTGGCTCTGCGCCAAGTTCCTTCCTTATCAGCTCCCGGTCGGATGTTGCCATCACCTGCTGAAACGGCCTTGGGTCGATACCAGGCCGTACCAATTGGACGTTGTTTCTGAACAGACGCCAGGTGTGCCCTTGTTTGATATCGGCCTGTGAAACGGCAACCCACTGGGTGGTGATGCAGCCCGTGATCCGTTCCATCATGAGCAAGAGGTGCTTCAACCAGCAAGGCTGTACGGGTGTGATGCCATATCCGTGGATCGTATGGATGATCACTGGAACGCCGGCGAACCATGCGGCCCATCGGCCGAGAATACCGGCTTTTGAACTGTGTGTATGGACGATCGATGGGCGAATCCGGCGAAGGAGTTGGGTCAGCCGAACGAGAGCGAGTAGATCATTCAACGGATGGATCTGTCGACCGAGCTCAGGAAGAAGGCGCACCGCCACGTGCGGTAAACGCTCGGCCTCCGCCGTGAGCAGTCCACCAGGTCCGCTGATCAGAATGGCCTGATATCTCGTCGGATCGAGATGTGACACGACATGGAGGGCCACTTCCTGCGCTCCTCCAAGTTCAAGCTTGGTGATGATATGGCAAATAGTGTCCACGACATTTGCCGCTATGCAGACATCGCCTGATCCTGTTCTGATCGAAGTCGTTCTGCAAGTTGCTTCCCCTGCCCGATGGCATCTTCCATAGAGGTATGTTCCCAGCGGCCATACCGCCCGATGGAATAGATGCCTCGCCGCTCGAGCTCGGAGAGGATGGCGGGAATGGCGGTCGCGCGATGACGATCAAAGTAGACATAGGCGTAGTGCAAATCCTTGACATCCGAGACGACAATTTCATCATTGGGTCGCAGGATGCCTGCCCGCTCTAATCCGGCCCTGGCCTGGGCGGCAAGCTGGTCAGCCGATTGATGCTCCATCGGTCGGTGCGAGATCTCAACGTACATCGAGCTACAGCCAGGTTGTCCCAACGACGGGGAGAAATTCATGGGAAATCCGACTCGATAAAAAGGAAATTCGGGTTCGGGGAAATAGAGCCAATGCTTGTCCGACACCTGCTCACGCGCCACGGCCAGGTTGAGGTTATAGACCGACACCCACCGCAGTTCCTCAGCGGCTTCTTTGAGACACAGGGGCATATCGAGGCAGCGGCGTATGAGTTCAGGAACCGGGATCGTCGAGACGAGCGCCTCGTAGTGTTCCGTTCGCGTCGTGCCGCTGAGCCGATCATGAAAGCATGCCCGTCGACGTCTCGTATCGACCTCGAGGAGTTCAATATTGGCTGTGACATTGGTAATGCCAGGCAGGAAGGACTCCGGCAGAATGCTGATCCCGCTGGATGCGGGATAGAGGAACGATGGATTGTAGCCGAATGCCTTGTCCTTGATACCCAACGCCCCATTGATCACGTCCTTCAGCTCGGGCTTCGGCACCAGCCACGACACCCAATCGGATGTGAGCTCGTCCAGTGAAACTTTCCACAGTTTTTCGTTGAATGGAACCATAAAGTGCTTGGCCATTCCTTCTCCGAGGTTCTGCAAGATCCACTGTTTGAAGCCAAGATCTTTTGGATCACTCGCAGGGGCTGGTTGCAGAAGTGTGGTGATGAATCCCATCACGCACTCCCGCACGACTTCAGGCGGAAGACCGTGGATGTTTACCTGAAAGGGGTATTCGGTATAGGTTCGATGTGAGTAAATAAACGACTTACGATGGTGTTTCTGGAGTTTGTCTGTGAGCAATTGTTCCACGAGGGCCTTGATCTGCGGCTGGCGGAAATGCAACAAGTGTCCCGTGTAGTCGAAGGTAAATCCGTCCTTGCGATAGGATCGGCACAGTCCACCGACCTCCGATTCACGCTCATAGAGTCGGTAAGGAATTCCTGCAAGATGATAGGCGGTGCTCAACCCGGCAAGGCCGGCTCCGACGATCAGGATCATGCCGCTCGCCTTCTTTCTTCTAGAGATGTCTCAACCTCCGGGGGCTTGGTTTTCTTGACCTCAATCCGCTTCAACGTCAGCGTCAGGGTCAGGAGGATTGCAACCGTGCCAAGACAGAGGCCCCATGCTATCTCATGCGAAACCATCATGAGCATGAGACCGATAGCTCCAACCACCGCAGTGGCAACATAGCTGACAAGCACGATCTCTCTAGTGGACATCCCCCAATGCCGGAGTCGAATGGCAATGTGGTCCGGGCTGCCCAGGAATATCGGGAGGCCTCGTTGATACCGGATATACATGACAAAGAGGGTATCGAAGATCGGAATTCCCAAAATAAAGACAGGTGTGAGTAGTGAAAGGGGGTGTGTGCTTGGGAATTGTCCGATCATCGCCATGGCACCCAGCAAGAGACCGATGAACATGGCTCCAGTATCACCCATGTATATCTGAGCCGGCTGCCAATTGTATTTCAGAAACCCGACGAGGCTTCCGATCAGGGCCGCCAACATGAAGGCGATGACCTGATCGCCTTGGAGCAAGGCCGCCAGGAGTAAACAGGCGGCGCTGATGGCTCCGATTCCTGCGGAGAGGCCGTCCATGATATCCAAGAGATTAAAGGCATTAATGAGCCCAACCATCCACAAGACGGTCAACGCGAGGTCAAGCCATTCCGGGAGGGCTGCGATTTGGATTCGAATGCCGCTCTTGATCAGTACAAAGACGGCGAGGAGTTGGCCGATCAGTTTCGTCGTGGGCGAGAGCACGCCAAAATCATCGATGAGTCCCAGCATGACCACGATGGTTGCGCCGAGAATGATCCCCAGGACGTCCTGCCTGAATTCAAACGTGAAGGCGAGACTCATCAAGAAGGCCAGGTAGATCGCGAGTCCTCCGAAGTACGGGACCGGTTCCTTTTGATGTTTGAGACGTCCGTCTGGGGCATCGACAATGCCGTACTTCAACGCGGCCTGTCGTGCAATGGGCACACCGTACAATGACAGGAAGAGCGCGACCAGGAATGTTAAGCTCAACAGATACATGAAGTTACTTTCGAGGCATATGATGGACGCAGGGCATAAATATTGAGCGATTAGACACTGACGCACGAGGCCCGAGTAAGGCATGCCGTATAGACCTGCTCATGTTGTCGTACGATCGTCGAGATATGATAGCTCTCTCCTGCTCGAATTCTTCCCTTGGCGCCCATGGTCCGTGCCTGCTGTGGATGACTCAAGAGCCGGTCAATCGCATCAGCCAATGCTTGAACATTTCCTGGTTCAACTAATAGTCCGGTTTCTCCGGAGAGGACAAACTCAGGGATCCCTCCCACGGCGGTGGCGATCACCGGCTTTCCTGCCGCCATAGCTTCAAGAATCGCGATGCCGAACCCTTCATACAGCGAGGGAAGCACGAAGGCGTCTACTGCATGCAACACGCGAGGGATATCCCGTCTGGATCCGGTGAACACGACCCATGCTGACAGCTTCAATTGGTCGCGCAGCAACTCCAGTTCCTGACGTGATGGTCCGTCCCCGACAATCAATAATTGGCAAGGCGGTTGTCCATACTTTCTGGCCAACACCGCCATGGCTTGCAGGAGAAATCTAAGACCCTTCTTAGGTTCGACGAGACGGCAGACTGTTCCGATCACTTTCTGGCTATCTCGCAGCCCGAGTTCACGCCTTGTTGCCGATGCGATAGGCTCAAATTGATCGATGTCCACACCAAACGGGATGATGGTACACTGTTCGATCTTTCCACCAATCCGAGAGACGACCGAGCGACCGACTGCGCCGGAGCAGCAGACGATTCGGTCTGTCCAACTCAGCGTGAGCCGATCTACCAAGCGCACCAGCCATCCTTCACTGACGATTTCATCATGATATGACGAAATGACTGGAAATGCCCGCAAAATGCGTCCACACGCACGGGCGGCCACATTCGCCCAGAAGAGAAATGCCTGTACGACATCCGGTTGTTCAGATCGAAGAAGCTTGAATAGTCTCACAATGACACGTGCATCGAGTTTTCCGGTACCATTCAATGACAAAACCCTGACTCCTCTCTTTTCGAGTTCTTGTGACATCGTTCCGCCAGGTTTGAGAGCACAAACCGTCACTGTAAATCGTGAACGATCCAGTCTGGAGGCCAACTCGACAATATGCGTTTCTGTCCCCCCTACTCCAAGCCCAATGGCCAATAACATGACCTTAGCAGGCATGAGCGCTTCTACCGGCCAGTTGCGATGAGTCGAGCATCTGCTCATACCAATCCAAATACGCTTGGACTTGCCGCTGAATTCCGAACGAACGTGATGCGATGTCTGCGGCGGTTGTCCCCATTGAGGTTCGCAACCGCTCGCTCGAAAGCAGTTGGATCACGCGACTGGCCATGGCGTCAGCATCTCCGGCCTGAACTAAATATCCGGATCGATTCTCTTCGATCTGTTCGGGAATGCCGTCGACTGCGGTCGCGACGACGGGAAGGCCGCAGGCCAGTGCTTCAAGCACGGTATTGGGAAACGTATCGGACTTGGCGGCATGGACATAGACATCTGCTGCTTGGTAATACTGAGCGAGAATATCGGCATCTCTCTGAAAGGCAATAAACTGAACCTCACCGTTCTCAAAGACGACCGGCTCCCCCTGCTCTCCTAGGACCAGTAAGAGGACTTTGCGATGCTGATAGCGGGCTGCTGTTGTGATGGCACACCGTTCGACGGTTTGGTAGTCTTTGAACATGTTGCTTTTGGCCTTATTGGCGACAAAGAGGAGGATCGCCACATCCAGTGGAAGACCCCGTGCCGTCCGTGCCGCCCGTTGTGAGCCGGGACAAAAGTGAGACAGATCCACTCCGTTTGGAATGACTCTGCCTTGAATGATTGCGGGTGCCAGCATGGATTGTTCGACTTGATGCAACAGCCACCGTGAGGGGGTCGAAACATAGAAACGGCAGGCCGCATAGATGTTCCGCTTACGCTGCCAATTCTCAGCCGTGCCATCTCGTGGGATGGCTGGATAGATTGAAAGGTCCGGGCAATGGCCACATCCTGTTTTCCACCGTTCACAGCCAAGGGTATAGGCACAATGTCCGCTCAACATCCAGGTATCGTGCAACGTGATGATGGTCGGAATATTGCGGCAGAGTTCGGGCAGCGCCCTCAAATCGAAGTAGCCGCCACGTGAGAGCCAGCCGCCGTGCAGGTTATGGCAATGAAGGATGTCCGGGTCCGCAGGCGAGAGTTCAAGGAGTCGCCAGGTTTCAGGGAAGTTGAAGTGGTCTCTCCCGAGACAGGTCTCCCACCAATTATCTGGATGCGCCACATAGGCTTCGAGCCAACGACGCATCCGCCAGATTCCACGAAGACGGCCTTCATATGAGGAAAGTTTTCGGCTGAAACTGGCAATAGAGGGATGGGCCTTGTAACGAGCTGAAGCCCGAGAGAGCGGGATGACCTGAGGGTCGTTGCCGACTTTTTCCCCGACTACCATGGTGGAGTCATGACCTCGGCGCCGATAGTGTTCAGAGAGCCGCCAAGCAATGGATTCAGCTCCACCTCCCTGATCGTACGTGCTGACTTGGAGTATCCGCATTCATCTAGATTACACGGCTACACCACGAATCCAGAAATAATTCTCCATTCTGTGCCGTTCCTCACCACCACGTGGCTTGGAAAGCTTAGCCCTGACCCTTGCGTGATGTTCTGAGCCCATCGTGGCATCGGTTTCAACGACAGATGTCGACCGAGTTTCCATATGACTCCGCGCAGAAGGGCTTCAGGCCATGGACAAGGTCCGCCTCCATGCCGTCTCAGGACCATTTCTGCTTCGGATAGGTATTGTTTCGCGTGTAAGACCGACCGTTGATTCCCATGAGATCGAAAGCCTCCCAATGGGGCCAAGACCCCATAGAGTTCACTATGCTGGTAAAACCTCGCCCATAGTTCAAAGTCGGCTGCCATGCGAAGGGTGGTGTCCAGCCGGCCGCCGGCCTGTTCCCATAATGAGCGTCGCCAGAACGTTGATTCCTGTTGAATGAAGCGTCGCTGAAAAGAGCCCTTCGTGGGCAGATTGCCCCCTTTCAAGAACGAAGTGCGATTGAATCCTCCACTGAAATTCATGGATGTCGCCTGCCCTTTTGCATTCCAGCCCAGTGGCTGTACGGTAGTCAGCCATTGTATTTCAGGGAACTGTGTGAAGACGTCTCGTACGACTGAAAAGGCCGATGGCGTGTATTTATCGTCGCTGTTGATCCAGGCCATAATGTCTCCCGTTGTGCGGGAGAAGCCTTTATTGACCGCGTCATAGTGTCCTTGATCCGCCTCACTGATCCAATATGTCAGCGAGCCGGCGTGCTGTTTGATCACATCGACACTGCCGTCGGTTGACCCCCCGTCAATGATGACATACTCGAGATTGGGGTCTCGCTGTGACAAGACTGAGTCGATCGTTTCGTGAAGAAACGTGACCTGGTTATAGGATGGCGTGACAATCGATATTGTTAACGGTGAGGTCTGCACGAGAGTTACTTCGACAAACCGCTCAAGATGGTGGATCGGAATTGCTGATTCTGCTGCTTCCGTTGCTCAGGGGTGGCATATGAGTGGATTTGGCGGAGCCTTCCGTCTTCTTTCACAAATACGACATCAACCTGCGACAGCGCATCATCGATGGGGCGATATTGATGCCCCAGGAAGTCATAGGGAACAAACCCCCTTGCCCGCATATAGTCCAGCACATCATGGAAGACTGGCCCATGTTGAAAAAAATGGAAGAGAGAGACTTCCAGAAGAACAACTTCGGTTGCTGCGAGTGTCGCCTGTCCCCCATCGAGGACATCGAGTTCAGCTCCTTGTACGTCGATCTTCAGGAGATACGGCGGTATCCCACCCTGCTCGTTGACCCATTGATCCAGCCTGATCGCCTGTACCTGTCGGGGTGCTCCGTTGACATCCGATCCCTCTTCGGTTTCCTGGTACAGCGAGGACCCAAGGAGGTCCTGGTGTACATTGAGCATGGTTGGGCCATCACCGGCTGCGGCAACGGCGAGCTCAAATTGTGACCGTGGAATGTCTTTCGCGATTTGTGTCAGTGACGGCAGGTATTCCTGTAGAGGTTCAATGAGGAGATAGCTGGCCGTTGGAAATACTGAATGGCAGGTACGGGTAAACATCCCCATGGCAGCGCCGACGTCAATCACCGTGGCCGGATGAAATCCCGCTTCACTGATTTGTCGTAGGACACCTTGGAGGGAATCTCGATCCGGCCCGAGATGGGTCCGAGCCTTTCCCCTGCGTTGGCGAACTTCCAGGCCAAGATGCCGAAAGAGTCGTTGAAGGAACCGCTTCATGATCAATCCGTTCGAAGCCGGGAGCAGTGCGCTTGTCATCCATCACGTTTGCAGGTCATGGCTTGACCGCTTCCATAAAGAGTGAATCAGGTTTGCGCACTGCCCCGTTCACCACATCCAAGTGATACGAGTCGAATCTGTCCAGCAGGCTTTCAAATGCCGTGCAGCGGCGCACGTCAGAAAATCCACACTGTTCGAGCAATCGCTTGAGTGAGAATTGGTCGTACATCCACTGATGACATTCACCTGAGGCCCTGAACAATCCCTGCTGAACAGCTGATCGCCCGCGCCGCCCCAGTAGAAGGCTACAGACCCCTATCACGATCCGTTTTTGAAGGGCTGTGAATGTGTGTTGGAGCCGTTGTCCGCCTGAGTGATTCCATGAATGGTGATGCGGTTCCGGCGACTTGCCCTGGTTCTGGACATCCTGCCGGAAATAGGGAGCGGCTTCAGCTCCGATTCGTGCAGTGACATAGTCGGCATTTTGCGACGCTTGGTTTCGCAGGTACCGTCCCATCTCACCACCTGACTCCACACGCACGAGCTGGTCCAGTAGCTCAAGAGTGATCCATTCATACTGTTTCATCGCAGCCGGATCTCCCGCCTGCGCTCGGCCCAATACGTGGAGGTATTCCCCTGCAATCACTTCAAGGTCTGGAACAGCTAACCGAAGCACACCACCGGAGCGAAGCACGCGGAGACACTCCAACAGCAATCTGCGAGCACCCTCTCGTGGAAGATGCTCAAGAAGATGGGAGGCATAGCATCCATCAATGGTCCCGTCTTCGAACGGAAGCCCGTTATCCGCATCCCAGGCTCTGACATCCGCACCCACAGGATGCATGTCCAGATTGACCCAATCTGAGTGCCAGACTGAACCGCAGCCGATATTGACCAATACCGGTGGTATGGAGCCAAGCCCTTTAGTACTCAACTTGTCTTTACTCCGATTCGACCCGTATAGTCGATTGCGTGGAGCTCCATCATGATCTGGTGTTGCTGCAGATACTCGTCAACGGCTCGACGGGCACCCTGCCAGTGGCCATAGTCGTCGATAATCAACACTCCACCTGGGGAGAGTTTGGGAAAGAGCACCTCCAATTCATGCTTGGTCGATGCATACCAGTCGGTGTCTAACCGCAAAAGCGCGATCTGCTTCGGAGCTGATTTAGTCAGCGTCTGTTCAACCGGTCCAGGAATGAGGTGCATATGTGACTCGGGGTACTTCGTCAGCGCGAGGGACTCCACCACTCGTTGAATCGGTGCATAGCACCAGAGTGTGTCTTCTTCCGTTCTTGCCGATCGCTTCAGAAGGGTCTCTGCGGAATCCCCGTTCAGAGAGATATCAAGCGGTCCAGGTTTGGTCATGCCCTCAAAGGTGTCGAATAGATACAGGTCCCGATCTGTTCTTCCATAGTCGATGAGTGTTCTTGCAACTGCCATCATGCTTCCACCACGCCAGACTCCGCATTCAACCATTGCCCCTTCGATCCGTGCCTGTTCGATGTATCGGACTGCCGAGCAGAGTGCATGAATCCGCTCCGGAGATGTCATGGTATAGGGCTGGACAAATTGAGCCGTTTCGTCGTCCTCATATTGCTTGTATTGAAGTGCGGGACATGGTTTGTGACTCGCGATGTGTCGGTTGTTTGAGCTCCACTGCTCGAGGAGGGTACGTAGAGGGCGAACCAGTCTGTCCAACACTGTGACCTCATCAATGAGAGGCGACGATGACTATGGGTTGCGCAGGAAGATGAGGGAATCTCGCTGGAGCAAATCTAGGTCGCCGCAGAGCACGTCCCAACCAGCTTCAACTGCGAGCTTTGTCATGGCTTGTTGATCATTGCGTGGCCACCAAATATTCTGGTCGCTCTGTGTCTTGAACGCATGAGGAACACCTCCACGACTCCAGCCGAACTGCTCCAGTTTGATCCAATCCCCATATTGATGGATCGATACCCCACCCCGCTTCATGGTGCGACGAGCGGAGTGAAGGATTTCCATGATCGAAGCCGAGTCGTTATGGCAAAGCACCCCGAAGGACCAGAATAGGTCGAAGTACTCATTCGGTAACTCCTTGAAGCTGTTATCCTGAACTTGATGGCTGATCGCTTTGTTGAAGACCTGTCGATAGGATCCTCCGCTTTTCCGTTCCTCGGAAAACCGTATCCTTCCAGGTATCCAGGACAGCACATCGCCACTGTCGTAGCCGTAACTAAATTCTCGTTGTAACCAGGCATGGGTCGGCATGGGCGAACAATTGTCCCTTCTATTCCTTCTGTTTCTGGGAGGAAGATATTGTCCATTTCATTCTACTCGCGACCAGACGGAGTCGCGAAGTCAATTCAGCTATCCTACCTCCCTGATCGTAAGCGCCTAACTGCATAAAAAATGAGCGGACTTCGTTCCGTGCCACGATCGATTCCTCGACCTGATCCGAAAAGCGCCAGGTCTCAGATTTGCTGAGGGAGACATCAAACTGCGACGATCTGTTGCAATGCATTCCGCTGCCATCCATCCCAATGTTTTGCACCAGGGACTGACTGGGGTAGAGGCAGAGTCCCTTTGCAGCGAACATCGTGGCATACCATCGGACTCCCCATACGTCTAGTTTCCCAGCGGCCTGGAGCTTGAGCTGTGTGAAATAGGGATAGGCTCCATCAACATCGAAGCGGTCTTGGTCGGATTTCGCGCGCAACCCCATCAGGAGTTGAGTCGAGTCATGCTGGAACTGTTTCCATGCTCGATGCCAAGTGCCCCATCCCCAACTAGCCGGAACAGAAAAAAAGAATGTTGAGGTCAGATGTTCAGAATGCTCAACGGGGAAGAGGTACCCTGATATCGCCATGACCCGTGAGGCATGTTCATAGTGCTCAAGCGCCTGATTCATAAAGGTCAGAAATCCCGGTGCCACGACGAGATCGTCTTCGAGAACGATGACGGATCCGTATAGCTCAGATAACTCTGTGACACCCGCAATGATCGAACGTGCCAACCCGATATTGGCTGTCTGCTCATGAATGGTGACTTCCGCAAACCCGTCGGTTTTTCTGATCATGTGTCGGACCTGAGCAACGGCGGGTTCGTCACCTGGAGCCTTTGGACCGTCGCTATAGATATGGAGCCTACTCTTGTGAGCTAACGGATTGTCGCGTAATGCTTCGAGTGTTCGAGCAAGGTGGGTTGGTCGATTGTAGGCAAACAGAGCAATCGGCGCAGGGGTCATGGCGCGATGTCCTCTTGAGTCAAGACCGTACGCGTCTCACAATGCGAGATCCTGGAAGCCTAGGCAGCCCTCCCTTGATCAAGCTGCGTGCATGGGCCGGACCGCTGTGATTCTGTTGCCACCGCGGCAAGCTTCCTGCTCCAGAGTTCAAGCGTGAGGGCTTTGAATGAAAGCGGAGCTCCGGCTCTAGCTGGATAAAGGCCTTTGGAAAGCTCTCGTGCACTCAAAGACGTTAGCACGCCGGCTTCAACCAGGAATCCGTCGTCCAGTATCGTCCCATGAGTAGCAAAGATCGCCTTGTGCCATTCGTGCAGAGGAGGAGTAAACCCTCTCTTTGGACGATTCAACACCCATTCTGGCACCATGCTGCTCAATGCCTGACGGAGCCACGCCTTCGGTGGTAGAGAGTGATCAGACGAGGCCTTGCGCAATCCGATGACGGTCTCCACGAGTCGGAAATCGACCAATGGAAGTCGTAGTTCGACAGACGAGGCCATACTCAGTCGATCTCCCTGGGCAATGCCATTTTCTTGCAGGTATGTTTGGCAGATGAGTCGGGTCAATAGAATGTCAATCGCCGGCCAAGGAAGCGGGATGTTAAAAATATCGTATACCGTTGTTTCTTGTAACTGTTCAAGAAACGCCTTGGTATACAGATTGGCGACTCGCTTGCTGGCCAGTTGAAAATCTGGTGTCAGGTCATAGAACACGACCTGTTCTTTTGGGCTGAACTGGTCACGTGTATAGGCCATCCATGAAGGGCGTAGCCCAGCACCAGATGTTAGCCATTCTTTCATCCCCCATAACGACCAATAGGCAGGCGTCGTCAGCGTCAAATACTCATGGAAGTTGAAAGAGCCGGACACTTGGCCCTTCAACTTTCGCGTCGTCTGCGTCACCGCATCACGTACCCAGGGATATCCCCAAAAGAGTTCGTCGCCTCCATGTCCTTGCAGCATCACGGATACTCCGTGAGCCTTTGCGGCCTTCATGACTGAGTAGTAGCCGAATGCTGAAATATCCGCGATCGGATCGTCGAGCCAATACAGCAGTTCCGGAAAGAACAATGCAACATCGTCGGCACACAACTCAATCTCATGAATCGGCATGTTGAGATGTTTTGCAAGAGCCTTTGCGGCGTCTCGTTCATCAAAGGGACTCTCCTCCCGATACCCAACAGTGAAGGCCTGCATAACGCCAGGATATCGCCTGGAAGTCATCGTTGCTATCGCACTCGAATCGAGTCCACCACTCAGGGCGATTCCGATTGGAACGTCTGAACGGACGATGAGTGAACTGATCGTCTCCAATTCATGTTGGATGGCTTCAATCGGGTTCTCAGTACGTGTCGGAACATCCTCCATGCACCAATAGCACCATTGCTTCTGTTCCCAGCTCCTTGCATCGATGGTCAAGATATGAGCTGCTGGAAGCTTGCACACTTCTCGTATTGGCGTCATCGGTTCCGGCACATACCCATAGTGAAAGTAGAGGTTCACTGCTGTCGGATCCAGGGCGAAGGGGACGCAGCCGGCCGCCAGGAGTCCTTTGAGCTCGGACGCAAAATAGATCTCGCGTGGTCCGATGTGGAGATAAAGCGGCTTCTCCCCCATTCGATCACGTGCCAGCATCAACCGTTGGAGACGGGCATCCCACAAGGCGAATGCGAACATGCCTCTCAGGTGCTTCACGCAATCCAGGCCATATTGTTCGTAGAGATGCACGATCACTTCGCAGTCAGTAGCGCACTTGAATCGATGCCCCTGGGATCGAAGTTGATCGCGTAGTTCAATGTAATTATAGATCTCTCCGTTGACGATCAGTACCAGGGAACCATCCTCATTGAAGAGCGGTTGCTGCCCTCCATGAAGATCGATGATGCTCAATCGACGCATGGTCAAGGCAATCGGTCCATCATGAAAACTGCCTTCCCCGTCAGGTCCTCGATGGACCATAGCAGCACTCATGTCTCTAACACGAGATCGGTGACCTCGCGTCAGTGGTTCTGTGGCGATCACTCCAGCTATTCCACACATGTCTCGTTATCCGTCTTCAGTGTTCCGCGCGATGAGTGATCTGTTCGTATGTGCTGCCGAGTGTTTGGAGATGAACAAAGACCACTTCATAGAGATAGTTTTCTAGATAGGGATAGCGGATGCGATCTCTCCCCAGAAGGCCGAGGATGACGCTTCTGGTGAGTTCGAGCAGCGCTCGTACGGCACGAAGGCAAGAGAGAATCGTGTGGATCCGTTTCGTAGCCGTGTCGGATACCACACGTTGCCAATCTCGTCCCGATACAAACATCTGCTTGGCACACCAGATCAGCCGCATCTTTTCTGGTCTCACCAAATGGGACACCTTAAGTCGAGGCTCGTAATAGATCATCTCATGTGGATGCTCGTTCCTAACT
>JAMXAU010000023.1 GCA_024281365.1 Nitrospira sp.
CCAAGGTGGGAACAGTGCAAGGAGTGTGTCCGGTTAGTCATGTGGGTGGCTGTCGGCACACTCCTAGCGATTATCGTATCAGCTGAACCGGTCAGGTCTGAACCTCGTCCTGCCTATGCCGATGTTGTACCGCTCACGATTTCTTGGACACGGTTGTTGCCGTATTTGGCCTGACCTGTGGTCGCCGTGTTCGGCGATCGTCGCTCCTGGGCCAACTGTGTGCGTCGTTTTCTTGAGGAACACTGGACACAAAGCCTCCCCTCCTCGACGATCGACCTCGTCATGCGGCCTCCGGCGCGACCAGCAGGTTCCGACGGACTTGGATGGGTGAGCGGAACCCATGCCGCTCGATGAGCCACTGTTCATTATAGAGATGCAGCCAGTCGTGGAGCGCCTGGCGGAGCTCCTCCACCGTCTGGAACGTGCGCACCCATACGAGGTGCTCTTTCAGTGTCCGAATGAACCGCTCTGCCACGCCGTTGCCTTCTGGGGCACGGACAAACGCCGGACTCGACGTGATGCCCAGGAATCGGAGTTCAGCCTGGAACTCGTCGCTCATATATTGACTGCCATGATCATGCCGCACCTGCAAGCCCGTGGCGATGCCCGCGGAGACGGCTCCGAACTGCTGGCGCACCCCTTGGCGAATCGGTTCTAAGGCCTCGAAGCGGGTGGCCCGCTTCGCCGCATGGATGCCGATCCCTTCGAGCGTACAATGATCCACCCCGATGAAGACCGTGACGGCTCCGTCCGCCACCGTCACCGTGCTGGTCGCATCGGTGCCCCACATCTGATTCGGGCGCTCGGTGGTGATCGTCCCATCGTGCACCCGCGGTCCCACGACGCGCGGCCCCCGGCTGGGCGCCAAGAGGTCGGCCTGCCGCATGAGTCGGAGCACGCGGGGTTTGGACGTGCGAATCCCTTGCGCCCGCAGTCGTGCCCAGACTTTGCGATGCCCCTCCCCAAGAAATGGCGAGGTCGCCAGCACGTGACGAATGTGCCCCGTGAGCTCCTCATCGGTGTACGCCGTCTTCGGGCCTCGCTTGGCTCCTGTGCCGTCCGGTTGAGCCACGCGGTCCTGCTGGTGATAGAACGTCGCCCGACTCAGGCCCCATTCCTGACAGACCCGGACCACACCATACGGGCGATTTGTGGAAGGCGACGTGGCGTGGCTCATCGCGTCGACCTCCCGGTGGCCAAAGGGGCGCCACCCCGTAGACGCTGGACCGCTTCCCGCGACAGTTCCAAGCGCATCGTCAAATCCCCGACCAAGGCCTTCAGCCGCGCGAGTTCGTCATCGCGGCCATCGGTGGCCCGGCTCTTCAACCCGGCCTGCCCACTGGCCACGAACTGGTCCCGCCACGCCGACACCGTCGCAGCGGTGATCCCCGCTTCACGGGAGACCAGATCCAGATCGTCGCCACGCAGCACGCGCAGCACCACATCCATCTTCTTGCGCGAGGAAAACCGGCCTCGCTCTGCCTTCGATTTCGCCATGAACACCTCCCTCTATGATGGGGACAGTATGCCCCAATGGGGTGTCCAAGGAAATCGTGGGGCGGAGGAATGTTGAGTTGCGGGGTGGCACGGATTACCTCTGTGGAACCTGTGGGCCATATCGGTTTCGGCCCATGACACAACTGTTTGCCGACATCTCGGTCCCGATCATCCCCCTCGGGAGTGGAACGATTGAAATTGGCCCCCATGTCAAAGGGACGCTCTTGGACAGCCATATCCCGCAAATCGCAGGGGGCCTGTTGTCGGGCTATCGAATCGGCAACTATGAGCTGCTCGGCCATATTGGACGAGGCTATGCGACAGAGAGGATCGGCGAGACCAAGCTTAGTAGGCGACTGAACCTCCCCTGATGATACGCCTTGATAGGGAGCACCTCGCATTTCTCCCCACGAGAGCCATCTCACGCACGGCAATTCCAGAACCGCGTCTTATTCAAGGTCCCGTAGGAACAGCCGCCTGACTCTATTGTGTTACATCTCAGGTGGGACCGGCCTGTACTTCAACCGCACTCCGAACATGCGCTCGTTGATATTGCCTCCGGCACTATGAAACCAGATCCGTCGAACCACGGCCCCAATGGACCAGAAGAGACTCGACCAAGTAGAATATCGCCGTGACGCTTACGTGAAAGGATTTGATGGACTTCATCTCTCATGGCCTCTGGGGTTCTATTACGTTTGGTCGCAAGAGCCGATGGAGTTTCGGGCTGGCATTCGCCATCGGCATGGCGCCGGATCTTTTTTCATTCGGGGTTCTGTACATCGCAGCCGCGTTCGGCTTCTCGCCGAAGCCAGACTTTAGTCACGGCACTCCTCCGGAATCGACGATTCCTCACTATGTCCATCAACTCTACAATTGCACCCATAGTTTCGTCGTATTTCTCGTCGTCTTTGTCTTCGTGTGGCTCTTCCTGAAACGACCGGTCTGGGAACTCGGAGCATGGGGACTGCACATCTTGGCCGACGTGCCCTTGCATACGTATGCCTTTTTCCCGACCCCGGTGCTGTGGCCCTTTTCCAATTGGAAATTCGACGGGTGGCAATGGATGACGCCCGGCGTCCTCATTCCCAACTTTGTGCTGCTGTTGTTGCTCTATGCCTGGTACATCCGGCATCTCTACTTGGCCAACAAGAAAGAGCAGACCCGGCCGAAAGCCATTTCTACCTACCCGCTAAGGGAAAGCCAATAGCGAAGCCCTGATCATCCCTGTCGTCACGATGAAAAGAACATATTGAAAGCGGTCGGGGGTCTTTTCTGATTACGGCTGGACACCCAACAACAAGAAGGATTAGGGTGAGTCATACGCCTACACGAGGAAGCCCATGCCTGGAATGTTTGGCAAAGATCCGCCGCTCATGCTGATCGCCATCGGAATCGTCGTTGTCGCAATTGTGGTGTTCGCTCTGATAGCGGCAGGTTATTAGGCCGATTAGCGGACAATGCGTGTTTCTTCTGTCCGGTTACCTGAAAGAGCTACGGCCGCGTTGCGTCAACAGCAGCATCTGCTATCCAACATGATGAACTCACCGTTAATTAACCTTCTCGCATTCAATAACCTACTTCTTGGACTTGAGCCCTTACGGTTACCACTCCCCATTCTCATCCCCTTTCGCTATCATGCCCACTTTGACCACAAGCATGTTCAGTTGACGAGACCCTCCTTGTCGCTGTAGTCCAATGACCACAATTCTGGTCTCTTCGGTAAGAGGTCTTCCATGGCAAAAACCTTGTCGCTATCGGAAGTGAAAACTCGTCTCCCTGAACTGGTGGCGGGAGTTCAGGAGCGTGAAGAGGAAGTCATTCGTGACGAAGAATGGCCGACCGGCGGCGATCTTGATGAATATCGATGAATATACCCGCCTAGCGGAGACCCTCGATGTCCTCAGCGATCCTGAACTCATGAGCCAGATTGCCGAAAGCCGAGCCTTTTATAAAACAAAACGTAAAGGGCTCTCGTTTGACGAGGCATGTTCGGCGAGCCTCTCGCGCCTGTTAAGAAGCGGCGTACGGCGTGATCTCTTTCCGTCCGGATATCCCTCCGCATGTCGCGGACGTGATCCGCGCCCTTCATCCTGAGCTGAAGCAACTGATCAAGGCTGCTATTCGTGCTATTGTCGCCGACCCCGAATGTGGAGAACCGCTCAAGCGAGAACTCGACGGGTTACAGAAATATCGCGTTCGCCGCTTTCGCATCGTCTATGCGATCGATCGCAAGAGACAAGTCATTCCTCTCATGGCCGTGAGGCCCCGGCGATCTGTGTATGAGGAGCTGACTGAGCGAATTCGCCGGAAGGCTTGAGCATAGGTGCGTCCAGACGACGGTCAAGTCTTGTACCCCAGCACCTCGTGAGACACCATGTGGTGACCGCACTTACCCGTCATCCCATCATGTTGTACTGAATCAAGGCTTTCGCTATAGTCGCAGCAGACCTGAATGAAAACGCTGGACGACATTCACCGACAACTATCCGCTGGTGAATTCGAGTTCAGCCACCATGCGTTCAAACGCGTAGTTGAGCGCAGCATCGGTGACGTAGAAATCCAACAGGCCGGAGCAGGAGCATTGATTATAGAAGACTATCCCAAGGACAAAGACGCACCCAGTAGCCTCCTGCTAGGGTTCACTGCGGCGGATCGGCCTCTACACATTCAAGTCTCCCGTGCAGACTCTGACCTGGTAAAGATCATCACGATCTATCAGCCGGATCCTGCTGAGTGGTATGATAATACGAGAGGGAGGTAACCATGTTCCGATGTCATGTATGCGGGAAAACCGAAAGTCGTGAGGAACGCATCAGCGAGGTATTTGACATCGATGGAAGACCGTGCAAGTTGAGCAGATTCCTGCAACGGTATGCCTCCATTGCGGTGAGGCGGTGTTCAGTCGAGATACCACGGAACGAGTGCGCCGGATGGTGCATGGGGAGGCTAAACCGATCAAATCGATTCAGATGGACGTATTTGCCTACCGCTAGCTTTCTCGGATAATTCTCTCACGTATATCTTCTCTCACCACGATGCATTTTTGACTCAAAGGAATATTCAATGCCGACATTGTTCACGCCGCTTCAAGTCGGAGAACTCCTCTTACCGAACCGTATCATCATGGCTCCCCTCACTCGCGTGCGCGCAGGCACTAGCCACATTCCCAACGACATGATGGTGGACTACTACTCCCAGCGCGCGTCAAGCGGCTTGATGATGACGGAATGTACGATGGTCGATGCCCATGCCTGTGCCTTCATGGGTGAAGGTGGCATTTACAGCCCCGCACATGTAGCCGGCTGGAAACGTGTGACGGAGGCGGTCCATGCCAAAGGCGGCCGGATCTTCATGCAGATCTGGCATCCTGGGCGTGCCGCGCATTCGTTGTTGAACGAGGGCGAGCAGCCGGTTTCCAGCAGCGCCAAAGCCATCCGCAATGAGATGACCCACACCCCTCAGGGTGACAAGCCTTATGAAATCCCTCGCGCTCTCCGCACCGAGGAAATCCCACGCTATGTGGAGATGTTCAAACTTGCCGCACAGAACGCAGAACAGGCTGGCTTTGACGGGGTACAGATCCATGGTGCCCACGGGTATTTGATCGATAATTTTCTCCGTGATGGTGTGAACGCACGCACGGATGCCTATGGCGGCTCAATACCCAACCGTGCTCGGTTTCTATTGGAGATAACCGACAGTGCGATCAGTATCTGGGGTGCAGGACGTGTCGCGGTGCGGATTTCACCGCTCGTCCCGTTTAATGACATGGCCGACAGCCAACCCGAAGCCCTCGTGACCTATGTGGCGCAGGAATTGAGCCGGAGAAAGATCGCCTTCCTTGAAATCCGACACGAGAATCATGCGCTGCCTGCGGAACAAGCGATCTTGGAAATCGCCCGACGACAGTTCCAGGGCGTCCTCATGAGTAACGGAAGTTATACGCGTGAGAGCGGCGAATCGACGGTTGCACGAGGAGCCGCTGACGCTATTGTCTACGGACGTCCCTACATCGCCAATCCGGATCTCGTCGAGCGCTTTGCACAACAGGCTCCACTCAATGCGGTAAACTACGATCGCCTGTATGGAGGTGGGCCAGACGGCTACAGCGACTATCCCCTCTTGGCCTCTTGACATCCAGCCCGTCCCATTAGAGCCTGGTTTGTACATCGACGCGCCTGACGCTCCGCAATGGCAGAGAGGGACTGGAAGGAAGCAATCGAGTTAGTTCATAATCCCCTTCCTCTACTCTCACCAATTTGGAGACTGACATGACCTCGCGACAGATCACACTCTGCACCCTCTGTGCCCTGCTGCCGCTGCTCCTGGCCATGCGACCAGTGGATGAAACCCTACTGACAGCCGCCATGGATGGGCAGCTTCCCCAGATCAAGAAACTCGTCGAGGACGGAGCAGATGTCAGCGCGGCCAATGCGCAGGGGACGACCGCCCTGCATGCGGCAGCCTGGAACGGACATCGCGACGTGGTGACATACTTGCTGCGCAAAGCCGCGCCGGTCAATCACGTGACCAGCGACGGAGCCACCCCGCTTTACATTGCGGCACAGAATGGCCATCCGGAGGTGGCCGCCCTGTTACTCAATAACGGAGCCACCGCGAATCTTGCTACCACCACAGGTGTGACGCCGCTTTTCATCGCCGCGCAGAACGGCTATCGAGACATCGTGGCGCTCTTGCTCCGCCATAAGGCTGACGCAAATCAAGCCGCGGAAGACGGTGTGACGCCACTCTTCATCGCGGCACAACGAGGCCAGCACACGGTCGTGGAGCTGCTGCTTCAACATGGGACCAACGCGAAGCTGACCTTGGCTGACGGGTCAACGCCGCTGTTCGTCGCCGCCCAGAATGGCCATCTCCCAACCGTGTCACTGCTCCTCGAACAAGGCGCCGCCGTGAACCAGGCCATGACGGATGGGGCGACACCACTGTTAGTCGCGGCACAAAACGGACATCGCGCCATCGTGGAACTCTTGCTCGAACGTGGTGCACTTGTGAATCAATCGGTCCAGAACGGTGTGACCCCACTCCACGTTGCCGCGCAAAACGGCCATCGGGAGGTGGTGACTCTGCTGCTGAAAAAGAAAGCAGCCATCAATCAACAGGCACGCAACCGAGCGACGCCGCTCTTCCTTGCCGTGCAAAACAACCACCGGGACGTCGCGACACTCCTCTTAGAAAAAGGCGCCTTGGTCAACCAATCCACGCCTGACGGCGCGACCCCCCTCCACATCGCAACCGCTGCAGGCTATCGCGAGATGGCCGCCCTCCTCTTGAAAAAAGGCGCGGCAATCAACGCGCAGACCGCGGACGGGAAAACCCCCTTGCATCTGGGTGCCTATCATGGCAATCGAGAGCTCGTGACGCTCCTGCTCAAGCATGGAGGAAACAAACGTGCGAAGACACAATCGGGTGAACACCCGCTCGATCTTGCTCGTCAACAAGGCCACCGCACACTCTATGCTCTTCTGAAACTGTAGCCCACAGTATTCATGAATGCGTCGACTGCAATCCCCGGTATACGACTGCCATACGCTGAAACCGTGTGAAGAGACTCGGAACTACTCCCTGTAGTCGCAGCTCTAGCAGGCTGCGGAAAAACTCATTTGATGCGAACAAGATGGCTGAAATTTTCCGCACGATGCTAAGGGCAGAACAACTTCAGGATGCTCAAAAAGGCTGTCCATCAAGGCCGCAGCGAGGAAGAGGCAAGGTGTACGCTTCGGTACGTTGAGCCCTCTGAGCGATGCAAAAACGCCGCTGGCGGACTTTTTCAACATCCTGCTAGAAAACAAGAGCGAATGAAATGACGCCGGATACACTGAATTGGAAACGAGTCCTCTGGTCTCTTGCACTGCTGTTGATCAGTGGCTGCACCACATCACCGGAAGAGCAACTACGCCGAGCCGCGGCGGATGGGAATCTGCTCAGAGTGGAGACCTTTCTTGACAGGGCATCAATACAGAATCAGCCGATGCGCGCGGAATGACCCGCTCCACCTCGCAGCCAAGCATGGGCATCGGACGTGGTGGCGCTGCTGCTCAACGAGGCGCAGCCGTGAATCCTGGAAGTCAGGATGGCGTCACGCCGCTCTCCACGGGTTTGAAGAGGGCGACGAGAGACGGTGGCACTGCTCTTAGCAAAAGGTGCACAGGTGAATGAGCAGGTGCAGATCGGTGGCGCAACGCTGTTGCACGTCGCAGCCTATCGAGGGGATCAGGAGATCGTCAGCCTCCTCCTTCAACATGGCGCAGATAAACAGGCGAGAATGACATCTGGCGAACGCCCGGTCGACTTAGCTCAACAGCAAGGTCACCGGGCGTTGATCCCACTCCTTGAGCCATAACGTGCACCTGTGGCTTCCAAATCAAACAAGCAGAAGGTTCAACTCCCTCACGCTACTTCCCACAGCTTCGTATAGACCGGTCCTGTCGGACGGAGCTTGCTTTTCATCAACACCAGCGGCCCAACGGTAAGGACTCCGACTAATAGTGCACGATCACAGGCGCCGCTTTGAGCGAGCCTCTGCCCCACTTCTCGATCGCCGGTCTTGATCCGTGCCACGGTGAGATGAGGCGTAAAGGGTTTGTCCTCCGTCATAAAACCGAGAGACCGGCAACAGGCTTCGATCTCCCGATGCAATGCCGTCAGCTGTTTGGCAGCATCACTCTTCAACCATGGCTCAGATGGGCCGATCCACAGCACCCGTGGCTGCCGAAGATTGGGGAAGGCCTGGAGCCGATCGATGGGAATCTGGATGGTCGGATGGGATCTCCGGATGGTCGCCATGGCTTCGCGCATCGGATCGAGCACCTGTTCATCCGTATCGCCGAGAAACCTCAAGGTAAGATGAATGGACGACGGCTGTACCCAGGCGATCCGGACTGATTTTGACGACTCGCCGCCGAGCCGTGCTTGCAAATCTTGTTGCACCAATGCAATCTGCTTGCGAAGGTCCTCACTGAGTTCGACTGCGAGAAAAGTGCGAATCATGCTTGGTCCCTCTCAAGGAGCCACCGTCGCAAGAGGTCTAACGCTGCCTGCGAAGACCGCTGTTTGATGACTGACCGGTCGCCATGGAACCGGAATTCTTTCGTGAGAGGTTCGCCCGCTCCTCCGTCGAGCCCCACATACACCAAGCCGACCGGCTTGGTCTCCGTGGCTCCTCCTGGTCCGGCAATGCCGGTGACACTCAAGCCAACTGACGTACCAGCACGTTCACGCATCCCCGTCGCCATGGCCCGCGCGACTTCACGGCTGACGGCCCCATATTTCTCAATTAGGTTCTCCGGTACCCCAAGCATCTCCGTTTTGGCATGGTTGCTATAACAAATCGCGCCACGATCGACATAGGCAGAGGATCCCGGCACCATGGTCAGTCGATGACCGATCAACCCGCCGGTGCAGGACTCGGCAACCGCGATCGTGCGGTGCTGTTCAACCAATAATCGCCCGACGACTTCTTCCATGGTGTCGTGTCCTTCAGCATAGATCCACTCCGCCAAGCGCCGACGGACCTCTTCGATTTTCGAGGTGAGTACATGAGCCTTGATCGAACGCCGGGCGCTCGTCGTCAACGATACGAGCACCCCATTTGGCGAAGCCAGTAGCCCCAGTGCGATCGGTTCCCGCTTGGAAACCACTCCCTGCAATTTAGTATCCACTTCAGCCTCAGGCAATCCCCAGGTCTGAAAGATCACCCGCGTCACCGGCTGCGGACGAGAGCCCTTTGATCGTTCAAGGTGAGCAAGCACGAGTGGGATGACCGACTGTTCCATCATCGCGCGCATCTCGCTCGGAACACCGGGCAACACTACGATCTGTGTTCCTCGCCACGTCAGCGTAAACCCCGGCGCAGACCCGACTGGATTGGGCAAGACGATGGCGTTGGCGGGAATCAGCGCTTGTCGCAACTGCCCTCGATTCGGCACTCTCCCCCACTGCGCCAATCGAGCCGTCATGCCCTCAAGTGCTTCTCTGCGGCGGGCCAGACGGGAGCCCGTCACCGCTGCAACGGCCTCTCGAGTGCAATCATCAACCGTAGGGCCAAGCCCTCCCGTCATGATCACAATGCCGGCCCGTTGCCGGGCGATCGTGAGTGCATGCCCAATATCACCCTCATCATCACCGATAATGGATTTAAACCGGACTTCCACACCGATCGCGGCAAGAGCCTCCGCGATGAATAATGAGTTACTATCGGCCCGCCCCCCGACCAGCAATTCCGAACCAATGGCAATGGTTTCTGCCATACACGTACGAGCTGATGAAGCAAACGTTGGCATAGGCCGTTAGGAGTCCTTATTCAATGTGAGCGAAATCAACCAAGACACGGACCTCTCCTCCACCGGCCGGAAAGATCATGATCGTCGTCCTGGCGTTCGGGTCGAAATCATTGTAGCGGAATGTCGCAACGATTTTGGCGTGAAATTTCTGCGGCTCGGGCCAGGTGGCCCAACGATCGGCTTGGCCATCGGCTCGTACCGTGAGCGGCTTGATCGTTCTCCCCTCTTGATCGAGAACCATGTAACTGTTCACGGCAAAGTCCGGACGCTCTCCGACGATCATTGCGCTGACGAGCATAGAAGAAGCCTCGATCACGTGGGCAACATCGGCCGCGCTCGGTTCAAGTCCTCGTAACGCCATATGGGCAGCCAACACCGACAACCCTCCGAGCTTCGTCAGGAGAAAGCCTTCGGGCTGTGCGGGATCGGCATTCCCGAAGCGAGTGTACAAGGTTTCGGGCGAGCGTTGCTGCGCCGCGGCTTGTTTTCCTCGATCCAATGCAAGTTGAATTTGGGTCGGCGTCGGACTCACCTCGATCGCAGCCGCAAGGCCGACGAAACTCAGCAGGCCTGTGACAGTCTGTCCAAGCACCGCAGAAGTCCAAACCCCCATCTGCCAGCGGGTCACAGAACGATTCGACCTTGTCAAGCAATGCCTCTTCGCCTGATCCTCCGGTTGACAACACGGAAGGGGAAATGCTAAACGAAAGAAAACTACAAAGAGTACTGCCTCTCAATTTACTAAAGGAGCTTTGTAATGTCGACTCCGGAGACCCCCCCTTCTACGCCGGCACCTCGGCGTCAGTTCGTCAATTTTGCGTTCTACAAAGTGGACCCGGCCTGGCGACGGCTCCCAGAGGATGTGCGCACCCAGGGCAAACAGGAGTTCTTGCGTGCGGTCGAAGATTTTAACGGCAAAGTGTTGGTCGTCCCCTATTCCACCGTCGGGATCCGAGGGGATTGTGACTTTATGCTGTGGCGCATCAGCTACGATCTCGATCTGTTTCAGGATATGAGCGCCAAGATGCTGGCTTCCGGTCTTGGGCAGTATCTCTCGACTCCCTACTCGTATTTGGCCATGACCAAGCGATCCATCTATGTCGACAACCATTCACATGCGGGACAGGAAGGGAAGCGGCTCACGGTCGTACCAGGGAAGAGCAAGTATATCTTTGTGTATCCCTTTCTCAAAACACGTGAGTGGTTCCTCCTGACCAAGGCGGCTCGTCAGGGTATGATGGACGAGCACATTGAAGTAGGGCATCGGTTTCCATCAGTGAAGCTGAATACCACCTATTCGTTTGGGTTGGATGATCAGGAATGGGTCGTCGCGTTTGAAAGCGACAAGCCGGAAGATTTCCTTGACCTGGTGATGGCCCTACGGGAGACGGAAGGATCACGATATACCTTGCGAGATACCCCGATCTTCACCTGCGTCCGCAGAAGTCTGAAGGAAACGCTCGATACGCTCGGCGGCTAGGTGCCAGGAATATCCGTATGGACGAGGGCCTTCGGTCATCCGACCGAAGGCCTTTTATTTTTCAGCAACGATCTCATCGTACCAAGAAAAGTACTCCTCAGGCTGCACGCTCACCCAGCTTGAACAGAGGTCATCCCGTGGTTTTGACAGTTCAACGAACCCTATGGTACCTGTACAGGTAGAACGATCAAGAAAGTGAATGGCCATGGCTGACACGACCTCCCTCTATGCCCTGCGTTTTCCTGATGGCTCGGTCAGTCTCTATATCGATGAACAGTATGCCCAGGACAAAGGGATCGATCCATCCCGGCTCGTCCGGGTAGAGATTCCGCGCGAGATGTTCATCAGCGGGACGATCCAGGATGTTCGGGAATACGTCGCTCGTCAGCTGGAGCAGGCTTCTCAGCAGAAAGCCGGTACGGCATAGCGACATCGCTGCCGGATCAACAGACCACAACAGGACACCGCACCAAAAGGTCATCATCTTTTTTCTGTATACGCTGACCGGAACACCATGACACCAACACTCGCATCTTCTCCCCTCACGGTCGATATCATTGAGGAGGCGATCGCCGACCTGCCGATTCAGGGACGGATTATCCTCCGACTGCTGCTGTTGCAATATCTCGATGTCACGCAGGACGAAATCCTGTTTATGGTGGCAGATCGACCGGACCCTCGCTGTGTCTCCGGCAAGAAACCCGTCACGACCATGACCCAAGAATCCATCATGGCCATGGTCGACCGGCGGAACGAATACCGCCGACGAGCCAGACTCCGACGAGAGCGAACCTGGTTGCAATGTGTCGCCCTCGAACATCTCATCAAGACGGCCTCCGCATTCGCCGCCCGTGCCTCCGTTCTCCTCACCGATCGAGGCGTCTCATCGGAAACGATCGCGGCGCTCAGCGCACAGGCTCGTTCCGCAGTCCCGTCCACGACGTTACGAATCCTGGAACAACAGTGGGAGAAGGACGAAATCGGGGCTGAGGAGTACCTGAAGCATCGTTTGGTCGTCGAGATGCAGATGCAGCTTCGCTTTGTTGAACGATTCAGAAAACGCCTGGCCTTGGCAGAACGCGAGCGTCGGACCTCCGACTCGACCACACTGCAAGACCACGAGATCGGCCACATCTGGGGTATTCCGGCCGGAACTCTTGCTGCACGCAAGGTCAAATTCCTCTCTCAGTATCTGCTGGCGACCCAAGCCAGGTGTTCAGACACCCCGGTAAGCGGATCGCCCGCTCCGTCACCCGAGATGTGGCAAGCCACCCTGCGTACCCTCGCCCAGACTCCGATTGAGCGGTCGATTGCCACATACGACGGGCTGGAAGGCACTGAATCCGCACTGATTGAAAAACTTGAGATCTATGCGATGATGGGAATATCGGAAGCGACGGAGACTAAGTTCTGGAATTCGCTCGTGTATGGCGCCAGTTCCAACGCGATCCATACCGAAACGACCCGAACCTTATTCGGTCTCCAACGGCTGGTCTCAATTCAGAAGGATCTGGATACCAGTAACGCCGTGTTGGACGAGGAGTTACTGAAACGATCGATGCCCACACCTAAGGCCGGCGAACTTCCTTCTCCGGCACCAGAGTCCGGTCAGGGAGAACTCACCGACTTTCAACGGCATATTCTCCATAACTTTATCGGAGAGGATGTGAGCGGTCGGTCATCCGACAAATGGTGAACTTTCGATCTTGCCAATCACCGGCGGTTCGGTATAATTACCCCCAGCCATGAAGACATCGGCCATCAGTCGACAACCGTTTGTGACCTCTCTGGCAGCGTTTCTTTTCCTCTTCATGTTGTGTGTGTTGACGCCTGGCTCACCAGGCACGACGCCGGCTCTCGCAAGCGGTCTGATTGAGATTGCAGAACTATTGGCGCACCCGGAGCAATACGACCATCAGGACGTCGTCGTCACCGGCAAAGTCATGAATGTCCAGCTGGCAACCAATCGCCAGGGACAGCCAGCCTACGGATTCCTCCTCCAAGATCAAGCCGGCACCCTCAAGGTCGTAAGCCTTGGCCAGCTTGAGGTTCATGAAGGCGATCAAGTGATCGTGGAAGGTGTCTTCAATCGTCTCCGTCAAGTTGGCCGCACCATCGTCTACAACGAGATCAAGGCCATCTCGGTCAAACCGATGACCCGCCTCAATCCAGACCTGGTCGGTTGATCGACTCAGTGACTTTTCACACCGTGCGTGCGTTGTTTCGAATGCACCTTCAACGTGGTTGCTTTCCCATTATTATTCCCCAACAACAATGGCTGCCATGATGCGGCAGAATCCTCTTGCATTGATGCTCCTGGGCATCGTGCAGATATGGCTGACAAGTTGCAGCACACCTGCCCATGTCGGTGAGTACCCCAATCAACAGCGTATGGTGGGGAAATCCAAGTCAGCAATCCTTGCCTGTGCCGGGATACCTCACAAGGAAACCTCAGACGGTGAACGAACCTTTCTGCGATACTACCGTGAAGCCCCGATACTGGAAGAATCTCGGCCGGTTGGGAAAGGGAGCTTTGCAACCATTCGCCATGGCTGTTGGGCCACCGTCATCCTGACTGATGATCGTGTCCTGGATGTTCACTACCGTTTCGTCCCTCCGACATTTGATGCCTCCAACGACTGTGAAGACATTTTTGATTCCTGTCAGTAGCGGAAGATTTCGACTGATCCCGTATCACCCTGGTACCCATGACCTCGCTCATTTTCCGTACAGCGACGACCCTCAGCATGAGCCTCGGACTTAGCCTCCTCCTGATCAATCCCCCACAGGTGTCGGCCTTGGAAAAATATGGACGTCCGCTCCCATCCTTGGAAGATGCAAATGGGAGAGGGGCTGAAGAATCGCTCTTCGCTGGATATTTCCTCACCGGTGTATTTGCCTCGAACCCCTCCTTTGCTGCCAGACCTGACAATTCAGGTCTTGTGGGTTTGCGTCACATGCTCCATCTTGAAACCGATCTCTACAAGCAGTACCTCACCTTCTATACCGACCAGAACTTTTTCTCAGATCGCACGAATGGATGGATTGAGCTGAGTGAGTGGGATGGGACCTATGCCTTCACCGGTGTGCTCGGCCACGTCAACTGGCGCCTCCAGTATGAACGCGATGCACCCCTGGACCGGAAGGGTGTGACGCAAGAGTATGCCGATGGGCTGGTCACGGCCAAATTCCAGGCCGTTCAAGATTTCCCCTGGTGGCAACGCCATTTCCCCTATCAAAATTTGACGGCCTATGCCGGGGGCGGCTGGCTCTTTCATAACAGAAATTACTTCGCCAGGCCCGACAATACCGGCAGAGCACTCTTCCGGTATGTCGCCCATGCCGACCTCGATCTCTACAAAAACAAGATCGTGCTCTATGGCGACGTGAATATGTTTACAGATCGAGATGCGGGAAACCAGGCCAGCCCGACCGAATTGGATTGGATCATCGGCCTCGCCGTACGCTGGCGCAACATGGAATTCGCGGTCTATCACGAACAAGATCAACCCCTCGATCGAGCGGGACTTGTGCAAAAATATCTCGCGCTCCAGCTCCGCTTTTCATTCGACATCTCAAAGCAAGATCTTGGGATCGGGCTCGCGAAACCAACGCCAGGGAGTCAGTGAGGGAGCTTGAGGACGGCCGTGAGGAGGCGGTCCATGACCCGGTCCGGAAGAATCTGCCCGATGAACGCACGGATCTTTGCATCCGTACCAACCAGATAGCGGGTCTTAGGCACAGGTGCCGTCAAGGCATTCTCAACTGCCTTCGCAACAACGTCCGCCGGAATTGCTCGCGTTGCCGCCTCCTCCACTACCTTTCGCACTGCCGCCACCGTCGGTTCATAGAGTCGTTTCAGCTCAGCCTCCATACTCGCTTCTCGCCCGGCGGCATCAGCAGCAGACTTGGCCCAGATCGGTGTCGTGATCGCACCAGGCTCGATAATCGACACGTGGATGCCCCATGGTTGCACCTCCAGTCTCAAGGCATCCGTCATCGCCTCCAGTGCGAACTTCGAGGCAGAATAGGCTCCCATCATCGGAATCGTGGAACGGCCTGCGATCGAACCCATGTTCACAATGCGACCACGGGCCTGACGGATCAGCGGAAGAAACGCTTGCGTGACGGCGAGCTGTCCAATCACATTCACGTCAAGTTGCCGCCGGAAATCAGAAAGCGGGATGGCTTCGAGCGGCGCCGGCACTGCAATCCCGGCATTATTCACAAGCCCATACAACCCCTTCGCCCCACATCGCTCTGAGACGATCGCTCGAGCACGCTGAATGGATGGCGGATCGGTTACATCGATCAGAATTGGAATGAGTCGATCGGAGCTGGTCTTTTGAAGCGCCTGACCATCATCAGGCTTCCGCACCCCGGCAAAGACCGTAAACCCTAATCGATCAAGATGGAGCGCACAGGCCGCCCCGATACCCGTCGATGCTCCAGTGATGACGACTGCACGATCTCTTCCAATCGACATCCCGCTCCCTGCCTCCTCTCAACAAAGGACCATATCAGGTTTGGTATCATGGCATCCAGACAGAGTGGAACATTGTGTCATCCAATCGGTGGACACCACCATCCGACTTCGGCTATCATCGTGACTCTGTTCAGCTCTGACGTGGCGGTGTAGCTCAGTTGGCAGAGCAGCGGACTCATAAGCCGCGGGTCACCCGTTCAATCCGGGTCACCGCCACCAATTAAACCAGCGACTTAGGACTCGGCTGCTGCTCATCGGTCTTACCCCCTCGTCACAGTTCCGGTCAAGGTTAGAACGGAAACGNAATGGCGTGGGCTCCCCACGCAGTTCGGCAACTGGCACACCATTTATACCCGTATGAACCGCTGGGCAAAGAGTGGGGTCCTGGATCGCGTCTTTGCCCAGTTGCAACAGGCCCAGATCATCCGCGTGAAGCTCGAAACCGTCGCGTTGGACAGTACCCTTGTCAAGGTCCATCCGGATGGGACCGGGGCGTTAAAAAAAACGGCCCGCAAGCCCTCGGCCGATCCCGCGGCGGGTGGACCACCAAGATTCATCTGGTTGCCGCGGATGCTCGAACGGCCCTGACGTTTGCTCTGTCGCCGGGCCAGGCCCACGACGCCCCGGAGGGGCGCAAGCTGCTCCACCGCTTCGGGAAACGGCCACGTCCAATCCCTTTGTTGATGGATCGGGCGTATGAAGGCGATGAGACGCGGCAACTGGCCGTGGAGCTCGGGTATGTGCCGGTGGTGCCACCCACGCAGAATCGTCGCGTACCATGGGAATACGATCGAGTCCTGTATAAGCGCCGCAATGAGATCGAACGGTTGTTCCGCCGACTCAAGGGCTTTCGGCGCCTCTTCTCGCGGGGTGAGAAACTCGATGTCATGTTCATCGTGTTCATCACCTTTGCGTTCATCGTCGATAGCTTTCGTTAGCGTTAACAGGCCCTAGTTGTCGCAAGCGCCCGATGGCGGTCTTTCGTGCAGGTCATATTCATCTTGCGATCGAGAAGAAATACGGCTTATCCAGGATGGTTTGGGCAGCTTTGAAGTCGTATAAGGTTCACATCGTCACCAGATCCCCCTTGCGGCGACTGTGTGTGAATCCGCGCCCATAGACCGTCGCACCGTTGTCGGATGTGCCAATCTCACCCCACTCCGCATACGCTGGGACATGTACGGAGCAATAGGCATGTGATCAGGAGCAGTCGTTTCATCTGAATCCCTCCGCGTAAGGCATAGTCACGAAGCTTGGAAAGGCGAACGCAATGGCCGGGCGCAGAGTGAAGGGCATGAGAACCTCACAGGGGCTGATTGTAAGAGGATTTGCGAAGGGGGTGCAAGACTACGCGTGGGAAGGTATCCACGATGTCCTGAGTTTCCTTGAGTCTGCCCCCCCCCGCTTGACCAGCTCGATCACGACGGACAACTGCCCCAACGGGGAGGCTCTGACGAGACGAAACCAGGACGTTCTACTGGTTTGAAGTACCGTCGTGTCTTTTGGCCTGAACGGCGGGAGGGAGAGGATACCCATGCTGGTTTCGCATGTATTCCTCAGGTACACTGATGGAAGTTCCCCCTCTTCACGAACGATATGCACCCCGAGCTTCGACGAGCCTATGATACGGAAATGACTACGGCAGGCAAGCTGTACGATGCCGGCAATCTCCCGCTCGCATTTTCCCATCTTGAGCGGGCACATATCTTAGGACAGTCGTTCTCGATTGCCCATGCGCGAACGCACTGGTGGATGTTGAGGGTTGGTTTGCGGAATCGAGATATCGTAGAGATCCTGGGTCAGATTCCAAGGATCCTGGGAGCGTTACTTTTCTCGAGAATCTGGGTTCCAATCGGCAATACCGGAGGCGCTCGAGTGCCTCCGTTCAAACCGATGCCTATCCCACATGAACTTCAAGTACTACTTGACCAGTATGGACATAAGGCCAAGAAATAAATAAGTTCGTATACCTCATGTAAAGATTTCACTTACTCGACGATTGTGATCGATTCCATCCCGAGGATTATTCGTCCCTCAGTCCCTCAACGACCGGTTGCCGTGCGGCCCATCGGGCAGGAAAGTAGCCAGCCACCAAGGTGGCCAAGACGGCAAGCGCCACGGCCTGGACGAGCGATCCGATTGGAAGAATCATCTGAATGGTCCATCCGAACGACTGCCGATTGATCACTTTGATCAGCAACAGCGACAGCAGCCCTCCCCCAATGAGTCCCAAGACGATTCCGATCGCACCCAGGTAGATGGCTTCCCAGAGTACCAGCTGCTGAATTTGTGCCGAGCTGCCGCCAATGGCCCGGAGGGTGGCAAACTCCCGACGTCGTTCGAGCACGGACGTGATGAGCGTGTTCACAATCCCCAGCATCGCAATGACGACAGCGATGGCTTCCAGGACGTAGGTCAAGAGAAACGTCCGATCGAAAATCTCAAGGATCTCTTTCCGCAACTCTGTATTACTGATGACTAATGGAGGAAGTCCTCCGTTGGTGACGATGCTCAATTGTTCAGTGATCCGATCTCGTACACGATCTAGACTGGCTCGCTCGCGCAGATACACAGGGAAGACGGTCACCAACTCGTCGCGCCACAGCGACTGATACAGAGCTCGATCCATCAGGAGCTTGCCCCCGTCCGTGGAATAATCATAAAACACCGCCACGATGGGAAATGGCCTTACACCGTTGGGGGTCATGATTTCAAGGATAGATCCTTCCTGCACGCCCAAGCGATTCGCCAACACTTCCGAAACGAGCAGGCCGCCGATCTCAGCCGCTCGATTGAGCTGTTCTGATGAATCGCCGCGTCGAACCAGGTATTGGCTCCACTGAGCATGTAAGCGCAAATCCCGGGAAACCACCGCCACGCGGTGGCCGTTCACCGTCATCCGTACATCGCGATAGGTATCGACCGCCGCCACCTCAGGAATCGAGGACAGGAGGCTCGTCCAGGACTGCGGCAGGCTCCGTCCGACCGTGCCGATCTCCGTGCCTCGCAACCAGAGTGACGGCGCCACCACCACATCGGCCAAAACCGTATCGGCAACCCAGACTTCCACGGTATGCCGAAAGCTGCGAACCATGACCAACACCCCGATCATAATCGCCAACCCCACCATGAAGGCTGAGACCGTGACGCCGTTTCGACCTGGATTTCTGGACGCATGCTCCACCGCAATCGTTCTCATCACCCCTGGCAATCCGGCTGTCGAGCCGATCGATCGGCGATGACCTCCCCCTCCTGTCACGCACAACGGAGCGAGACAAGCCAGTCCGGCCAAGAGACAAAGCGTAGCCATGTAGCCCAAGACCGGAATCCCCTGAATCGGCCCTGGCCAACTCAGGAGTCCTGCCACACCCAGCAGTGCACAGCCCATGAGAGCGAGACGGCCCACTCGCAACTGCTGACTCGCCTCATAATCTCCCGGAGCGAGAGCACGAACCGTCGTCGTCCGGCCGGCATCCACACTGGGACCGATGGCGCCGATCATCGACACCACAGAGCCGATGAGGACGCCTTCCGCCCCCATCCTGAACCATGGCCCGGTCCACAACGATCCTGCTCCACCGGCACTCACCGGAACGTAGAGATCGGAGATGGTTCGACTCAGCAGCGCGATCAGCTGTTGCGCTAACACCATTCCCGCAACACTTCCGACAAGACCTCCTACGATACCGTACAGTCCGGCCTCAATGAGGAACAGAACAGCCACCCGCTCTTGCGTCATCCCCACTGCTCGAAAAATGCCGATTTCCCGTCGTCTCTGTGCAACGGCGAAGGCCATCGTGTTGTAAATCAAAAACATTCCCACCAACAGACCGACCCAACTCAGCACCGTCAGGTTCAGACGGAACGCGCTGATCATTTGCTCAACCTGACTCGTCCGGTTCATCGGCCGCTCCACTGTCACGTGCGGAGGCAAGACCGTTCGGACCTTGTCCGCCACCTCATCAACAGACAGATTTGGCGCGGTCACGAGATCAATCCGATCGACCAGACCGATCATGCCGAAGGTCACCTGAGCGGCAGCAATATCCATAACCGCCAGACGTTCCCAGGACGAATGTCGATCTGACTCACTGTGAAGAATTCCTGCGACTCGGCAGCGACAGCTGCCGGTCCCGATCAGAAGGTGAACCTCATCCCCGACCGACAGATTCCAGTCGATCGCCAGCTTGTCCCCGACAAACACTGAGTGTGGGTGGATCATGTCGAGCATCTGGCGTTCCGTAGCCGGCTGGCTCAGACGGAACCCTCTCGTGTTGAATTCCGCCAACAGATCCAGGCCAAGCACCTGAATCGCCTGTCCCGGTTGACCTCCTCTCATCTCAACGGCTGTTTGGAGAATTACAGGGGATACTGCGGTCACACCGGGCACGGCACGCAGACGCGTCATGAGTTGCTCATCAAGTCCTGACTCACCGCCTGACACTTCCAGGGTGGTCGGACCAGCCACGGTCACCACCGCTTGCTCAAATGAACTCAGCACATCCACATTGGCCGTACGCACAGCCACGGATGCCGAGACCCCAAGCGCCACACCGCCGATCGTCAGGACGGTCCGCAACGGCCACTGTCGCAGGTGAGAGACAAGGATCAGAAGAACGACCTTAATGAAAGACAGCATGGAGGTAGAAGAAGAGGAACTGCGGAGGACATGCACCGGAAACTGACCAACCGCAGCGGACAGTCCCGACCTGTTTCTGCAAATTCTGTCAGTTTCGTTTACATGATAGGGACCGTTTGTTAGACTGACGCGTACTTATACAGAAGGAGCACCAATGGCAAGACACGCGACCACAGCAAGAAAAGCGACCAAACATCTCGCCCGAACCACCCGCCACACGAAGTCTTCGGTGTCCATTACCCCCAGACAACGTGAAATCTTACGACTCGTCGCGCTTGGCCATACCAACCGCGAAATCGCGGGATCGTTGGGGATCAGCGTCAGGACGGTTGAGGTCCATCGCTTCAACTTGATGCGTCGGCTGAACGTTCGCAACGTGGCCCAGTTGCTACGCCAAGCCTTGCAGCAAAATCTCTTGCCGCGTAATTTCGGCACCAAGTGAACCTAGAGTTCCTTGAGACGTCCGCGGCAGTCCTGAATCGATCGATATCCCTTTCGGGTTAACACCGCCCCAAGTTCCGATTCTACACGACGGAAGGCGTCCAACCCCTCCTCCACCAGTACCGTCCCAATCTGAACCGCTGATGCACCACAGAGAATATGTTCAAAGGCATCCCCCCCATCAATCACTCCCCCCGTGCCGATGATGGGCATCTTTTCTCCAAAGAACTTATAGAACGCACGGACATTCGCCAAGGCCACGGGCTTGATCAGTCGTCCACCTAATCCACCAAACCCACCTTTCGGCTTAATCACGACCGTTTCCCGCTCCGGATCAACCACCAGTCCATTGCCGACCGAATTGATCAGATTCAGAAAGTCCACTCCACATCGCCCGAGCATGGTTCCCATCACATGATGATGTGCGGGGTCAAAATAGGGCGGGAGCTTGACCCCCATGGGAACCGTGATCTTTGGACGCACCTTCTTGAGTACCCGCTCAGAGGCATCCGGGTCATACCCAATCTGAGGCTTGCCTGGGATATTGGGGCAAGACAAATTCACCTCAATAAGATCCGGCTGTGCGGCATTGATCGTTTCAGCAATCGTCGGAAAGTCGTCCTCAGTCAGTCCGGCGACACTGGCAATGATGGGCTTGCCGAATCGTTTGAGCTGCGGAATCAATTCGGCATAGGCCCGATAGCCCAGATTGGGCAGTCCCATCGAATTGATGGAGCCTCCAGGAAATCCATAATAACGCGGTTCCGGATTCCCATGACGCGCCTCAATGGTCATCGACTTCGTCACGATTGCCCCTGCGGCAGACCGTCCTAAGGCCTCCAGTTCTTCTCTTGTGACACAGAGCGCACCGGCTGCATTCATAAAACAGCTTGGAAATGTGACTCCCGCAATCGTCGTCGAGAGATTCATGACGGATACACCGATTGAGCAGAATGGGTGGTGCGTGAAACCAGCCTGCCATCACGCATCGCCCACGTATAATCAGCCGCCAACGCAGCCTGTGTGCTATGGGTCACCAACAGCACCGTCTGCCCTCCTGACCGGGCGAGCTCCCGAATCAGCGCCATGATCTCTGCACCTTGATGCGAATCGACATTGCCGGTCGGTTCATCCGCCAACAGCAGCCGTGGTCGGTGGGCTAATGCCCGTGCAATCGCCACTCGCTGCTGCTCTCCGCCCGAGAGCTCACCTGGACGATGGCGGCGCCGATGACTCATGCCAACTCGATGCAGCAGATCGTCGACCCGTGCTGCGATATCACGTCCCGGTTCTCCCCGCAACAGCAGGGGGAGTGCGATATTCTCTTCAGCCGTCAACCCATGAACGAGATGGAAGGCCTGAAACACGATCCCGATTGTTTCACGCCGCATCGTCGTCCAGTCCTGACTATTCAGCGTGTTCGTGGACCGTCCATCAATCACGATGTCCCCCGATGTCGGGTCATCCAGTCCGGCGACAAGATTGAGAAGGGTGCTCTTCCCGCACCCGCTCGGACCGACAAAGGCACAGAATTCGCCTTGCTGAACCTCAAGATCTACCTCGTGCAAGGCTGTCACCATGGCCTCACCGCGGGAATAGGTCTTAGAAAGCTGTCTGATCGTGACCACCGACTCCGCACGCTCCTGAAAGACCGGTCCTAATATCCTCTAAAACGCGTACTCCTATAACACAACCCTTCGGAGCAGGACAACCTTGACAGAGGCCGCCGCTTCGCCATAATGAAACGAGAGCAAGGATTTATTTCTGTCTGCCATGGCTGCTTTCCCTCAGCTTCCAGGACTCCTGCGCCGTATCACACGCTTTTTCTTCCCGATTCACTGTGTGGTATGTGGTTCACCCTTAGCAGATGACCTCATTCCTCATTTTTGTACCGTCTGCTGGAGCACGCTTCAGCCGATGCCCACAGCGCGATGTGCGCGGTGCGATCGACCCTTTGCTTCTTCAGTGGCGACCACCTATAGCCCCCAGCATCTGTGCTATTTCTGCGTTGAACGTCCACCTTCTTATACCAAAGCCTGGACACTGTATCCCTATACACCTCCGCTCCAGGATGCGATCCGCTTGCTGAAGTACGAGAGGAAGGTATCCCTCGTGACGCCCCTCGCCGACTTGATGCTCACCACACTTCCACGGCTGGATACCATCGACCTGATCATACCAGTTCCATTGCACCATGAGCGACTCTGCCGGCGAGAGTTCAACCAGGCACTGCTGCTCGCGGACCGGATCGGACGACATCTGAACATTGCCATCTCCTACACGAATCTGGTCCGTACCACATCCACTCCACCTCAGACCTCTCTCTCTCGTGCAAGCCGACTCAAAAATCTTCGCCACGCGTTTGCGGTCCGGCACCCTGCTCAACTCATGAACAAACGTATCTTGCTCATTGACGATGTCTTCACAACCGGCACGACCGTCAATGAATGTGCCAAGACGTTGCGCCGATCCGGTTCAGCCGACGTCTTTGTCCTCACCTTGGCACGAACCATGGATCAGAACCTGATTCCTGATCGCACACACTCCCCAACCCTCTATCCATTTTCCAGTCCTTGAAAGGTCACCGTCATGCCCATTTATGAGTACCTGTGCCAAGACTGCACGAAACGCAATGCGATCCTGACATTGAACCCCCATCGACTTGATCCGGTTCAATGTCGACATTGTGGAAGCTCGAAGATGAACCGCCTCCTCTCACGATTTTCCGCTCCCAAGTCGGAGGAGGCCAGGCTCGAGTCCCTTGCCGATCCCGCCACCCTTGGCGGACTCGATGAGTCGGATCCCCAGAGTGTCGCCCGGCTTATGAAGAAGATGGGACAGGAACTGGGTGAAGACGTCAGTGACGTCGAAGCGATGTTGGACGAACCGGGTGGAGGCGACGCAGGACTCGATCAGGCCGACGACCTCTAGCACGTTGCATCAGATATTTTCACTTGACTTTCTTACACCGACCTCTAGAATACCTCCATAGTGGGGGAAACATGCAGCAGGTGAGCTCGAGGACGAGGTGGAGTGATGGGCAAGACTCCCAAGAGCGAGCTGATGACGGTCACGGAAACCTGCCGCTTCCTCAAAATTCCACAGCAGACACTCTATCGCCATCTTCGGCACCGAGACATCCCCGCGTTCAAGCTCGGCAACACGTGGCGATTCGTTCGTTCGGATCTCGAACAGTGGATCCGGGACACCCAAACCAGCTCTCCGGTCAACGCCTCAGCTAAGGTCGTATGATGTTCGCCGGTGAATATCTTTGCAAAGTGGATGAAAAGGGGAGGTTTATCGTCCCTTCCCCGATCCGCGAACAGATTGAATCCGACGGGCAAGCCGTCATGTTCTTGAAAGGCCCAGAACAGTCACTCCTGATCTATTCGATGAAGGAATGGGAGAAGGTCCTGGACCGAACGAAGTCGTCCTTGGATGAAGACCAAAGTCGGCTGTTCATGCACTTTGTCGTATCGGAAGCCGGTTCCTCGGACATTGATAAGACCGGACGGATTTTGATCCCCGGCCGTTTACGAAAGCAGATCCCGATGGACGAGGATCAGGAGATTATATTGGTCGGCCTCTATCATCGGATGGAACTCTGGAACCCAAGTGACTGGCGTCGGTATATTGCCCGTACGGAAGATCGGTATGAACAGAACATGGCCAAGATTGTGAATCTACTCTAACCCAGCCCCATGCCATCACGCCATCGACGGGGCCTGGTCTTCTCTGCTCGCAGCCCTCTCCCAACATCAATCCATCGTCGAGGGGCGCTGGTTCGGCCACCATCGATCCCGTCAGTTTCCGTGAAAGCCTCTGCAAGTTCCGCCAAACCCTGCCAAGCAACCCCCGTGACCAACAGTCGCACCCCATCCACTTCAGCAGTGGTCACTGCAGAAGGCCTCACGATGACACTGCCGGTTCCTCCGAGCATCAATCATCAATATGCCACGGTGAACGGACGTCGGCTGCTCTCCTCTACCGGCCGCGCCTATAAAGCACAGGTCGGTCGGCAGATGTGGGTGATGTTAGCTCAGTCACCTTGCGCCCCGTCGTTTCGCGAACGCGTCCGATCCGGCCCACTCGCCCTCTCGATCCGGTTCTTTTTTTCCACGTCATTGAGGCGCGATCTCGACGGAGGACTCAAAATCGCTCAGGACGCAATCTGTGAAGGTCTCGACGTCAATGACAATCGGATCATCGAGACGCATCTCTACAAGCACGTCGACAAGACCAATCCTCGGATTGAAGTCTCCCTTTCCTGCCTGCCAGCCTCATCGCCCGAGTCCTGATCACGGCCGTAATCATTCGCCTAACCCGTGCATTATTCATGACGGTTCGTGGCGAAGTTGGTCTGTCTTGTCTATCTGGTTCGTCTGGCGCGTGGCGATCACCTGATCCGGATAACTCACCATTCAACATCCATAATTCACAACTTTCTGAGCCCAGTCTTGTCGCAGCGGCGTATCGGTGGTTGCAGTACAAACGCTCAGGAGTAATGCGGGCGAGCTACAGTTCCGTCCGCCTTCTGCCGATAGGTCAAGAAGCCATTGCCTTCGGAGTTTGCTCAGGATTATTTTTTATGCCGACCATGCGCGTGCCCATCAGTCAACTTCGGATCGGCATGTATGTCGCAGCCCTGGACCTTCCATGGTTCCGCTCTCCCTTCCTGCGTCATTCGTTCAAGGTGGAACGCCAGGCACAACTCGAGAAGTTGCTTCGCGCCGGAGTGAAGACCGTCGAGATCGATCTCGATCGTGGGATCAGCCCTCGCCTAGAGCCAGCTAGGACAGAACAACAACCCCCGACCGTCCACACACAGCCGGCCCAAGAGAAGAAGCCGATCAAAACACTCGCCCAACTCAACGAGGAATATGCGCAAGCCGCACTGGCGAAGCAGCAACTGACGCAGTCTGTTCAGTCCGTCTTTACAAAGATTGCGAGTACTGGAACGGTCAATCCCCAACAAGCGGCCGATGCCGTCCACGAAATCACGATTGTGACTAGAACGCTCACCCCTTCATCCATGTTCATGGCGTTGAGCCAGAATCGAGCCGGCGACCCCATGCTCAGCCAGCATGCCCTTACCACCTGTACCTTAGCACTGATCCTCGGACAGACCTTTCAGTTCAACCCGTTGGAGCTGCAAGAACTGGCAACGGCCGCGCTCCTACATGACATCGGACTGCTGCAGATTGCCCCCTCACTCGTTCGGCATGCGCACGCAGACCAGCGTCTCTCTCCGGTGCAGCAGCGCGAGTTTGAGAGCCATCCACGTCTCAGTGTGCGCGCATTACAGCAGGCAGGCAGCAGAGAAACAGCCATCCTCCATCTCATTGCCAATCATCATGCCTATCTCGATGATAGTGGCTATCCGAAAGAAGCGCGGGGAGAATTTACCTCGGATCGTACTCGGATCCTCATGATCGTCGATCGGTATGATGAGTTGCTGAGTGGGTTCGGCGGAACCACACCGCTGCCCTCACACCGGACCTTCCAGCGGCTCTACCAAGAAGCGCGGCAGAATAAGCTCGATCAACAGCTTCTGTCGGCATTCATCGGGCTCGTGGGTATCTATCCCGTGCACAGTCAGGTGCGGCTCAATACGAAGGAGCGAGGCGTGGTGACGACCTTGAATCAAGAGACACTGCACCAACCGATCGTCACCATCACGCATCAGCCGGAGGGCACAACCTATCCAGACCCGTTCACCGTCAACTTAGCAGACCAACCCCATGGCCCACAGACTCGGGCTATTGAAGCAGTCATCGAACTCTGAAGCTGGGAAGCAGCATGCGAGACCGACCAGCACACCTATTCGTAGCGCAAAGCTTCGATCGGATTCAGTCGCGCCGCTTTATTGGCAGGATAGAGTCCAAAAAACAGACCAACCACGAGTGAAAAACCGAATGCGGTGAGGATCGTTTCTCCTGAGATGATGATCGGCCAGCCGGCAATAATGGACGTCAGTCTCGCTGCGGTCACGCCGAAGAGCACGCCGATCCCTCCCCCGACCATACTGAGCGTCATGGCCTCAATCAGAAACTGCATCATGATGTGGAGCCGTTTGGCACCGACCGCCATCCGTATCCCGATCTCTCTCGTGCGTTCGGTTACCGACACGAGCAAGATATTCATAATGCCGATGCCTCCGACAAGGAGCGAGACGGATGCAATGGCGAGCAACATGCCCGTCAAGGTCTCGCTGGTCCCCTCCTGAACTTTTGCTACATCAATCTGGGTACGAATAATGAAGTCATCAGGTCGGTCCCCCTGTATCCGATGGCGTGACCGCAATACCTCCCGTATTTGGTCGACCGCATCAAACACATCCTCCG
>JAMXAU010000024.1 GCA_024281365.1 Nitrospira sp.
GGAGACAATGGATCACACGATCCATGGCGGTAGGACTCAGCCGTTTCGTCTGGTCGACACCTTCTCCCAGCCGGAGAATACGCCGTTCGGATCGGAGTTCTTTGAGGGGATGCCCTGAGGTGAGATCTGCAATTAACAACCGACAGGTGAGGGTGCCGATATCGATGCCGGCCAAACGCCGTGTCCGCTTCGTCGGCTCGGTCATTGCTCGTTCCGAATGGCTTCCATCTCGGCTTCCAACTTCTTCTGCGACTCTTTCACAACTTCAACCTCTTTGACCAGACGCACGATCTCGGCATCGTAAACGACACGCTCTGCCGTTTCGCCTCGCTCCTTCATACCCACCGCCCGCTCGCCTATATCCTTGTAGAGATCCGACAGCTGCTGATCGAGCTTGCGAAGTTCCAACCGCATGCGGAGCAGTTCTGTCTCTTCCAGCGCACGTCCCGCTGCATGAACAGTCCCGAGGCGGAGCGTGGCGATCCCAGTCCGCAGATCATCTTTGATTCGCTGAAAGAGTCCCATCTCAGTCCTAGCTGATTGATCCGAGCTCGAGCTTCTTCTCCCACTTACGGAGCATAGCTTCGCGCAATCCCTGATGGGCTGACTCTTTCAGCCCTGGGTCAGATTGTAGCAGTGAAAAGGCCTCCTGCCTGGCCTGCTCCAGCAGATCACCATCGCGCACCAGGTTGGCAACGCGAAACTCCGGCATGCCCCATTGCCGTAACCCAAAGAACTCACCAGGCCCCCGAATGCGCAGATCGTCCTCAGCAATGACGAACCCATCGTTTGACCGGACAAGCGCCTCCAGCCGTTCCCCTGCCGCCGACATCGATTCTTCACTGCCCAGAGTCCGTCTGCGTGGTTCCGTTTTCCTCCGTCCTAGGTTTTGCGCCATCAACAGACAATAGGCTTGATGGCTGCTGCGCCCGACGCGACCGCGCAGTTGGTGCAACTGTGCCAGTCCAAATCGTTCGGCATGTTCAATCAGGATGACCGTCGCGTTCGGGACATCCACGCCAACTTCAATGACGGTCGTGGCGATCAACAGTTGAATCATACCGGTCTTAAAATCAGCCATCACCGCTTCTTTTTCAACCGCCTTCATGCGTCCATGCAGCAGGCCGACACGAAAGTCTGAAAACTCTCCACTCTTCAACTGTTCAGCGCCCTGAATCGCCGCTTGAAGGTCGACCTTCTCCGATTCTTCCACCAGCGGATAGACGATGTAGGCTTGTTTATCGGCACGTAATTCATCGCGCACAATCTGGTAGGCTTTCCGCCGTTGTCCCTCACTAAACAAGAACGTCCGCACCGGTTTACGCCCTGGAGGAAGGGCATCGATGACCGACACATCAAGATCCCCGTAGGCGGTCATCGCCAGCGTGCGGGGAATAGGAGTGGCCGTCAGCACCAGCACGTCCGGCCTATAGCCCTTCTCGATCATCGCCTTTCGCTGCAACACGCCAAACTTGTGCTGTTCATCGATGACCGCCAAGCCAAGATTTTTGAATGTGACACCTTGCTGCAGAAGCGCATGGGTCCCGATTGCCACTTTGACATCACCCGCAGCCAGCTGTTCAACCTGCACATTCTTGACCGAGGCTTTCTCACCACCGCGAACTAAGACCGCCTGCAGCCCCAAGGCCTGCAACATTCCTGATAAGTTGCGGTAATGCTGTTCCGCAAGGATTTCCGTCGGAGCCAACAAGGCAGCTTGATAGCCTGACCCACAGGCCATCACGATGGCCTGCAACGCGACCGCCGTTTTTCCTGATCCCACATCTCCTTGGACTAACCGATTCATGGGGCGTGGCGAAATCATGTCCCGAAAAATTTCCCGAATGACTCGTTCCTGCGCCGCCGTGAGACGAAAGGGCAAGAGACTGCCGAGCTGTGCCAGCAGAGGAGTTCTTGGATTGAACCGTACCTCCTTCCGTTCTTCACAGACCGATCGGTGTCGAGACGCTAACGCCAGTTGCAGCAGCAACAGTTCCTCAAATGCCAACCGCCGATGGGCCGCCGTCTTTCCTCGCTCCAACAGATGGCCATCAGTTCCTGCCTTTGGGAAATGCACATCCTGGAATGCCTCGTGGATCGGGATCAGTCGCTGCCTCGCCCGGAGTGGTACCGGCAAATGATCAATGAGATCCATCCCATGGTCCGCCAACAGATTCCGTACGAGCACCCGCATCTGACGAGATGTCCATCCCTTGGTTTCATGATACACGGGAACAATTCGTCCAACATGCAGCGCCGATTCCACCCCCTCTCCGACGACCTCGTACTGTGCAACATCCATTCGCGGCACCATCCAGTCCCCTCGACCAGAGATCACCCGCCCGCTCAACATCACACGAGTTCCGACCGTCAGGGTATCTTCTAGATAGGGTTGATTGAAGAACAGCACCTGTAAGCGACCGGACTGATCTTCGATGCCGACCTCCAGTACACTCAGCCGTCGATTTCTTGTCCGTTTTGATTCGCACTTCCCGACTATCCCGCAAATTGACGCCACCATCCCCGGGACAAGATTTCCGATGGGTGTCATGACCGATCGATCCTCGTATCGCCAGGGGACGCTCCAGAGTACATCTTCTACCGTTTCGATGCGTAGTCGTTGCAAAACCGTGGTGCGCTTCGGTCCAACCCCCTTAGCGAATCGGACAGGAATCCGCCAAAGCTCGGTTCGTCTTCCATCAGTCGATGCGGCTTCATGAGTAGATCCTGCCGGCAACGTCTGGGCAGCCGCAGGCTGCTGCACGGCCTTTCGAAGAGCTTGGATGTGAAACCCCGCCGCATGCAATCGGCGACGCTGTTCATCCGGGGAAAGGGATGATGAAAAATCAACAAAGAGGTCACGGAGTGAAATCAGACGAGCTTCGATCGCCCTTGAATACGTCTGTCTGCGAAGAGCCCACAGCACTTGCGTGGAGATAAAATCACTCAGATTGGTGATGGCCTTCAAATGGGCGCCATCATCTCGACTTGCAAATTCAATCGGCCTGGCGATGCGATCCAGCCACTCCTGAAACGGTACCAACGAACTCGATTCAGTCTCCGCCTGCATATGGCGGAGAATCGTAGCACAGCATAATTCATCGCACAACGCAGCCGGCGAGCCCGGGCAAATCCCCTCCGCTTCTTTTCCTGGATTGCTTGGTCATATTTTCCTAGGGTGCTACACTCCTGCCAGACTCATATGTACCGCCGCAATATTCGCCATATCCTGATCCCGCTTGCCGTCGGCTTGGCCCTCCTGATCGGGTATAACCTCTTTCTGAAGCCGCTCCACCCCTCGCTGACGATGAATCCGACGGAAACCGTCGTATCCGTCCCTCCCCCGCCAGTGCCCCCACAGAGCAAGCCGTCCGAGAGTGAATCACGACACATCCGCACGCTTGACCAGACCGTCATCCCGCCCACTCCATATCAGGCGCTCTTGGAAGGAATTCGTGATGAAGTCGAAAAACATAACCTCTCCCTGGCCGAAAACAAGTTGAAAGCACTCCCGGCCTCCGTCCTATCGGATGGACAATCCAAATCCTTCGTCGCCATCCTGTGGAACAATCTCGGGTTGCAGCAGGAGCGTCTTCAAGGTACAGGGGCATCACTTGGTGCGTTTAAGAAAGCAGCGGAACTCGACGACACGAACCCCGTCATCCTGATGAACCTGGCCCATGCCTACTGGGAACAGCGCGACCGGGCACTGAATGTGGAGTTCTTGACGAGATTGATGAAGGTGGCCCCTGGCGAACCCTTCCCTCACCTTGCCATGGCTGATTTGCTGCAGGAACAGGATGATCTGACTGGAGCAGCCACGCACTTGGCCCAAGCCACCCAACGGGCAAAGCAAGACCCGGCACTCCAATCCTACCTGGCTACCGTCACAGAAAGGGTTCAGCGCACACAATCAGTCGAATCTCGCATGACGGCGCGCAGCAGCACTCATTTTGTCGTGAAGTTCAACGGGGAGGAGGACCAAACCACATGGACATCGGTGTTGGAGATTCTCGAGGAGGCTTATCGGGATATTGGCCAGAAGTTTGGGCATTTCCCGACCAAGCCCATCGCGGTGGTCCTCCACGCAAAAGAATCATTCCAGAGTTCGACTGGCAGCCCTGCATGGGCTGATGGGCTCTATGACCCCACGCTCGGACGCATCCAAATTCCCACACAGGGAGCCACCACAGATCGGAAATGGCTCGCCACTGTACTCCGTCACGAGTACGTCCATGCCCTGCTCCATGACCGGTTAGGATCACAGGCAGGAGCACTCCCAACCTGGCTGAACGAAGGACTAGCTATACAACTGGCCGGGGATTCATGGCCTGATCTCGATGAGGCCCTACACGGCGAGCTCAAGGTGATTCCTTTGGCTTCTCTGGAAGGCCCCTGGGGCGCATTCACAGCCGAAGCTTCTATCGTGGCCTACCTAGAAGCCAATTCGGCAACCCACTTTTTGATGGAGCGATGGGGGATGGCCCGCGTCGACGACCTTGTGAAAGCCTTTCAGGCGAAGGCTTCCGTGGCAACCGCGTTTCAGGACAAACTGTTGATTTCCTATGAGCAGTTCCACCGTCAATGGCTCGAGCGCTACGAACAGGCCCGTTCGTAGCCTCCCCTTTGTATCCAGGCTTGATCGAGAGAAGAACAAGGCACCGTCAAATCGGTACGGGAATCGATTCATCCTGCGGCTGATGCGGCCAGGCGGGCAGTAAGTCGGCCTGATCATTCAGCAACCCCTGGGCTCCCTCTTCAGACTCTCGCTGAGACAGTTGATCTTCCCAGACAATCTGTTTCCCGCTCGGATCATACATGCGAATTCTGAATTCGAACTTGTGAGAACTGTTTATTGAAACTCGCCCCACCCTCCTGGTCCGATCCGCAATCGAATGGAGGTGCGGAGTTGCACCCAGGACCGTAGTAAACTCATCCTCCCAGACAAGAGAGCCAGTTACCGCATCTACCGCGCGCAACAGGAATGTGGGTTGTTCAGTTGCCTGTCGCTCCGTGCGGACTCTCGTGATGGTGGCTCGATTAAATTGTCGAGTCGAAATGGCTTGTCCTCCGCCCTTTCCGTCAGGCTGCACGAGGTTGAGACGCCCCTCCCATTGAAAAATCCCGGTATTCGCGTCGTAGACCCGCAAGACGAAGTTAGAGAGGTCTGTAGCCCCTTGTCCGATACCACCCGCAAAAATACGAGCCCCCTCGCTCCTTCCTGCCCCATCACCCTCCTTGACCGTCAGTTCATAGACATCATCGGATACGATCACGCCTGAGTCAGCTTCGTACACTTTCACCGAAATCGCGGACACAGAACCGATCTGATAGCCGAACCCCGCCGCCACAATCGCCTTTTTATCCGTGGCAATGACGTCACCCCAGGCCAGATCGTTCCCACTGTAGACGCTGCATAATCCAATAAGAACCAACAGACTCACGACCCTTGAACAACCGAAACCTGTAGCCCAGCGCTTTTGCTCTATGGTACGAGCTGAATGCTTACAGCATGGTGAAAAGTCAGATGTTGGTGACATGTATCCTCCTCAGAATGTGAAGGCATTCTGATGGAGGACAGATACCCGGTAAATTCCTCACTGATGGGATGAATCCCCTCTAAAGAGGTGAATGAGATGAAACGACCCGGTGGGGTTGAGCCCGTCACCTGACAGGCTGAACGGTGCCGAACGGTAATCCCCACTGCACCAGCGTCCCACCGCGCAGATGGGGAAGAAGAGGGGAAAATCCGTCAGGCCCCTGCAGAATCTTTCCGGAAGGTTGGACAAAGAAAGCTGCCTCAGGGCGACCAGGGCGATACTGTTGACCAACAGCGATTCTGGCCGCTTCGCTCTGATAGGCGACGAATCTGATACCCGTCGTTGTTTGATCAACTCCTCGACGTTCAAGCCCCATTTTTACGGACACACAGAACCGACAGTCCCCGTCACAAATCAGAAGACAAGCCTGCAGGGGCAATCGCTTCTCTTCCTGATCCTTCGGCTCCATGATACAAGTCTGCCTTTATCACGAGAACTACCACTACATGGCACCCATTGCCGATCTTTTCCCCAACAGTCTATAGTCAGTCAATGCCACACAATCCTTTGCCTATTCTGTTACTCGGTACCTTCGTTGTCGAAGCTGGATTCCTCTTTCTTGAGAACGGCTCATCCTTCACCCAAGGCATAGCATGGAAAGTCAGCTTCTTCGCTTTCGTACCTCTCGGACTGTCCCTACTCGTTTGGCTTCGATTTCGATGGAGCGCGGCAGTTTGCGTCTTTTATGCAACGATTGGGTTAGCGATAGACATCGCCACGATGGTTCAGGCTCTGTCAACGGATGCGGATGCTGTCGTTTCCATGATGGCCAGTATCGTCAGCGGCCTTTTCTATTTCTGCCTGATCCTTTTTGGTTGGCAATCATTCTTGGCCGTGGACCAGGGGCTGATCCCTCCCAAATTCCGTCCTCCCAATCCTCCGTCCCCTTCCTAATCGCTACGGGTTTGATGCTGACAAAACCGGCGTGTTTCAACCACTTCGCCGTCTCAGAGACTGTATATGTATTCCCCTGTTCCGTAAACAACAGCATGGAGATAGCAAACAAACTCGCTTCTGTCGGGTACAAACCCTCGCGGTCGCGTAGAAAGGCATCTTGGATGATGAATCGGCCGCCCGGCTTCAGTGCGGCACGAACTCGGCGAAAGATCGCCTGATTCTCCTCCGGCGAATAAATGTGCAATACATTGGAGTACCAAATAACATCATACGTACCAGGGATCGGATCTTTGCAGAAATCGAGCGGGACATAGGAAAGGCGCCCGCTTGCTTTGTGAGTGGACGCAATTTCTTTAGCCACCTCAAGCGCAGCCTCTCGATCGCAAAGCGTCGCACGCAACCTTGGATTCTTTGTAAGAAAAGCCAGCGCATAGGTGCCAGGCCCCCCACCAAGATCCAAGAGAGTCTGCGCTTCACCCAGATGAAGCTGTGCCGCAATTGCCGGAGCAATTTCCAATGTCCGGTGATGCATCGCCCAGGTAAATTGGCGTCGATAATCCGGACCATCTGGCACATCATGATCAAGCGGCAATCCGCTTCGAATGGATTCCTCCAGCCGAATCCAGTCGGTCCAATGGCTCCTGATCAGGTTGAGATAGCCACCTCGATAGGTACGGTGGTTGCCATTGAGCGCGGTTGCCCCAAGTCTGCTGTTTCTATAACGGCTGCCCTTTTTATGCAACACTCCGACAGCAGCGAGATTGCGACAGAGGATGCTCAGGCCACGCTCACTGACCTTCAGCTTCTTCGCAAGGGTGGTCAGCGTCCAAGATCGATCGCCGATCACCGTAAACAAATCCAACTCAAGTGCAGCCAGCAGCACTCTCGGCAAACGATAGGCGGAAATCGCATCGCGAAATTCGTCGAACGTCGAGATCCTGGGCGTCACGAGACTTTCCCAATGTGCCCTCGGCACCACCGTAACAGATCTTCAAGTTTGAGACGATTATGGAGATCGACATCTCGGGCAAAGGTGACCGCCACGAACTCATCCGTTATCTCCGTCTCCTCGACGAATCCGGACTGAAGAAGGAGTGCTCTGTATCGAGAGACCGCCGGCTGAAGAAAGTATTTCGCCTGCTTGGCAACTTCATCAGTTCCCAAGTCCTCCGGAGTTCCGTCCGACATGAGCGCCATGACTTCGTCCATTGAAACCCCGTACTGGCAGAGCACCTTACCCTCTGGCCTAACTTCTAAAAGCCATCCATCAGCTCCGAGCTCCATGAGGAGCGGTCCATCAGGTTCCAGTTCATAGAATTGCGGGAATGATTGAATTAAGTCAGTTCGAAGTTGCAGCCACGTTGTAGAGCTGAGTTCTGTCATGCAGACATCTCCCGAGGCACCTGTACCTGATCCAAACCTGCCAGTCGCAGACGAAGCACGTTGAGACGCTGGGTATTCTCTTCCAGCTTTGGCAAGCGATACTTCCGATCCATAGACACGACCTGCTCGAGGTGATCAGCTGCCTCTTGAAGCTGCCCCAGTTCCTCATAGCACTGAACGAGCACATACCTGGCACCGCCGGTTCGAAGCTCATCGCGCAACCGTTCGGCAATCGATTGACTCGTTTGACAGCAGGCAATTGCCTCATGATAGCGCCGTTGAATCACGTACGTGCGTCCGATCATCCGCCAGGCGTCCGCAACACCTGCCAAATTCCCTAGCCGACGCATTAAGGCCAACGACCGTTCATAGCATCGAATGGCTTCCTCACTGTCACCAGTTTCCCTGGCTACCAGGCCCAGGTCGGACAACAGAACCGCTTGCGCCGCTTCATCATGCGTCCTGGTTATAAGATCCATGGCCTCGAGATAATAGGCTCGAGCTCGATCCCATTCGCCGGCATCGGCACGCAGGTTTCCCAAGTTGGCTAACGTCGTCCCGATACCTTTTTCATCACCGAGAATTTTTTGAAGTTCCAAGACCTCCTGATAATGAGCTTGGGCGGAATCTCGCCGTCCACTGACTGCACAGATATTGCCCAGATTCCCAAGCGTCGCGACCAGGGCCCGCCGGTCACCGCTCAGCCGATCACACTCCAACGCCCTCGCGTAACAGGTATAGGCCTCCGTATAGTAGCCCCTCGAAAAGTGCTCATTCCCTTGTCGATTAAGCTCCTCCGACAGGCCGTTCCGCAACGTCATCGTGATACCGCCAACAGTTGTTCCAGCTGTTGCTTTGCCCCCGCAAGAATAGAAACACCGTCTCCGACCAGCAGGCTGTCGAAGTTGTATTTCAAAAGACGATGGAGCGACTCCTTCGCCGTAGCCGGATCCGCATATTTTTCAGGAGGAAGCAGACGGAGTGCTCCTGACGGGTGGCCGATCAGCGCATCCCCCACAATCAGCACACCTCGGCCTCGTTCGATGAACAAGGCCGATTCGCCAGGAGACTTCTGATCCTTCAGCTGGATCACCCAGACCCCCCCGGGCAAGAGCTCCCCATCCTTATAGGTTTTTGTCGGGTTCACTTCCATTTGAGCCGCATCTGCTTCAGGAACATAGAGTTGGCAATGCCACTCAGTCTGATAGGCTGGCGCGTCTCGAAGGTGATCACGATTCGTCACCACGATATAATCGATCGGCTCATGGCGCCTGACAATGGTTCGCGCCTCCGGAGTCATCGGTGGAGGGTCTACCAGGATCCTGTGCTCACCGAGCGTCAGCAACAGACCGTTGAAGTCCAATTGCTTTTCATCTGAAAACCACGACCATTGCCAAATGTTGGGCAAAATTTGTTTCATGGTGTAGGACGTCACAACAGTGCGTACTGCGCGACGCCGATGCCTTTACAGTGCGGCGACGACCTCTTTGACCATTTTGGCGATCTTCACCTCAATGCTTGCCTCGTGAGGCAAGTCGATCAGATCGTCTTCCGGCACCGTGATGAATTTACGATTCGCTCCCTTTGTCAGCGAGATCAAAAACAAGCTGTTGGACGGCGTCACAGGGATGACCACCTGGACCGATTGATCCACTCCTTTTACCACCTCGAGAAACTTTTGCTTCCCTGCCTCCGTTTCATCCATCGTTGTGTTGTCTCCTCACCCTTTCACCGTGCTCCAGTTATTTCCACCGCCCAATCGTGTATCTCCTCTCAACGAGCGTGCCTCAGCTGCCACACCAGACTATGACGCTCGCCGCCGTACTCCAAATCACTCCCATGGCTCAACCGCCAAACCAATGTGTGAAGTATCGTACCATGGCAATTTTTCGAGCGGCAACCACGAGGCAGGGCTCTCTACTGGTTCAGCATGTCCTTGAGTTGTTCCTTGGCGTCCCCTTCGAACCGCACGAATTCGAGTCCGAATCGTTCCCCTTCCTTCCACCGAACGATCGCAAGGGCAATGACAATCGCGGGACGGGCACCAGGCGGTCGCACATGGAGACTCACGCGTGCCCCAAGCGGAAGTTGTATGTCGCTTTTGACCTCGCCACCTGCGAGCGTCAGATTCGTCACGGTGCCCTGGCCTGATGCGTCATCTCCGGTGAGCGAAGCAGGATAATCGACCGGCACACGTGGCCGCGCTCTGGATTGCGCAACGTTCTTCTCGTCGTTCTCTGATGTTGCCATGCGCTCCTGGGGAAAGGGTTCAGCGCGCTGTCTCAAACAAGCCTAACTGCAGCTCTTCCGCGCGGGTGAATGGGATGGGATAGCGTTCGGTAAAGCAGGCCGTACAGTACTGATCTGGTGTTCGCGGTGCCGATTTCAGCATGCCGTCCAAGCTCAGATACGCCAAGCTGTCGGCAGTAATGTACTTGCGGATTTCTTCAATCGAATGATCGGAGGCGATCAACTCCTTTTTGGTCGGTGTGTCGATACCATAGAAACAGGGCGAAATGATCGGCGGCGAACTGATTCGCATGTGTACTTCCTTGGCCCCAGCTTGTCGAATCATTTTCACGATTTTCCGGCTCGTCGTGCCTCGAACTAACGAATCATCGATCACAACGACGCGTTTCCCCTCCAAAACTTCGGATACCGCGTTGAGCTTGACCTTCACGCCGAAGTGACGAATCGACTGCTCCGGCTCGATGAATGTCCTTCCAACATAGTGGTTTCGAATCAACCCGGCTTCGAAGCGCACACTCGCCCCTTCGGCGTACCCAAGTGCCGCCGGCACACCGGAGTCCGGAACGGGGATCACGACGTCCGCCGGCACCCACGCCTCTTGAGCCAACTGTCGTCCCAATGCCTTCCGCGTGGCATACACCGCTTCACTTCCAAAGATGCGGCTGTCCGGCCTGGCGAAATAGACATATTCAAACACACACATGGCCGGAGCCGTCTTGGGAAACGGATGGTGGCTCTCAAGTCCCTGATCGGTGATCACGATCAACTCGCCCGGTTCCACCTCTCGAATATATTCGGCATCGAGCAAGTCGAATGCACAGGTCTCAGACGCAACCACCCAGCTGCTACGGAGCCGACCGATACACAGCGGCCTCAGCCCATAGGGATCCCGTGCGGCAATGAGCCCGTTGTCGGTCATCAACACCACCGAAAACGCCCCTCGCACTTGATTGAGCGCATCGACAACCCTTGAGAGAAATGAGCCTGCGCGTGAATGCGCGATGAGGTGAATGATCACCTCACTATCGGATGTCGATTGGAAGATCGCCCCGTAAGCCTCCAACTCATGCCGAAGCATCTGGGCATTGATGAGATTCCCGTTATGCGCTAAGGCAAGATTACCGAGTGCAAAATTCACCGTGAGCGGCTGCACATTCTTCAAATCGTTGCCGCCCGTTGTGGAGTAGCGGTTATGTCCGATGGCCATATGACCGGGCAACTTTTCCAGGACCGATTTGTGAAAAATATCGGCCACAAGGCCCATGCCTTTCTGAATGCAAAACTGCTCTCCATCCCCCGCAACGATCCCGGACGCCTCCTGTCCACGATGTTGCAATGCATAGAGCCCCAAATAAGTCAGATTGGCCGCTTCTTCGTGGCCGTACACGCCGAAGACCGCGCACTCGTCGTGGAATTTATCGGGAGATACGATCGGCAATTCTTTCTGCATGATCCTTCGTGACTCAGACGATTAGACGTGGCTCAACGATCTCTCCAAGGCACAAGCCCATCGATCCAACAAGCCGGCCACCGGCTGATCGATCAGACGTTCCGCTGTTCCTTTATGTCTGACCGAGATGACCAGACGATCGCCAGACACCGTACCGATCACATCGGCCGGCACACCGAACGATCTTGCATGGTCAAGCACAGTCTGGCGATGGCTCGCCTTCACGGAAATCACCACACGAGACTGACTCTCTCCGAACAGGACCGCGTCGGTCCGAATCCGTCCCTTGGTCAAGATTACCACAGCGCCTCGAGTCCCGTCGGATCCCGAGATGCAGCTTTCGGCCAACGCGACGGCGACACCCCCATCCGAGCAATCATGCGCGGATTGCAGCAGCCCGTCACGAATCAGCGAGAGGATGCAATCATGAAGCGCCTTCTCGGTATCCAGATTCAGGTAGGGTGGGGAACCCTGCTCACGAGCCTGCACCACCTTGATGTACTCCGATCCCCCCAAATCCTCTCGGGTGTTCCCGAGCAAAATGATGTCATCCCCCTCCGACTTGAACCACTGCGTCATTGTCCGTTCGGCATCCTCGATCAAGCCGACCATGCCCAACATGGGAGTGGGATAAATCGAGAGCCCGTTTGTTTCGTTATAAAAACTGACATTTCCGCTCACGATGGGGATCTGGAACCGTTCACAGGCATCTTTCATGCCCTCGATCGCCATCACGAATTGCCACATGATGTCGGGACGCTCCGGATTGCCGAAATTAAGACAATCGGTCAATCCGATCGGAACGGCACCGGAGCAAACGAGATTCCGCGCTGCTTCCGCCACAGCGAGACGGGCGCCCTCATAGGGATTCAACAGGCAATAGCGGCTGTTGCAATCGACCGTCATGGCCACGGCTTTGTTTGTTCCCTTGATTCGCACGACTGCCGCGTCAGACCCTGGCCGGACCATCGTATTGGTCCGTACCATATGATCGTACTGTTCGTAGACCCACCGCTTACTCGCAATCGTGGGAGATTCAAGTAAAGCCAATAACGCCGCATTCGCGTCCTTGACATCGGAAATTAGGTCATAATTCAGATTGGTGAGCATATCCTGATACGCGGGAGGCTGGTAGGGCCGTTCATAGCGAGGCCCGTCGTCCGCCAAGGCCTTTGCTGGTATCTCAGCAACGACGCGTCCTTGATCCATGACGCGCAAGACTCCGTCGGCAGTCACTTTCCCAATCACGGCAACATCCAGATCCCACTTCCGGCACACCGCGACGCATTCGTCTTCCTTGCCGGCTTTCGCCACCATCAACATACGTTCCTGCGACTCCGACAACATGATTTCATAGGGTGTCATCCCCGGCTCACGCCGAGGCACAACCGTGAGATCCAGTTCAATTCCATTGCCGGCACGAGAAGCCATTTCACAGGAGGAGCTCGTCAACCCCGCAGCTCCCATGTCTTGAATCCCAACGAGCAAATCACGCTCCATCAGCTCAAGGCAGGCTTCCAGTAATAATTTCTCGGTAAAGGGATCACCGACCTGCACGGTCGGACGCTTCTGTTCGGAGGTATCGTCGAACGAGTCACTCGCCATGGTCGCGCCATGAATCCCGTCACGCCCCGTTTTGGAGCCGAAATAGATCACGGGATTCCCAACGCCGGCCGCCGTGCCACGGAAGATCTTGTCTTTCTTGGCAATCCCCAGACAAAACACATTGACCAACGGATTGAGCGCATAGATGTCGTTGAAGACGATCTCCCCCCCGACAGTCGGCACTCCCATGCAATTGCCGTAGCCGGCAATACCGGAGACAACCCCCTTCACCAGGTGGCGATTTTTTGGCGAATGCAGTTCTCCAAACCGGAGGGAATCCAGCAGCGCAATCGGCCTGGCGCCCATCGTGAAGATATCACGCAAAATTCCGCCGACCCCGGTCGCCGCACCTTGATAGGGCTCAATGAAGGAAGGATGGTTGTGCGATTCCATCTTGAAGACCACACAGAGCCCCTCTCCGATATCGACCGCACCGGCATTTTCGCCAGGGCCTTGTACCACACGAGGCCCCGTCGTCGGCAATTTCTTCAAATGCACGCGCGAGCTTTTGTACGAGCAATGCTCGGACCACATCACGGAAAACATTCCGAGTTCGGTGATGTTGGGCTCACGCCCCAAAATATCGGTGATTTTCTTGTACTCGTCGCTCGTCAGATTGTGCTGAGCGATCAGGTCTGGGGTGATAGGGGGCATGCGGGCCTGCATCATAACTTTAAGATGTCACAGTCATCATGACTTCACGAGAATCGCTTGGACCACGCCAAGATCAGCTCACTGCTGCACATGCCATAGGTCGCAGGCGCCCGATGATATAACTAGACCGGCGAAGCACCTGTTTCGTACCCCGCCGGTCCGTCAGTCTGAATCGTACGACCCGAGCGTACCTTATTGCACTTCCACCTTCACACTCGCTTCAGCGGCCAATGTTTGATGATCCTTATCCGCCGCTACGATCTTGATGACATGGGTCCCAGGAGCCATGCCCTTCACCGACTTCTTATCCCATCCCTTTTGGTAAACATCATCTACAAAACAATGGGCATGTGTCGCCTGACTGCCTACTTTGAGATCATAGACGATCTCAACATCACTCCCAACCTTGGCGCCAGCTGCCGGGCTCTTGATGGTGATCTTGCTGCCGTCATCCGTCGCCGCAAACCCATTGATCCCCAGCCCCAACGTCAACACACCAACTGCCGCCAACATTGCACTTACACGTCTCATTGTGACCCTCCTCATTAGTATAGAAAAAATGGCACGATTGATCCACACCAACTAATCCAACACTTTACCGCGAGAATTTCCCATCTTCAATCCTGCGGAGATCGCCCCATGCCCCAGTCGCTGCATATCCCCAGGTCTTATTCCACATCAATCGTGACTCGAGCTTCGGCCGCAGTCGATTGGTGATCATGATCGGCGGCTACCAGCTTGATCTCGTGTTTGCCTCGCGCAAGTCCTTTGACGACTCCGGTAAACCCCCGTTGGTACTCGCCGTCCACATAGCAATGGACGTGGTGGAGTGACCACCTTTGGCCAACTCGTAGCGCACCTCGACGGAATCACCTTTGATGATGGTTCCCTGCACAGGGCTTAGTATTCTGATCTGCACTTCAGCTGCACCAGCAGTCCACGCGCTTCCATCAATACCCAGGCCCAACAGACCAATCATCAGAGACACCGCACAGATACGTATCATTGAACACCTCTCAACTGATCGTCGCATCTGACCCCTTCAGTCCAAAGCTGCCGATCATTGTGAAATCCCTGCTGCTCACTGAAGCAAGACATCAATCCCACCATTCAGACCACAACCTCAGCATGCTTGGCTTTCTTGACCCCCTCCACCATCGATGCCAGAATAAGTCGCCCATCTTCGTTCCCCAGCGCCGCCTCCGCACAACGCTCAGGATGCGGCATCATACCGAGGACGTTCCCGGCAGCATTACGAATACCGGCGATATTGTCGAGTGACCCATTTGGACAAGCTTCCGGGGTGACTTTCCCATCAGCCCTGCAGTATCGGAAGATAATCTGCGCATTGGCTTGAAGACCAGCCAATGTGACTGGATCGGTATAATAGTTTCCATCTGCGTGAGCGATTGGGATCTTGAGCACCTGTCCTGACTTGCAGAGACTCGTAAACGGTGTCGCAGCGTTCTCTACTTTCACATAGGTCTCGCGACAGATGAAATGCAGCGATTTATTTCGCAGCATGGCTCCGGACAACAACCCTGCCTCCAGTAGAATCTGAAATCCATTGCAAATCCCGAGTACCAGCCCGCCCCCAGCGGCAAATTGCTTGACTGCCTGCATCACCGGAGAAAATCGAGCGATCGCACCGGTCCTCAAATAGTCGCCGTAGGAAAACCCGCCCGGCAAGATGACCGCATCCAAGCCGACCAAGGACGTTTCCTTGTGCCACACCATGGTGACAGCTTGCCCCAGCACATCCTGGAAAACATGCCGGCAATCGTGATCGCAATTACTCCCTGGGAAAACGACGACACCGATGTTCATATGACCTCAAAGAGCATATAGCGTAGGGCCGATAGCATCAAACATAAGACCAGATACTCTGTGGGTTTGATCATAAGCTATAAGCTATCAGTCACTAGCTCCTACCCCAACTCGTACCGATACTCTTCAATAATCGTGTTAGCGAGGAGCTTTTCGCACATCGACTTCACCTCAACCTCAGCCTTAGCCTTATCGGTCTGATTGAGGTCAAGTTCCACATATTTCCCGACACGGACATTAGCGGTATTTTTAAACCCCAGTGAGTCCAGCGCATGTTCGATGGCCTTCCCCTGTGGATCGAGAATCCCCTGCTTCAGCGTCACATGAATTTTAGCTTTCACAACCTACTCTCCCGCTTCTCTTCGGCTTCATTCAACCGATCCACATATTTCTTGATCCAGAGGATCACGGCAACGGTAAGCCCGCCACAAATCACCAACCCCACGAACGCCCAGCGCCACGGCGACTCATTCAGCCGATAGGCCATCACGCCGACAATGGCCGCCCAGACGACTACCGATGCGATCAGCCCATAATTCAAGTACGCCCGCAGCATTCTTCTTTCTTCCCTCTCTCCCAAAGATCAGGAGGGGACTCTGAGCCTTGCCTTGCGATATCACGACAACTTGAGACACCGCATTCGCTAAGCCTGAGCGCTCCGCCTTGCGGTAAGCTCCGCTTGGGACGGAACAGGTTTCGCGTACCGAGCGACGGCGAAAGGTTGTGTGTGGTCGAGTTGCCGTGCGTAAGCAGGCAAGGTTCAGGTCCCCGCTACCCGCACACCCGCTTCAATACCTCCTGATATGCCTCCTCGATCTTCCCCATGTCCTTCCGAAACCGATCCTTATCCATCGACTCACCGGTCGTCGTATCCCACAAGCGACAGGTATCCGGAGAAATTTCGTCCGCCAGGATCAATTTATTATGGAACACACCAAACTCGAGCTTGAAATCCACCAGCTGCATCTTCCGTTCGGCAAAGAACGGCTTCAGAATCTTATTCACTGCGTGCCCCAGCTCGCGCAGCTCCCGCAAGACACCAGGCGTCGCGACATTCATCAACCGCAGATGGTCGTCGTTGACCAGTGGGTCGCCCAGTGCGTCGTTCTTGTAATAGAACTCGACAATCGCCGGATCAATCCGATTCCCCTCTTTCAATCCCAGCCGCTTCGCCAGACTGCCTGCCACCGTATTTCGCACCACGACTTCGACCGGTACGATTCGGACTCGCTTTGCGAGCATTTCTCGATCATTCAACCGCTCCACAAAGTGAGTGCGGATCCCTCCCTGCTCCAAGAGCCGAAAGAGCCTCTCCGAAACTTTATTGTTGATCACCCCTTTTTCGACGATGGTGCCACGTTTCTGTGCATTGAACGCCGTCGCGTCGTCCTTGAAATACTGAATGACCTGGTCTGAGTTTCCTGTCGAAAAGATTTTCTTCGCCTTGCCTTCGTAGAGCAGTTCCCCTGTCGCCATGATCAGACCTCAGCCTTCAGCTCACTGGACCAACGATTCAATAATCTCGTCCACAGATTGCACGACCCCTAGGAGAGTGGGATGACCGATTCGACGAACATACTGAAACTCCTTCACCTTCTCAAGCGACAGCATCAGACTATGAAAGTCATCCAGCTTCGAGGTTTCAAAATAGGTAATGAAGTCAAGATCGTCCAAGCCCGTCGAGTGATAGAGTTTTCGTTTGACGGTCTTCAAGTACGGCAACGCGGCCACGGCATGTTCCTGCATCATGGCAACCTGCTTTTCACGATCCATCCCCCACCATTCGGCTGATTTCTTGACCGGGATCACGATCGCATAGGGTTTCTGCCCCGGCTCGCTCGGAGATGTGAGATCCGACTTCATCTGCTCGGAAAATCCAGGAACATAGGATGGTTTCTTCGTCATCCCATGCATGATTCCGGCTGTCTTGAGATGTCGCCCGAATTGACTACTCTTCAAGTCGAGGAGAAACGCTTGAATGTCACGCAACTCCATCCCATGAATGCGGAACAACAGATCGGCATGATCGGCAAGTCCGCGAAGCAGGTACAGATCAATTGCCACATGCTCCCGATGCTGCTCCACCACCCCTTTGAGTGTGGCCAGACGAGCAATCCGGATCGAGGAGTCGAGTTTTCCCCACTGGTCATCGAGCGCAAAGACGGCAAAGCTGCCGTACACCCCGGCATCGGTCAGGAGCTTCTCCCGGTCCACCCCCGCAGAGACGGGAGAAGACCAGAAACTCATGAAGAGAAAAACGCACATTACCGTCCTGAGAAATAAGCGCGTCATGACCTCGCTCCCTTCTTCTTACCGCCGGAGGACGACCTTGCCCGTCCAAATACCCGTCGATAGATTTGGTCGAGATGGCGCAGATAGTATTGCGGGTTGAAACAGGTCGCAATCTCACGCCCGTTCAGATGCTGTGCGATAAAGGGATCCTTCTCAGCCAATTCTTGCAATCCGCCGCCCCCCCGCCAGGACGCCATCGCATTCCGCTGAACCGCTTCGTACGACTCTTTGCGTTGCGCCCCCTTCTCGATGAGCGCCAACAGCAACCGCTGCGAATAGACAAGCCCCCCGGTCAGTTCGAGATTGCGCCGCATGCGCTCCGGATAGACGACCAGATGCTCGATGAGATCCGTGACCTTGTCCAGCATGTAATCGACCAGAATCGTACTGTCCGGCATGATCACCCGCTCCACCGACGAATGGCTGATGTCACGTTCATGCCAGAGTGCGACGTTTTCCATAGCTGCGAGACTATTCGCTCGCACGAGTCTGGCTAGTCCACACAAATTCTCCGAGACAATTGGGTTCCGTTTGTGGGGCATCGCCGAGGATCCCTTTTGGCCTTCCGAGAAATATTCTTCGGCCTCGAGCACTTCCGTCCGCTGCAGGTGCCGAATCTCCGTGGCAATTTTCTCGATACTGGCCGCCAGCAGGGCGAGCGCCGTTGCGTAGGATGCATGGCGATCTCGTTGCACCACCTGATTGGACACGGGATCGGCCTTCAAGCCGAGCTTGGCACAGACATACTCTTCAATCTCGGGCCCCTGGTGCGCAAAGGTCCCCATGGCCCCGGACAACTTGCCGACCGCAATCTCGTTTCTCGCCGATCGTAACCGTGCTTGATGGCGGCCGACCTCCTCATACCAGAGGGCGAGTTTGAGACCAAAAGAGATCGGCTCCCCATGAATACCGTGAGACCGCCCCACCATCACCAGATCCTTATAACGGAAGGACTGCCGTTGGAGAACGCCCAGCAACCGTTCGATGCCGCTCAAGATCAAGTCCAGCGCCTCGGTCATTTGCACGGCCAGTGATGTGTCAACGATATCCGATGAAGTCAGTCCCATGTGAAGGAACCGGTGGTCCGGCCCCACGCTGTCCATGAGGGACTCCAGAAAGGCGATCACATCATGTTTCGTGACTTTCTCAATCTCGGCGATTCGGTCGATGTCGATTCTGGCTCTCTTCCTGATTCTCGCCGCCGTTCCACGCGGAGCCTGTTTGGCCTGTTCAAATGCCGCACAGGCCTGGAGTTCGACCTCCAGCCAGATCTCATATTTGTGCTTCAAGTCCCAAATGGCTTTCATTTGGGGACGCGTGTACCGCTCAATCACCGTCCGCTCTCCTCCACATCGGCCGATTCGGGTCCGCCCGCTTCGCGGCTAATCGTGAGTCAGTTGTCAGTGCCTTGTCCAGCACGGCATTCACAAACTTTGAGGCATCATCATCTCCGAAACTCTTGGCCAACTCAATCGATTCATCCATCGTGACCTTCGCAGGAACCTCATCGATCCAGAGCAACTCGTAAAGTCCGGCACGCAAAATATTGCGATCGACGATCGGCATGCGATTCACCGTCCAGTTCGTCGCGTACTTCGCGATGGTGGCATCAAGCTCCTTCCGATGTTCCAGCACACCTCGAACCAACTGTTCCGCAAAGGCCCGAGACTCCTCGGAAACGGAATACTCGCGCCAAAACTCATCCAGCCGAAGATCCCCCTTGCCATGAATATCGTGCTGAAAGAGGATCTGCAAGGCGCGCTCGCGAGCCTGATGACGGCTACCCATAAGTTACGCAAGTAAAAAGTGAGAACGTTGAAAAGTTACGACGCATGTTGCTAGGCACAAGGGACTCATGAACCTCACCGGTTTCCCCCCTGCCGCATCCGCCCGTTTTGACTTGCAGGCTCCCCACTTTCGAACTTTCTCACTTTCCCACTGATCGTTCGCATCACTCGCACCATCTCGATCGCAGATTGTGCCGCCGCGCCGCCACGGTTGAATTGCCTCTGGTCTGCACGCTCCTCCGCCTGCGCCACCGTTTCCGTCGTCAGCACGCCGAAGATAATGGGCACCTCGGTCTCTAAGGCGGCCTGACCGATCCCCCGGCTCACTTCCGAGCAGATGTAATCGAAATGGGGAGTATCGCCGCGAATCACGGCTCCCAAACAAATCACCGCATCATAGTGATTCGCTCGCGCCATCGTGCGAGCCACTAGGGGAATTTCAAACGCCCCTGGCACACGCACCACGTGAATGTCGCTCGCGGCCACACCACTGTGGGCCAGTGTGTCGGTACAGGCACGCAGCAGCTTGCCGGTGATCCGCTGATTAAATCGTGCCACAACGATGCCGAACCGAAGTCCCGCTGCCGTACGTGCTGGTTTCTTTGCCATGAGTTCAAAAACTCCGCATTCATCCACTAGCCAATGCTGGATCGTGTCGGCACGCCCTACCCGCTCAGACTTTCTTGAGAAGATGCCCCAGTTTCGCTTTCTTTGTGCGAAGATACCGAACATTCGCAGCACGGGGAGGAGTCTCAATGGGAACACGCTCCACGACCTTGAGGCCATAGCCTTCGATCCCAATGATCTTCCTCGGGTTATTCGTAATCAACCGAATCTGGTGCAGCCCAAGATTCGCCAAGATTTGCGCGCCGACCCCATAGTCACGGAGATCGGCCTTGAACCCGAGCTGTAAATTAGCTTCAACCGTGTCACTGCCCCGATCTTGAAGTCCATAGGCTTTAATCTTGTTGAGCAACCCGATACCCCGGCCCTCCTGATTCAGATACAACAAGACCCCTCGTCCGTCCTTCTCAATGATCTCCATTGCAGAGTGAAGTTGATCGCGACAATCGCACCGCAGCGATCCCAGCGCGTCGGCAGTCAGACAACCGGAATGGACGCGAACCAGCGTCGGCATCCCACCCTCAACGCGTCCCTTCACCAACGCAATGTGGGTCACGCCGTCGATTTGATTTTCGAAGGCTACCGCCTCGAATTCTCCAAACGTGGTCGGCAGCCGTGCGCTCGCCGCCCGTTTGACGAAGGTTTCCCTCCGCATCCGGTATTCGATCAGGGCCTTCACCGTCACCATTTTCAGCTTATGAGTCTTGGCAAACTTCGCCAGCTCAGGCACACGCGCCATTGTCCCGTCGGCATTCATAATCTCGCAGATCACACCGGCAGGCTTGAGGCCGGCCAACCGTGCCAGATCAACCGATCCTTCCGTTTGGCCGGCACGCCGAAGCACGCCCCCGGTTTGCGCCTTGAGTGGAAACACGTGGCCAGGGCGAGCGAGGTCACTCGGCTTACATTTTGGGTCGATCGCCACATGAATAGTCGTGGCTCGATCGGCGGCAGAAATGCCGGTCGTAATATCTTTACGCGCATCGATCGAGACCGTAAACGCTGTCCCGAACGTGGCCGTATTCTCTGCCGCCTGTTGGGGCAGTTGTAATTCCTCCACCCGTTCAGGGGTCAGTGCCAAACAAATCAGGCCGCGGGCATGCTTCGCCATGAAGTTGATGGCCTGCGGGGTAACTTTTTCCGCAGCCATGACGAGGTCGCCCTCGTTTTCACGGTCCTCGTCGTCGACGAGAATGATGAACTTCCCCTTCTTAATGTCACGGATCGCGTCTTCGATGTGATTGAACGGGCTAGGCATAAGGTATCCAATCTAGCATTTCAGACCGAACCTTGAATATGATTTTTTTGCCGGCCCTTCGACGGCTCGGGGATGTTCAGGAGGGAAGATTCACCGGAGACGATCCGTTCGGGCGCAATGCCACCATCACGGTTCCCCATGCACAGACCGCCAGCCCGGCAAACAGCCAAAATCCTAACTCGTAGCTCCCTGAGAACCCTTTCACCGTGCCGATCAGAATCGGCAAGACAAAACCACCAACGGCGCCTGCCGCACCGACCACACCCGACGCCAATCCGATGTCTCGAGGAAACCATTCGGCAACGAGCTGAAAGACCACGCCGTTGCCGAATCCCATTGCCGCCGTCGCGACCACCAGCATCGCCATGCCCATAGTGTGCGACGGGCTAATGACTGCAACCACCGCCCCCGCAATAGCCGGCAGCACATAATAGAGCGCCCGCAGTCCCCCTTGGCGATCGGCAACATACCCGCCGATTGGACGATCAACCCACAGAGGGCTGCGATGATCCCAGCCTCAATCGCCTCGATCCGATACACATCATGCAGTAACAGTGGGATCACACTACAGAGGCCCACAAAACCGCCAAACGTAATCGCATAGAGGAAGCAGAGCCAATAGGCCGATCGCTGCCGGATCAGTTCCGCAACATGATACCACCACGCCCCCACGCCCCCCTCTGGAGTCGGTGACATCCGTGGAACCAGCAACTCAAACGCTACCAGAGTCACGGCAACAACAGCGGCCATGATCCCACAAATCTGGTGCCAGTCCATGACAGCCGCCCAGCGTGGCGCCAAGAAGAGGATCAGTACCGTACCGACATTCCCCGACGCAGCAATGCCCAGAATCAGTCCCTGTGCCGAAGGTGGATAGGCACGGCTGGCAATTGGAAGCGCGACGGCGAAACTCGCCCCAGCCACACCGAGACCAAGTGAAAACACCAGACCCGCGCCCTACCCACCCCACCCGACCCATCCCCACGACAGCACCAGCAACTCCACAACAAGAATCACGACCGCCGTGCGCCGTGCCCCCAGCCGATCCGCGCTCCATCCGGCGACCATCCGCAACAGGGCCCCACCAAGGAGAGGCAGGGACACCAGCCAGGCAATCTCGGCATCACTCAATTGCAACGCCGTGACCAGAGGAATACTCATTGCCGCAACCAACAGCCAAACCATGAAACTGACTGTGAGGTGCAACCACGCCCCAGCCAGCGACGGCCAATGGCCGCTTTTCAGAATCTGCCAGATCTCGGACACCCGAAACCTCCCTCTCTTATTCAGCTGATCACTATATGGGAGCCCCTTTGAAGGGCGCAAGAGAGGCTGGCCTATTCCACCTGACTCATGACGGGTCAGCACAAACCCACTTGGACCACGCATCTCGTGACGAGTCACGACTCGGAGTTTTATGTTTCAGGTTCCAAGTTTCATGTTTTTGGTTCCATACCTTAAAACATTGAACATGAAACCTGGAACTCAGGGAATTCTGAACCGAAACCGCTCGACCTGCCTACAGCCATGCCCTCGTTTCCACACCTCATCACGCTTTCTTCCAGCCTCAACCATCCAACCTCAGACCCGTTCGTCAGACACCCTTTGGGCGGCTCATTTCTGCTATAGTCACGCTCGCGATGAGTAACCAGGATCGGGTACAGGACGAGTCGGGCGACACCCTCGAACCAGAAATCCTTGAACCAACAGATGACAAGGAGATCGAGGCTGACGCGGCGTCGCTGGTACTGGACATTTCCGCATCTGACGGCACCCAGCCCGTCGACAGCACTGCCGTGGTGCCGGTTACCGCGCTGCAGCAATATCTCGCAGAAGTCCGTCGGCACCCCTACCTTTCAAAAGAAGAAGAGCTCCAGCTCGTTCAGGAATACCGCACCCATGGCAGTCGGGAAGCGGCGGTCAAGCTCATCATGGCCAACTTGCGCGTCTCCGTGTCGATCGCGTCCGAATATCTCCACACCGGCGCCGATCACATGGATCTCATCCAGGAGGGGAATGTCGGCCTGATGCAGGCCATCAAAAAATTCGATCCCTCCAAGAACGTCCGCTTCTATGCCTATGCCGCCTGGTGGTCACGAGCCTATATTCTCCGGTACCTCTTGCATACCTTTCGGCTGGTGAAAGTCGGCACGACGCAAGACCAACGAAAGCTGTTCTATAACCTTAAAAAGGAAAAGGCCAAGCTCGAACGGGAGGGTTTCGCGCCGGACACGAAATTACTCGCGGATCGCTTGAACGTGCGTGAACGCGACGTGGTTGAAATGGATCAGCGTCTCGGCAACTGGGAACTGTCGCTCGACCAACCGATCGGTGAGGACCAGGAACACACCCTGCTCGATGTCTTGCCGTCCCAC
>JAMXAU010000025.1 GCA_024281365.1 Nitrospira sp.
GAGCTCAGGAGAGAGGGTAGACGGTTAGCGCACGTCTTGAAAAAATGTTCGCGGGAGAACCGGCAGACGGTATTCGACGTGAAGGATGATGAGGAGCACGCGAACGAAGCTGCGCCAGATCCCCATCTTGATAAACTTTCGAGCATCGGTGACAACTGGTGGTGAGAGGAGGAGCGGATTAGTCACTTGAATAATGCGTTCGCAGAAAGCCACATCCTCAAGAATCTTTTGATTCGGAAACCCACCGAGCTGTTCAAACAGGGTTCGCCGGACAAAGAGCGCCTGGTCCCCATAAATGACCCGGCTGCGGGTGCAGCGGAAATTATCCAGAAACGAAATGACCTTCAGCCGCCAGTCGTCGCCGGAGAACCGATGCATGAATCCGCCAGCCTGAATCGATTGATCCGCCTCCATCTCATTCAATCGTTGAATCGCTCCGTCCGGCAAGATCGTATCCGCATGGAGAAAGAGCAGCCATTCGCCGCTCGCCTGCTTGGCCCCGGCGTTCATTTGGGAAGCGCGACCCTTGGGGGCAGTGATGAGTTGAATAGTGCTGAGGACTGAGTACTGGGCAAGGGAAATATGATCCGCGACTACAGCACGGGTTCGGTCGGTGCTGCCGCCGTCGACGAGGATCGTCTCGAATTCGCCCGGCTGTGAGCACAACACCTGGAGCGTCTTCGGCAACGCTTTTTCTTCATTGTAAGTTGGAATGATAATCGAGACCATCATTCCTGCTTATGCCATTGGCTATCAGCCATCGGCTCTTGTGTCAACCATTCCGGCAAGAATGTCCGTACATCCTGCGCCCAGGCTGTGGCATCCTCGTCGATACTCTCAAAGAGGTCACAGAGCGTGAAGACCATGGCATCAGTCAAGGCCAGGTATCGTTGCGCCCGTCGGTTGAGATCCGTCACATCGGTCTCGCCACGTTCAATGGCTCGCCCAAGCTGACGACGTCCGAATCCATGGTGCGCTTCCTCCTGGTGAAGAAGAATCCGACGCAATCGTCCGAACGGTGCCGCGCGCTTCGCCAAGCCTTGTTCCATGCGAGTCAGGATGGCTTCGCCCAACCCTTCGAGCACCACTTGCTCAGCCAAAAACGTCTCCAAGAGATCGCGACGGGCCAACGCCTCATCCAGGATTGCTCGATACTCTTCCAGAGCAGGAAGCACCGGCACATCTCCGAGATGCTTGGGGGCCAGCCAGGCAATTGCTCCCTGGAATACCATCGCATGCATCGCTTCTTGTTTGGCCTGACTCAGCAAAAATCGCCTGGTCCCCGAATCGTCGGATAATGTGGCTTGAGCCTTGGCACAGTCATGAGCCATCCGCTCGCCATGCTCTAAGAACGTCAGGAGCCTGGCGATGGGCTCCCTCTCATCATGACTGACCAGCATGAGTGATCTCCTGTGGTGGAAGGCCGTTCAAACTCCAATCGTACTCGAGATACTCGATCCGATAGTCCGACTGCATCAGGTCCTGGACCAGTTCAGGATCGTTCACATAGCGGGTGATATAGGAGACAACCGAACCAGCCGCCTTCGTGAAATCCTCCTCGAACCATTTGAAGATCATTGAGAGGGATGCCACTTTGTTCTTGCGGTCGAACCGATTGCGCGCGGGATCATTGATGAACTCCCTGGCCACACGGTCCAACTGCACCGTGAGCTGATCCGGCTCATAGGACCAGGGCTGAAGCTTTGGACAGGACACGGACGCGCACACGATGGCGAAATGGATCAACGGCTCGTGAAACTGTTTGATCAGAATCTGCCGTTCGAGATCATAGAGATTGATGGCGACGCCGCCCACCCGATAGTCCCGCCCGATGAAATAGCGATAGCGTCCAACCAGGCTCGCCGGCGAAAAGCGATCCAGGATACCCTTGACGGCGAAGGCGTTATAGGCATTGATCCAAAAGGTCAGCCGCTCATGGCGCGTGGCCAACGCCTCGGGATCCACCCGGTCCAACTGTGCAAGATAGGCCGGAAAACGATCGTCCGTGTGAACGGCCGGATAATCGACGACACCATCCTTGACGTGTGACGCCAAGACCTGCCCGAGCAGTTGATGCGAGACTTCCTCCGGACGAAGAGGTTCCTTGGGACGAAACGACGTCGGGACCGTGGAACAGGCCGTGAGCATCACCGCCATCCCGAGCCCCATCCACATTCGGAACGGTCTCCTCTGTATCACCATGACACCGGTGTCTGCCATGCCATGATCGGATGCCTGAGCACCGACCCGATCACCCGCCCATCCACCCGATTGCATGACGAGTGATCGGAGCAGCGCTGTATCGACCGTCGATCGAATCTCGACAATATTTCACTGAGCGACGACTCGCGCAGATTGCCGACAGGAGGAAGCGAGAGGCAGGGCGAGACATTCCCCGAGGCATCGATCGCGATGCTATACCCCCCCGCATCGCAGGGCTTGAGTTGCCCTCCACCCAGCCATGTGACATTGTCCTTTGCGTACTGTCGAAGATAGCCGGCAGGAAGGGTTTCCTCTTCAAGCAGTCGCTCAAAGACCATTCGCGCCTGTTCACGCTCATACATCAAGGCGTCATCCTGCTTGCCGTACAGCCCCACGTCCCAATGGTACGCACCGACGACCGGCAGAAACCCTCGCTGCCGAGCGAACGCCACGACCTCCGTCACGTCTTCACGATTCGCCTCACTGACAATGCAGGTCAGAAATTTCGGATGGCGATAGTGTTGGAGATGATCAAGGCCGCCAAGGACGGCATCGAGCTGATCCGTACCGCGAATCCGTTCATATTTGGCAAGATTCAACGTATCAAGACTGATCGAGAGGGAAATCCCGAGGTCGTCGAATTGTTGCACGAGCGGAGCGGTCAATTTAGTGCCATTCGTAATCACCGTCAGATGAAATCCCATGTCGTGCAAATCTTGAAGAATTGCTGTGAGGTCTCGACGGAGCAGAGGCTCCCCTCCTTGCACAAATACCACCCGCAGTCCATCTTCATAGAGGTTGGCAAAGACCTCTCGAATTTCATTGCGCGACATTTCGTAGCGACCGACATTCAACGGTAGGTTGCAATACCCGCAAGAAGAATTACAGCGCAGATTCACCTGAAACACGGCCAACAGCGGACGGCGTAAGGCGAGATTCCTCAACCCGCCCCAGAGCGATCGCGCAAGACTCGGTCGCCTCGGTTGCTCCGATACTCGTCCCTCGCCTCGCGCCACCGCGCTCGGTTGTGATCGTTCAATCTCTATCAACATAGGAAATCCTGGCCACACAGAAATTTCAATTTTCTCTCGACATGTATTTGCGATATTGCACAATGGCCCTATCTATACATGGTGTTGAGGAGGAGGCACACGATGCACATATCTCACAAACGGCTCCTTTCAGCTGTGATAGGCAGTCTGATCATCCTTGCAATGAGTTCTCCGTCCGTCACCTCGGCGGGCTCACAAGACAAGAAACATCCGGTGACTCCATCCTCCGGATCATCCTTCTCGGAACCGGATGACTCCCCGACGAGTGCCTATACCCTCTCCCGCCCCAGTCAGTCGCCCCCTCGCCCGGGTCCGGCCTGGAAGACCATCGGCGGCACGGTCACACGCATCAAGGGCGACCTGTATACCGTTGAAGATTACGAGGGCAACCAGGTTCACCTCTACGTCAATCGGGACACCAAGCACCTGCGCGGGCAGAAGAAAGTCGGCGACCGGGTCCGCGTTGAAATTACCCGAGACGGTTTCGCGAACTCCATTCAATAGGCTGGGATGCCTGGCCGGCGCTGATTATCTGGCTGAGCGCTTCTCCTGATCATCGGAGGTCTTCAGGAACTCGATATCACCGTAATAGGCCACGGCTCGCTCTTTGGTATTGTCGGTATCGCTCATGATGGCGATGCCGTTGATCACGGGCGGCTCTTCTCCGAAGGCCTTCTTGTAATCTTCGTAGATATTGCGTGATTCATCGACCCAGCGTCCGACCTGGCCCGGACCACTTTCCACGACAACCATTTTGACGAAATCCGTGTAGGCATTATCGATGATCGCACCAACCGGAGCCTTTGTTTCCCACACATAGTTGATCGCGCCGATCGGAATATCTCCAAACAGGGCCTGGCCTGCCTTGTACTTGAGCTTCTTGCCAAAACTCACCTTATCAGGGTCATACTCAAACGTGATGTAGAGTCTGGCCGGATAATCATCACCGTCTTTTCTTGTGGCATCGCTCTTCTGAAGCAGATTCTCGACCTTCCACCGCCACTGTACGATCGGAAATTCCTTCGGATCGATCCTGACCTCTTTGGTCAAGCCTGATGCCGAGGAATCACTCACGGCTTTAACCACGACTTGCGCCCCGTCTTTCACCAGCTCATACGTTGTTAGTTTCGGGATCTTCTTGAAGGTCAGCGGTTTCCACCCGTTCGGCAGACTTGCCCTCGGTTCATTTGCAGAAAACTTGCCCACTTCAAGCATGGGCGTATTCTGCGCCAAAAGCCACGCCGGGGTCATGACTACCCATAGGGTCACACAGGCGCCCACGAGGACCATCATCACGCATTTCCCTCCAGACTCCATCCATCATCCCCTTCTCATCCAGGCAAATAGCTTGGTCAGGAAATTCTTAGTGCCCTGGGAGAAATGCGCTTTTCTCCAGAGATTGATCACTTTCTTGTTCACTTCAGCCTGAGTGGGATAGGGATGGATGGTCCCGGCGATCGTTTTCGCACCCGCACCCGCCTTCATCGCCACGGAAAATTCATTGATCAAGTCGCCGGCATGCGCCGCAACGATTGTCGCCCCGAGGATCTTGTCCGTTCCCTTTTGAATGTGTACGCGAGCAAACCCGTCTTCCTCTCCATCGAGGATCGCCCGATCCACTTCGTCGAGTCTGTACGTGTAGGTTTCAACTTCGAATCCCTTCGCCTTGGCATCTTTTTCATACATCCCGACGTGGGCGATTTCCGGCTCAGTGAAGGTACACCAGGGCATGTTCAATGCCTCCACATCGGCATAGCCTACCCCCAGAGGATGCGGGAACAGGGCGTTCTGAATGACGATCTGCGCCATGGCATCAGCGGCATGGGTAAACTTATAGCGAGAGCAAACATCACCGGCTGCAAAAATCTTGGGATTGGTCGTCTGCAGCCGGCGATTCACGACGATTCCATTCCGATCGTATTCGACTCCAGCTGCCTCCAATCCGATCCGTTCCACATTCGGGGTCCGCCCGACACCGAGCAAAATCTCGTCGACAATGACCGCATGCTGTTGAGCATGCGACTCAACAATCAGCCGCTTCCCCTCTTCCACCTTCTCGACGTGCAGATCTTTTCCGCAGCAGAGGAGCGTGACTCCATCACGACGCATCTGTTGTTCGACAATCTCCGCGGCATCTCGGTCCTCGTTGGGCATGATACCGTGCGCCGTTTCGATCACATAGACCTGGCTTCCAAACCGTGCGAAGGCCTGCGCCAGCTCGCATCCGATCGGCCCCGCCCCAATGACTCCCAGGCGCTGGGGGAGCTGCGTGAGAGCAAAGACACTGTCATTCGTCAGATAGTCGACTCCTTGCAAGCCAGGCGTGGCCGGAATCGTCGCCCTGGCCCCCGTACAGACCGCAGCTCTTGCAAACGTGAGCACCCGATCACCGGCCGTACCTTCCACTTGGATCGTATCAAAACCAAGAAAACGTCCGCTCCCGATATATACATCGACCCCAAGACTTGTGTAGCGCTGAGCAGAATCGTTCTGGCTGATGCGAGCCCGCAGTTTCCGCATGCGCGCCATAACGGCTCCAAAGTCGTACGTCACCCCCGTGGGAATATGGAAGCCAAACTCTGTCGCTTTTCTCAGATCCGCCCAAGCCCTGGCCGCACGAATCACAGCTTTTGAGGGCACACACCCAACATTGAGACAATCGCCACCCATCAGATGTTTTTCGATCAAGGCCACTTTGGCGCCGAGACTTGCCGCCACGACGGCGGTGATCAGCCCAGCAGTTCCCGCTCCTACCACCACGATGTTGTACCGACCTTTCGGTTCGGGATTGACCCAATCGGCTGGATGCACATTGCCGACGAGCTGTCGATTAGACTCGTCGTCTGGAAGAATCAACGGCTGGTTGTGCTCACTCATATCCACGATTCCTGATAGAGGGTATGACATCATAGCGTGGTATCCAGGGTGGCATATGATCAATCAAGTAGCTATTCATCACACCGACTTTAGGGAAAACCGTTTATACAAAACCGGGACCAGTGCCAGCAGCCCTAACAGCACAAAGGCGCCTATGACATTGGGGGACGCGATTTCCTTCAATGAATTGATCGTCCCAAGTTGACGTCCCGCATACGCGTACACAAACGAACCGGGAATGATGCCGATTGCGGTGGCTGCCACATAGATTCCGACAGACACACGCGTCAGCCCCGAGACAAGATTTACCATGAAGAAAGGGAAGAGCGGAATAAGGCGCAGCGTCAGTAAATAGTTAAATGCGTTCTTCGCAAACCCTTCCTGGAACGGGCCGAGTCGAGCCCCAAACTTCTGCTCTACCGCGTCACGCAATACATATCGTGCGGTGAGAAAGGCCAGGGTTGCCCCGGTTGTTGCCCCCAGATTGATAAACAGGGTCGCCCACCCTGCACCAAACACAAATCCACCGGCTAAGGTCAGGATGACCGCACCCGGAAGTGACAAGCCTGTCACCAGGATATAGGTTCCGATAAAGATCGCCACGGCTGCTGCAAAGTTGGCATCCGTGAAGGCCAGCAAGCTATCCCGATTTTCTTTCAATGCCGTTAAGGAGAGAAATTTCCCAAGATCAAGATAAAAGAAAGCCCCGACGGCGAGCACCACCACAATTGCGATAGAGATCTTCGCTAAATTGGAATTAGCAGACTCACTCTGATTCAAGGCTGGGGTTGTCATAGCGGCCTGGTGGCGTATCATGGGACCTCCTCTGCTGGCTGTCAATGAGATAGATGACATGGGGTGTTTGTCTCACCATGCTAAGAAACCTTACAGGGTCGATTTCAAGAAGTCGGTTGCCAGGCTGGATAGGATTCCCGTAGTCTAGCGCGAGGAGGCCATCATGGATGAATCAAACCGTCTGACAAAAACCAAGGAACAATGGGCTCGAGCGAGACGAGGCGGAGAAGAACGTGAAGTTTTTTATGAGGGAGATGAGCGCTTGCCACCAGGCCAGCACCTCGTCGAGAACTTCCCTGTTCTGGACCTCGGCGTTAAACCGGAAATTCCTTTGAGTGAATGGCGTCTCAGCATCGGAGGGTTTGTCACGACCCCCGTCACGTGGACATGGGAGCAATTCACGGCTCAACCCCACCTCACACATCGGTCGGACTTCCACTGTGTCACGTCATGGAGCCGATATGACAATGACTGGGAAGGCGTGACTTTTAAGCACATCATAGCCGTCGTGAAACCTCTGTCGATGGCTCGATTCGTCCTTTTCAAATCTTACGATGATTACACGACCAATCTCCCGCTCGAAGCCTGTGACGATGATGATGTTCTCCTCGCTCGTCATTGGAACGGCAACCCTCTTTCCCGGGACCACGGTGGGCCGGTGCGTGTCATCATCCCGAAACGGTATGCCTGGAAGGGAGCGAAGTGGGTGAAAGAGATTACGTTTTCCGATAAAGACGAGAAAGGGTTCTGGGAGGTTCGTGGCTATTCGAACACCGCACTCCCCTGGAACAATGATCGGTATGCCTGATCGTTATTTCTTGACCCATCCACCTGGACCCTCGACAAAGTTTCCAGGTTTCGTGTTCTGAATCGCTTTTTCTCCTGCCAGGGTCTCAACTGAACGAAGATCCGTGCGGTTCCGTTTGGCGATATCCTCATACGCCTGTCGCCGCTTCTGATTCACGTCCGCTATGACGGCTTGGGCTTCAGTATTGGAAGGATTCACTGCCCCTAGATAGCCGTTAGGCCTCTCCCCGACCAACCCTTTTGCTTTCGCTTCATCTAACGACAGGGCAAACGCTGAAAAGGCAATCATGGTTCCTAGGACTGTCGTGCACACTGCAATTGTGAGCCATCGTACCATCGTCATTGTCCCCTCCGATTTCTAGAACAGTCCGCTGTCCTTCGACAACACCTCATCCAGGTCCTTGTCGACTTTCAGTCGTATCTCGTGATCGATCTTCACATTAAGATTGATCGTAATCGGTTTCTCCGGCGCCGCGACCTCCACCCGCGGGGTGCACGCGATCATGGTGAGCGCCACAGATCCCATGAATAGTATCTCCGCACATTTCAGCATCGGTCTCATCAACATGATCAGCCTCATATCGGTCAGGGGCGTCTATATTGACGCTCAATCATCCCATGAATATCTTCGATCAACCGGAGACTCTTGAGGAGTGTCGGAATGTGTTCCTGCACCGTGAGATTAAAGTGAATGGGTGGAGTCTGGGCGAGATCTGGATTCCGGCCCTCCAATCTAGCGCTTAAATTCAACATGCCGGTTTCTCCGTACTTGACCCCCACGCGCAAAATCTTGTAGTGAAAGTTATTCAGTGCCTGGGCGACAAGCTGAAGATGCTCATCGGAGTCTGAAAGAGTTTTTGATGACTCTATGCTTGAGAGGTGTCGTATGACCCCTCCCGGAGGCTGCGCTTCAATGACTCCCCCATCCACCATCATGCCCCTGGAGGTAATCGTGACCGGGAGGGTTCCATTGAGCGTACCGGTTCCCTGCAGTCCCCGTTGTTGTTCCACGCTAAGAATCTTTGCGAGATCAAGATTCCGCAACGAAAAGGTTGTCGCGGATGAGGGCGATGCCAAGTCTACCACAAGACCAGGACTGGTAATCGTCCCTCCGAACATTTCACATTGAAAGTCTTTTACCTCAACGACCGGAAATGGATCCGCCAATTTCCACCGTGCCTGATAGGAAGTCCTGACATTGTTCACGTCCACCCCACTCTGGAAGGCCGCCACAAAGAGAGAGGCCGGCTGAACCATCCTGATGGAATCCGTTCCCTCTGCACGAAGGACCATTGACGTGCTTACCCCCCTCAGCCTGTAGTCATGATAGTACCCAGAAACGTTCTCCGCCACCAGTCGAGCCGCCGCTGAAGTCACCCTTGTGCCGCCGCTGGATGCCCCTCCAACCGTCTCATCCCAGGTGACATCAATTGTGACGCTGATGGTCCCCTCAAGAAGATCGCTCGATGGACCGACAGCCTTTGTGAACCTGCTGAGCCGCCGCTCGGCCCCATCAAAGCTCACTGGACCGATCGTGCCATGCAACATACCGTAGGGTGTCTTGAGCGATTGCTCAACCCTGGCTGTTACCACCCCCTCATAAGCCGGGAGATCGATCTGTAGATCCGCCCCAATGCTCGTGTGATCAGCCGAGAACTTTGTCACCCAATGGCTTGGTGCAGGAATCGCCCCTCCAGCACCCACCGTGACTCCATCAATCACCAACATCCCACTGGCCGTCCAATTCATCCCTTTCGTGTCCAGCTCCTCGACGCTGAGCCGCCCCTGGGTACTGGTAACAGTTTGATCACCGATTTTGACGGTCGGAACCCGAATCGTAGCGGCCAGCGGTCCCGTGGAACAGTGCCTCGAAATCAGATCACATTCCACCGTCAAGGGTTCGGAGAGATTCAGCGTAACTCCCGGGACGAAGACCGCACCTTGTCCGATCTGCTTTATCGTGACCGAGGACGGCTGTAATAACACCCCTTCAATATGTGTTTGTTCTAGCCGTACGGTCCCTCGAACTTTTCCAGCCGCCTCTTTTGCAGCAAGCCGTTCGGTCAACGTTCTGGGAAGCACTCCCTCCAATTGATAGCCCCCTTCGAGCAAGACTAATTCATTCCCACGTCCTTCAGCCCTGGTAGTTTCAAACGTGGCAACCACTGGTCCTGAAGACCTGCCGTAGGTCACTTGCAGCGGACCTTTGGCCACAGTACGGATGGGAGAATCTTTCCAGTAGAGCGTCCCCTGTACGACGCTCTTGTTCTCGATCCGTACCAGCTGATCCCCATGAGGAAGTATCAATCGAATCACGTCCGGAATAAGACGAGGTTGGGCATTCACTGTAGCCGTAAGGAGAACTCCGGGGCTCATCGCCCACTCTGCCTGAGTGGCATTACCTGTAAACTTTCCCGCATAGGCCAGCGCAATATCCTTCGCCACTCCTTTCAATGCAGGGAGGGTGACATTGATGCGTACTTGCCCGTCTAGACGGGTATGCTCATCCTCCCAGAGAGAACCGAGCGCAGCCTCTGTCGCAGCAACCCCCGCCCAGTCAAGTGCCACCTGCCCCGTCACCTTCTCCAGTTCCGGTCCGATCGGCACAAGAAGAGCAATAAACGGAGCCAGCTCCTGCACATCAACTCGAAGTTGCCCATCGACTTGAATGTCTGAACGATCGGTCGGACGCGATCGGGACTGCCAAGAGACTATCGGTGCCGCATGTGGTCGATTTAAAGACAGTGTGGCCGACCATGTACTCGCCGACTTCCCAACCACCACGAGGCGATAGGAACCGGTATCTTGCCCTCGAAATGAGAAATGCCCTCCGACCTCATTGCCGGCAGCAGTCAGCTCGCCATCAATCGTGACTTTACGGAGTGGCCCCGTCGCTTGCTCACGGAACACGGTCAGGTGCTCAAGCTGCAACTCGCCAAAGGGAAGAATGGGAAGAGTCCGCATAAGATCACCGGCCGTCAGCAACCTCCACGGTGACGATTCTTCATCGTTGGTCTCTTCCTCCTGTTTCTCTCCGGTCGTGGCTTCGGTCGAATGCACGGTCAAGACATGGATGGCCACATCTCTGAGCAGAATACGATTCACACGACCTTGAAACAGCAACCCCACGTCATACTGAATCTCCGCATCGGTCAGGGAGATCATGAGTCGTTCTTCTCCCAAATCTTGCTGGAATGAAACAACGGGTATATTCATTTGTGTCCAGCCAGGATACCCCAGCTGAAGGATGACCTGACTGTACCCATAGGTACGGAGCTGATTGGCCAAGACATATGAAGTTCCCAAGGGCAGCAAGAGGTAGCATCCGCACAGCACAACAACAACCAATAGGACGGCCACTTGATAGCGTTGCGTTAACATGGATAGCGAGTGATCCGCTTGATATCTGTATGGTCAGGGTTGTCAAACAAACTTATCTGCGCTGTCAAGATGTCTGAATGGCTCTACGTCCTTCGAATAGGTTGATGAGCCACAGGCCGGTGTTGTCCAAACTTGCGCTCACAGCGCTACAGCACCTCTCTTCAAGATTGGCGGGAAATCCCAGAACAATCTACCGCGAACTCAGTCTACGAAGGCAAACCAGGCGTAACCAGCGGCAGTATCCTAGCAGAATCATTTCAGGCAGAAATTCATATCGAGCAATCCATCCGCAGCCACTGTTGCTTCACCACCTTTCCGACAGTCCTCTTGTTGAGCTTTCCTCGGTATTCCCGTGCTTATCTCCATTGGTCCCTCAGCCGTCGAGGACATCCCCACCGGCAGGGAGCCCCCGCCGCTTTGTCGAGCCAGTGTTCCTACCTCTTTTTTCTGGAGCGTTGTCCCTTCCCTTGTATGCGTCAACACGAGAGCCGGCTGTGTCCGCTGTCCAAAGAGAGGTATGGCGGCCGCTTGAAATGATGTTCCGCCGTCATCCAGCCACACCTCGACCTTGTAATACCTGAGGGTGGGCGCAAGAGTCAGGCCAATGGCTGCAACATCACCGGAATAGGTCCCATGATTGGCGTGATAGAGCATTTCCAGCCGATTAATCTCCGCGAGGACCACCTCGGCCTCCACCGCTTTAGCGTGGTTGACAAAATGACTGTGTGAGACCATCGCCGCTGCGGCCAAGATGCTCAGCATAGCCAGAACCACCAGCACTTCGAGTAAGGTGAATCCACCGTTTTTCCTTCCTCCGCCCACCATTAGATTCTTCCCAACTTATTGACCGCCGTTCGAAAATCAAATTGCTGTAACGTCCCGGTAATCTCATCCAACGCCTTTCGGGCTTCTTTCACGCTCACGGGCTCAACCTTCTCAATCTTCTGGAGCGCCGTCTGCAAGGCTCGTGTCTGGTGCTGAATCTGGTCGAGCGATCGCTCGATATTCTCCACGGCACAGTTCGCATGATCAGCCAACTCATCCAGCCGATCGCTGGGACGAAAGCGCATGCGCCACCGAAGGTTCCCCTTTGCCCACTGCTGAAGGCTTTCGTCCAGGCGAGAGAGCGGCCCTGCCACACGCCTGGTCACGACAAGACTGAAAATCACAGAGCCGAAAAAGAGTACCGGAACCGCAACCCAAACCGTCTGACTCAGGGCCAACATCTCCTCGGCTGCGGCCTGCCGCTCCTCCAATGAATCACTCGTGTAGAGCGCGACGACGGGCTTCAGGTGAGCCCCATAGAAGGCCATCGTGAAAAACAGTGCCGAATAGAGAAACAGCAACAGTCCGATCCATGCGGCGTACCCCTTTTGGATTCGATGCACGAAGAAGCTTGATCGAGGATCGCCCGTCGACACCGACGCGCGTGTAGCAGTGGCCATACTCATGTCCTCCATTCCTCTCGACGTCAGATCGAGGAGACTGCCCATGTCTACAGTACCACCAAGGCCGCCATCCACCAAGAAAATGAATGGTTGCATGGATGAGATGTGGTCAGAATGAGGTTCGCGTCGACGCTGGGAGGAGCGTGGGACTTGCGTGGCCTATGATGGTGTTGAAGCGGCAGCGATCGGAGGCTCTTCGCATTTCTTACAGTTCAACAGCGTGCCGAGATGCCGCTCACGTCCATCATCAGTAAGCACCCATGGGCGATTAAAGAACGGTGGGTGATGTCGAACATGCTGCCCATGACCACAGGCCAGATCGGCAACCCAGTCACCATGCTCGTCTCGGTGATAACCAATGATCGATTGCTGCATGTGATACGATCGCTGACCGTCAGCTCCTGATCCGCGAGTGAGGGACACTGAACCGCATCATGGGGAACACTGGCAGACACCGCTCAATGACACCTGCCGTCCTCATCGTTTTTCAAAGGGCAATTCCGGTCGTTCACGCGCGGACACATATTTCCAGTGTTTGTCCTGATCCTGATCAAAGCTCCCCAAAAAGATCACGTCTCTATCAAGATGGCGAAATTCCGCCAAGCTGGTCTGACAGTTTTGAGTATCAATGACTCGAGCATCGTACTGTCCAACAACAAATACCCGTCCCTTCGACGCCAGGTACACATTCCGCCGACCAGCATAGCCCGTATCGGGGAATAATTCTGTTGAAGACCGACAGTCTCCTCGTCCCTGGACATTCATGGTGAGGGTGAATCGCTGAAGAAATGGATCCGTGGCTGTTCTCACAATAACCACTCGAAGCTGGAACCCAGTTAGTTCGAGTGCCGCGGTTTCAGGAATGTTGCTATTGCATCCTACCGCGATGGGCAACAGGGCAATACAGATCACCAACCAGTCTCGGAATCTCACTTGACCGGCGAAACCTTGGGAGCCGCACCGATCGCATCCAGGCCTCCCTGCGCGCAGGCGTCATCCAGATGGGTGCCTGGCGCTCCACCGACGCCAATGCCACCAACCACCTCTCCTCCAATTTCAACAGGAAGCCCGCCGCCCAGCACCAGAACCTCCCCATTGATATCACGAAGAGCCTGAAGCGTGGGAACTTTGGCAACGAGATCGGCAAGCTCACTCGTGGATCGCCGTAGGCTGGCAGCGGTATAGGCTTTTTTCCGGCTACTGTCTATTGTATGAGGTCCAGCACCGTCGGCACGTCCCATGGCACGAAGAACACCCTCACGGTCTACCACTGAAACACTCACCCGATAGCCATCTTTTTTACAGGCATCTAACGCGGCTTGTATCGCCTTGTTCGCCATTCCCAACGGCAATATCGACTCTTTCGGCAACTCATCCGCCAACGTGCCGGAGGGAGCCGCACAACTGATGAGAAGACAGATCGACACACCGGCCACGACAACTCCATACCTTCGACCCGATAGAATTTTCAGTGTCATAAGAAGAACCTCCGAACAATAACTCTGCATGCAGCCTACGGATGCCTAGAGGGTCTGTCAAGGGCGGGGGCGCGGCTAGCCTGGCTAGGGAGCGGGCCGTGTGCGTCGCACTGAGTTGTCTGGATCGCCTGTGATCCGCAATCCAAGATCTTCGACCATGGCACGCAGCGGTTCAGCAAGCGACCAGGCCTGCGCCGGACAACCGCGTGGGATATGTGGCTCGTCTCCATCGAAAATCTCTGAGACGTGACCAAGGCAGGCTTCTCGCAAGTGTGCTTCTATTCCTTTCAGAAATGACCGCGCTTCACGTTTGGTCTTGGAGGTGCGCCCGAATGCGCTCACCCAGGCGGTCACAAAACATCCCAACAGAAACGGCCACACAGTCCCTTGATGGTATGCGCTATCACGTTCTCGCGGCCCTCCTTCATAGCGTGGCCGATAACGCCTGTCCTGTGGGGACAGTGTGCGAAGACCTACCGGGGTCAGGAGCTGTTCTTTGACGAGTTGAAGAACCTGTGTGGCCTGCTCATGCGTCAGCAGATCATCGCACAGAGAAATTGCATAGACTTGGTTAGGGCGGATCGACGAGTCATCCCCCTCAGGTCCATCGATGGTATCGTACAGATATGCTCCGCCCTGGTACCAAAATCGCGTACGGAACGAGGTGAGCGCTCGCAATCTATCTTTCCGACAACCGGCAGCATAGTCTTGCTCACCAAACTGTGCAGCCAAGCGAGCGCCTACTTCCAACGCTCGAAGCCACAAGGCTTGAATCTCTACCGGCTTTCCATACCGTGGAGTGACGACCCAATCCCCGATTTTGGCATCCATCCATGTCAATTGTATCCCGGGCATGCCCCCCGAAATCAGCCCATCGATATCCATTTTGATGTTGTATCTCGTGCCTTGACGATAGCCATCGAGTATCTGCCTAATGGCCGGCCACACGATGAGTCGAACTCGCTTCGTATCTTTGCTGTACGCCAGATAGCGATCGACGGCATGGATAAACCACAGTGACGCATCAATCGCATTATAGTCAGGATCTTTGCCGAGATCAGGGAAACGATTCGGCACCATGCCTTCGGACACAAAGGGAATGAAGGATTGGATGATGTCCCAGGCGGCCTCGTACTGTCCGGTCACAAGAAAGAGGCCCGGCAAGGAGATGAAGGTGTCTCGCCCCCAATCGGCGAACCACGGATATCCAGCGATCACCGTCTGCTTCGAACCGTGGCGGACCAAGAATGTCTCGACACCTCGCCGAAGTGCTTCGGCAAAGCGGTCTGGATCCTTCGCGGCCTTGTGACGCTTCACCCGCCTGATACGTTCCTTGCGAATGAGGTCGCCGATCTCACTATCGTCAACCACCTCGCTGGTCAGAGCGAGGGCCTGCTCCCTGCCGGACTCCAAGTGAAACAGCAGTTCTCCTGGAGACCACCAGTCTTCCTGAAAATCGAGACCACGCTCTTGTTCGAGGGGAAACTGCACCTGCCGATACCAATCGGGAGCATGCCGATAGATCCCTGTATGGATGCAATGTACCGCTGGGAGGCTATGGTAGGGCTGCCAGGTTACCCTCTTCTCTGTGACCGTCGCTTCATGGGAAAGGGCACCGTTTTCATGGTGGAGGGCGTGATAATCCCTGCCTGTGAGCATCGGACGTACTCGCAGTTCAATTGAATCCTCCGTTGGTGTGAGTAGTCTCCATCGCACCACAACCGTATTCTGGTCTCGCACACAAAATATCTCCCGGCTAACTGTTCGCTCGTTGAACGCGAACGTCCAAGTTGGCCAAGGAGTCGATGAAAAGGAGACGCAATACCGAAACCCTTGAGGATGGATCACTCCGGGATACAGATTCGTCGAGATGGAGATGGCGCGGCCATCCAGATGGAGCCATTCCTCCAGATGATTGACCAGCACGTGACGATGGCACGCAGGGGCTGTCGCCACCACCAACAACCCATGATAGCGGCGCGTGTTGGCACCAGCCACCGTGCCCGACGCAAATCCCCCGCACCCGTTCGTCTCCAACCATTCCAGACTCAACACACGGTCGGGATCTTGGCATTCTTCTTTGCCGATCCGCATCAGCTGTCCCTCGTCGTTCGTATCTCGTGCTCACGAGAGGCGCTTCACCGTTCGACAAGCTCGCGCTCCCAGGCGATGTCGAAGGACGAATGACGCATCTTTCCGCTATTCCCCGCTCTGCTGGATGAGCTTCGCAACAAGTCCGGTCCATCCCGTCTGATGGCTGGCCCCAATCCCTGCCCCATTGTCGCCATGGAAATACTCATAAAAGGGGATGGCATCTCGCCAGCACGGATCGTCCTGAAATTTCCTGACCCCGCCATGCACGGGGCGCTGTCCCGTCTTATCACGGAGGAAAATATGCGTTAGTCGTCGGGACAGTTCGGAGGCGACCTCGTTCAATGAGAGGAATCGTCCTGACCGAACCGGATACTCGACCTTGAAGTCCTCACCAAGGAAGTAATGGAACTTTTGGAGCGATTCAATGAGGAGATAGTTGACGGGAAACCAAATGGGCCCCCTCCAGTTTGAATTGCCTCCGAAGAGCCCCGTGCTCGATTCAGCCGGTTCATAATCCACCCGATACTCTTGGCCCATGAGAGAGAGCACATAGGGGTGGTCCTTGTGATAGCGCGAGAGGGCGCGAATACCGTACGGGGAAAGAAATTCCTCTTCGTCCAGCATGTATCGCAGTACTGATTTCAACCGTGAACGATTCACGAGCGATAAAAATCGCCGCACTTCACCATCGCGTGATTGGGTGTCTACATGAGTGCTGAAATCAGGTCGATTTTCAATAAACCACTGCATACGGTGCTTGAATCGCGGAAGCTGATCGATCAACTCCGAATCCAGGGTTTCCACGGCAAACAGAGGGATCAAGCCGACCAGAGATCGGACCTTGAGCGGACAGGTCTGTCCGTCCGGAAGATGCAGGACGTCATAAAAAAACCCATCGTCCCTATTCCAGAGCTCAATTTTCTCCCCACCGATATTATTCATGGCTCGGCAGATATAGACGAAGTGCTCAAAAAACTTGCTCGCGACATCTTCATACGCTCGATTGTGACGTGCCAATTCCAGCGCAATCGACAGCATGTTGAGGCAGTACATCCCCATCCAACTGGTGGCATCCGACTGTTCAATGTGGCCGCCGGTCGGCAGGGGGGCACTCCGATCAAAGACACCGATGTTGTCGAGCCCCAAAAATCCTCCCTGAAAGATATTCTTCCCCTCGGCATCCTTTCGATTGACCCACCAGGTAAAGTTCAGCAAGAGCTTGTGGAACACGCGTTCAAGAAAGACCCGGTCACCCACTCCCTTCCGCTTCTTCTCGATCTTATAGACACGCCAGGCAGCCCAGGCATGCACCGGAGGATTCACGTCTCCAAACGCCCATTCATAGGCAGGCATCTGCCCGTTGGGATGCATGTACCACTCACGGAGCATGAGGATCAGCTGTTCCTTGGCAAAAGTCGAGTCGACGAGGGCCAGCGGAATGCAATGGAATGCTAAATCCCACGCGGCGTACCAGGGATACTCCCACTTGTCCGGCATGGAAATCACATCGGCATTGTAGAGGTGTGTCCAGTCGGAGTTTCGCCCATGCAGTCGCTCTTGTGGCGGATCCGGCATCCCTGGATCACCCACGAGCCAGCGTTTCAGATCGTAGTGGTAGAATTGCTTGCTCCACAGCAACCCAGCGAAGGCTTGTCGCTGAACGAGCTTCGCGTCCTCAGACAGATGTGCCGGAGCCAGGTCTTCATAGAACTCATCGGCCTCCTGAACCCGTTGTTCAAAGAGTCCATCGATGTGCTTCTTATTAAATCTTCTTGGATCAGATTCATTGGTCAGACAAAGACGAACGACTTCCGATTCCCCAGGCGCCAACGTCAGCGCATACTGCGCGGCTGCCTTCGAGCCGATCTTCTCAGGATTGACCGCATCGGCCTTCCTGTGAATGATGTAATCATGAAAACTGTCCTTGACGTACTTTGAACCGTCCTGATCTCCATACAATCGCCGGGAGTTGGTCTCATTTTCCGTGAACAGCAACGGGGGCTTGCCCTCGCACCAGAGAAACCGCTTGCCGTAATACTCGTGCCCCAACTCAACAATACTGAGGTCCTTCGCTGCGGGTCCTTCACGCATTCGTGGCCGACGAGCGTCGAGCCCCCACGACCATGTATTCCTGAACCAGAGGGTCGGCAATAGCGTCAATTCGGCACGTTCAGGCCCCCGGTTCGTGATATGGATCCTAATGAGGAGTTCCTCTGGTGTCGTCTTGGCATACTCCACCACCACATCGAAATAGCGATCCTCATCAAACACACCCGTATCAATGAGCTCGTACTCTCCATCTCGTCGTCCACGACGGCGATTCTCCTCGACCAACTTGGCATACGGAAATTCAGCTTGTGGATACTTATATAAATACTTCATGTATGAATGAGTTGGCGTTGAATCTAAATAGAAATAGTACTCCTTAACATCCTCGCCATGATTCCCTTCATTGCCTGTGACTCCGAACACCCGCTCTTTTAAAATAGGATCGCGCCCATTCCAAAGGGCAATCGCAAAACAGATGTACTGATGACGATCTGAGACTCCGGCAAGCCCGTCTTCATTCCAGCGGTACGCACGAGAGCGAGCATGATCATGAGGAAAAGATTCCCACGCAGTGCCGTAAGGACTATAGTCTTCCCGAACCGTCCCCCAGGCTCGTTCACTTAAGTAGGGCCCCCAGCGCTTCCAATGCTGCTTACGGAGAGCATCCTCTTCCAGCCGTTGCCGTTCGGCTCCATGAAGAGCTTGGGAACGAGAAACCGTCTCAACTGCTTTCGCCATAAGAACCCCGTGCGTCTCACGCTCGCTAGCGGTGCACGACGGCTACGATGCGCCCAATCAACCACGGAATCAAGCGCGGCCCGTCGAGGCACTTCAACTCAAGTCCCTCTTCGGTCTTTTGTTCTATTGCCTGAATTGCTCAGGATGAGCCACGAGCAGCATACATCACAACTCCAACAGGTACGGAGTCATCCTGAAGAACGCTATCTGATTCGAGAATATGAAGAAGGAAGGTAGGTAGGGACAATGCTCGGAGACTCAACTCCAGATCACTTGTTCCTGGTTCAGGAGGTACTCAATCACCTCAATACTGTTCCGCATCTGAATCTGCGCCCGTTCGGACATGGGCAGCACGGCACCGACTAATTTCCCTGACTCCATGTCCATGAGGGACGGAATGGCTTCACCGGAGAGTTTTTCGAGGTTGCTTCGGAAACTAGCCAATGGACGACCTCCTGGTTGAATCTTTCTCGGCATGCTCGAGCCGTTACTTGAGCCGGAAAGTGCCCTGGAAGACATCGCGCTCGCCTCAAATGATAGCAGACGGATCCCTATGAGAAGCACAACCATCTATCTCATTGCTTTTAATGGATTTTCTGCTGAATTGATACCGGTGAACGAGGGGGAAGCGCTCCAAGATAGCGGAATCCTCCCACATTGAGGAAGGTCGTATCAGGCTGTAGATGAAAATCATCACGCTCGGCATCAACAAAACGAGGATCTGCAAAGATATCGGAGTTGAGTTTCAGCTCCGGGGCAGGACGATTCGGCGAGCCCGCTCGCATATAGTCCGCTTCACCATTGAAAAGAAGGTTGTACCCAAGCTTCGTCTGACTCGATAGCGCGATCAGAAAGCCGACCTTGTTGAAGCTCACAATGTTCCCCATCGCCTCAATCCTCGAGGCACCAAGAAATGTCGCACCGCTGCCGTTCTTCACCAATGTATTGTTCACTAACACTGCGGCAGACTGATCACCGATGACCACCGCCTCAAAGAGACTTCTGGTAATGACATTGTGCTCGAGTCGCACCGAGGACTTCCCGGTGACATTGACCCCATAATCGTTATCATGGATAAAATTCCCAACCAGAACGGCGTGGGAGTCTGAAAAGTGCAGGCCGGTGGTCTCGCTACCACCGATAACACTGTCTTCTATTCGGACCTCTTGGACCTGTTGGCTGAAGACCATGCCCTTGACATGAAGCTGACGGAGTACGATGCGGTTCCCATTAAAAACCCCAAGCGCATGCCCCCCATGCTCATTGATCGTCAGACCGCTGATCTCAACATCCGTTGCGCCATACGGCCATTTCCCCACGTGGAGAACACCCACCATCTGTCCTCGGCCTTGTAGAACAACCTTGTCAACTCCGGCACCGACGATCTTGAGCCGTTCCTTACTATGAATGGTGAGGTCTTGCGGGTAGACTCCGGCCTTAATCAATACCGTGTCGCCCTTCCCCGCACTATCCACAGCCTCTTGTAGCGACGAGAAATCACCTGAGCCGTCCAGTGCCACCGTAATGGTCCGTGGACCTGGTACAGAGCCCTCCGTCCCGGCCACAGCAACACCGGCACCAAGGAGAGAGCAAGCGACGATCTGCAAAATTCGATACATGGCGAAGTTCATACAAGCGGAGAACAGGGGATGTCAATCTCAGTTTATTGTCGGACCTGACGCATGATAAGCTCCCCCGCCATGATCCTGATCGGACTCACCGGAGGTGTTGCTACCGGAAAAAGTACCGTCGCAAGAATGTTCCAACAATGCGGGGCCGTTGTCATCGATGCCGATGCATTGGCGAAAGCGGTGGTCCAGCCGGGCAAAGCGGCCTGGCAAGACATCGTTCGTCGGTTTGGGAAATCCATCCTGAACCCTGACCGAACGATCAACCGACAGGCCCTCGGAGCAATTGTCTTCCGTCATCCGGCGAAACGGCGGATGCTTGAACGGCTCGTCCATCCTCGCGTGGCCCGAGAGCAGCGTCGGCTGACCAGAGAGGCGGCTCGAAAGGATCGCGATGCCGTCGTCATTAACGATGTTCCCTCTACTGTTTGAAGCCGGTATCGACAAACGAGTGGAGAAAACCATCGTCGTCGTCGCCGACCAAAGCACTCAAATTGCCCGTCTCAAGAAACGCAATGGCCTCAGCCGAGCTGAGGCACTCCGCCGTATTCGCAGCCAAATGCCGCTGACACAAAAGATCCGTAGAGCCGATCTGGTCATCGACGGAACGTTGCCTCGTACAGCTGGTAGGAAGCGGGTGCGGGACGTTTTCAGGATGCTCTCTAAACTGGCCTCATCCCAGGCTTCGTCTCGATGAGGAAGAGTCTAGTTTCTCCAGACAACCGCAATGTCAAACCACCAGCTCTTGTCCATCCAGAACTGATCATCCAAGAGCACGAACAGCATGACAGGACTGGTGCATTAGACCTATCGCCTGTCACCTCCTACCGTCTCATTCCGACACTGCGTTCAAGTCCCGCATGCGAACGTCGTCATCATCGGATCGGGACCGGCTGGGTTGACCGCTGCGATCGATACCGCACGGGGCGAATCTGTCCCTCTCCTCATTGAAGGCTGGGGATCTGGGGGTCAACTGACGACCACGACGGAAGTGGAAAACTACCCTGGATTCGCAAAGGGCATTATGGGCCCGGAGTTGATGAAGGATATGCGGGCGCAAGCAGAACGCTTCGGTGCGGGATTTTGACCGGCGATGTGTCCGTCGTGAACTTCAAGCACCGCCCGTTGACGCTCACGATCGATGGTGAGCGAACCGTGGAGACGAACACCGTCATCATCGCCACAGGCGCGTCCGCTATTCCTATCGGACTACCAAACGAGAAGCGACTGACCGGCCACGGGGTTTCCACCTGCGCCACTTGCGCGATGGATTCTTCTTCAGAGGAAAAGAACTCGTCGTAGTTGGTGGGGGCGATAGCGCGATGGAGGAAGCCACCTTTCTCACCAAGTTCGCCACCAAAGTTTCGATTGTGCATCGGCGCGACAAGCTACGCGCATCAAAAATCATGCACAAGAACGGGCAATGAAGAACGAGAAGATTGCCTTCGTGGGTTCCGTGGTCGAAGACATCCTCGGCAGTGACCTGGTCACCGGCGTGCGGCTCAGAACGTCGTGACCGGCAAGATGACAGACCTCGCGTGCGCCGGCGTCTTCGTCGCCATCGGCCATCGACCGAACACGGCACTCTTCACCGGCCAACTCGACATGGACGAAAAGGGTTATATCCGAACCCACAAGGGCACGACCACGAGTGTGCCAGGTATTTTCGCCGCCGGAGACGTCCAAGATTCAACGTATCGTCAAGCCATTACTGCGGCGGGAAATCTGCTGCATGGCCGCGATTGACGCTGAACGCTCCTGGAAAGCGGCACGTGAAACGTAAAACGTGGGAAGTAAAACGGTGGAACACTGGCATGAACAAGCCTCATAAAAAGCTTGATGCCTGGAAAGCGGCCGTTGATTTAGTGCTTTTTGTGTACAAACCGGCAGATCGTTTCCCTTCCAAAAGAGCAATTCAGCCTGACCAATCAGGCGAGACGTGCTGCGATCAGCATTCCCAGCAATATTGCAGAAGGAGCAGCCCGACAGTCCAAAAAGAGTTCGTGAAGTTCTCCATATTGCTAAGGGTTCATTGAGCGAATTGGACACACAATTTGAGCTAGCGCAGAGACTTGACTATCTCGGAAGAGCAGAGTGGAATGCATTGAACGAACTGCTTGAGCACGTTGATAAGATGATCAGTGGACTCATCCGCCATCTCCGAGCTAAATCTTGAGATCCATGTATTACTCTCCACTCTCACCTCTTTCCTTTTATGTTTTACGTTTCACCTTTCACGTTCTACGCCCCATCATGAGAATCGCCATCGCCCACTACCACGAACTCGCCTTGAAGGGTCACAATCGAGACTACTTCGAGCAACGCCTCATCACAAACATTCGAACTGCCCTGGGAGATATAGGTATTCGGCAAGTCCAGAATCTCCATAGCCGCATCCGCATTGATCTTCCGGTGGAAGCGGATGTGGAGCTCATTCGAGACCGGCTTGTCCGCGTGTGCGGCATTGCGAACTTCTCACGGGGCCGTGTAATTCCATTGCAGTTGGAAACCCCCGCAACCGAGGCGCTCTCCACAGCTGCGGTTTCCGAGCTCAAATCCAAATCATTCCAGACCTTTCGAGTCACCGCGAAACGAGCCGATAAGCGATTGGCTATGACCTCCATGGATATTGAGAAAGCCGTCGGTGCGGCCATCTGTGAGAAAACTGGCAAGAAAGTCAGTCTGAAACACCCAGATCGAACCGTCTACATCGAACTCCTGACGAAGGATGCATTTTGCTCAGCGGAGAAAGTCGAAGGCCCTGGAGGCATGCCGACCGGTGTCAGTGGGAACGTGGCTTGCTTGACTTCTGGGGGAATCGACTCGCCGGTTGCCGCCTACCGCATGATCAAACGCGGTTGCCTGGCGACGTTTGTACACTTTTCCGGTCGACCGTTGGTCAGCCGAGCATCAGAAGAGAAAGTTCGTGACCTTGTACAGATGCTGACTCAGTATCAGTATCTCTCACGTCTCTATGTCGTCCCGTTTGGAGAAATCCAGCGTGAGATTGTCCTGACTGCACCGGCGCCGTTCCGGATCGTACTGTATCGACGGATGATGATCCGGATTACGGAGGAGCTGGCTAGGAGAGAGGACTGCTGGGCCTTGGTGACAGGCGACAGCCTGGGCCAAGTGGCCTCACAAACCCCGCAGAACATCTGTGCAATTGAAGACGCAGCGGAACTGCCGATCCTTCGTCCCCTGATCGGCATGGATAAGCGCGAGATCATCGACGAAGCGAGACGGCTCGGCACCTATGAAACCTCTATTGAACCGGACCAGGATTGCTGCAAACTTTTCGTGCCTCCCCACCCAAGCACCAAGACGCGTCTGGATGACGTACTGAAAATTGAGCGCATGCTGGATATCTCTTCGCTGGTCAAACGCGGGATCGAACAAGCCGAATTGACCGAATTGTCGTTCCCCTGTTCCACACCATAACTGATACGCTGTTTCTTCGTGGAAGAGACGGCGTGGCGTGGCGGAAAAAGCGGGCATTCGAAGTCGCGCTCGCAGAGGTTGCTCACGCTTTTACAGAGTGGGTCAACCGCCTCGTAAGCTCTCCACGCGGGTGAACTTTTTTATCCGCGGTCCATCTTGATCGAATCCCGCCCCTCTTTTACTCTAAGGAGAATGGTTTTCAAATTTGACCTGGCGCTAGGGAAACATGCTAACGAAATGGCGGAGAGGGTGGGATTCGAACCCACGGTCGAGTTACCCCGACAGCAGTTTTCGAGACTGCCCGATTCGGCCGCTCTCGCACCTCTCCGTTATGGTAGTTCGTCGGCTGGGTTGAGTATCAAGCAGATGAGGAGCCTATGCCCGATGACTGGGCCGAGCTTACAGGGCCCGATGCCGTTTTGCAATGGCTTCATGTCCCTCTATAACTTTCTCCTCACCCTGGCACTCAGCCTTCCCTTTGAGCACCCGCCTCGCAATCACCATCGCCAGGGTATCGCGAGCACAATAACGCAACAGCGCCTCGCGTATGGTCTCCCGCTCCACCCAGTCGGTTTCGACAAAGACCATCCGACAATACTCCGCCGCTGCATGCCCACCTTCCTGAATCGCCAGATCCCCATATCCAAGCGATGGCACCACCGCCGGCAAGACCGATTTGATCGAATAGGATCCGTTAAAGGCAGGATGGTAGTAGTGGTCTTTGATCACAGGCAGCAGATCCCACAGCCGCTTCCCGATCTCTCGAAGGGCGGATTTGAACTCAGGAAACATGTCCGCCAGTTGGCGAATGAGTACTTCCTCGTAACCAGAATAGACCACGATGCTGCCTTTTTCACCGAGCGACTCGATGAGCGCCTCCGCCCAACGCCGGCGTGGCTCAGATGCCTCGGTGTGAAGAAACTCCTGATGCATGACCTCACCGGATTCGAGTTCAATATGATTGGACCACTGAACAGGGAGGGCCTGATAGGGTCTGGTGGAGGGAAACCGTGGGACGGCCAACATCACGGTTTCCGCATCCAGATGGTGGATGGGGTACCGCAGAAATCAAAGTCAGGTGAACCCATTCTGATGAAACCCACTCCACGTTGTGCTTGACCTTTTGCTGTGCATCCGACAATCGGGCTCCTTCCGGAATCTCGTCGATCGTCGTGACCCCCTGCTGGACCAGCTGACTGACCATCTCTTTCTTCCCACGCAGGTGATAAATCCAGCGCGGCGGCTTGTCCTTGGTAGTGGGCCCAGAAGGGACATTCATAGGTACTGCGGAATGCCGCTGATCCGGCTCGATCAGTGGAGCCTGCGCCTTCCACATGGCCTTCATGGAACGATCGTTTCCGACACCAGCATTCGTTGGGCCGCTACACCGTTTGTAATATGTTTGACTGAAACAGTGCCTGAAGATCAACCACACCCCCATCGTAACGGTAGCCTGTATTGATGTGCATCAGGCAGGTCGCTTCCAGGTTTACTCCGGAACCTTGCACGACCGCGCTCTGAATCGACAAATCATCGAGATGCACATCTTTCACCCTGGTCGACGACTTCACTTCAATCAAACGCCAGGAAGGAGACTCCCCCGAACCAGTCTTGACGCGCTCGAGAATATCAACGCGAACAAGTACCCCATCGTATTCAAACGCTCCCTCAAAGATAGCGGGAATCGTGGGATCTTGAAGCAACCCTGCAGTCTCCGCGACCGCCGCCTCTCGCTGACGAAAGCCCGCTTTGACAAGGACGCCGCCCGGAAAGCACTGTTGCGCCAGGACACCGATCTCCGTACCCATATCCAAGATGGCCTGCATCGACGCATCAGGCGGCGTCGCCAACGCGGGCTGATGAATTTCCAAATAGAGCCGTTTGTGACATTGCAGTCCAGAGAGAAACTTGGACTTTGACAGTCGCGGTGCTGCGGCAACCGGAGAGAGCCTGTCCTGAGAATCCACTATCAGTTTTCTATCCATGCTGTGATCGGTGATTTCTCACATGGTCCACGAAGAAACTCTGCTAGGATAGCGCCCCATGGGTAACGGTGTCACTCAAATCAGACGGGCCGTGATGACGTTAGCCCTTCCCGTCACGCTGACCACGCTGCTCCAGCGGGCAGAAGGGATTGTCGCCGTCTTTTTAGTCGGCGGACTCGGTGCCACATCCATCGCTGCAGTTGGGCTCGGTCAACTACTGGCGTTCGTCGCCACGACCCTGGTCTCCGGAATCTCCGTTGGCACGAATGTGGTCGTGGCCCAACTCTGGGGAGCACGACGTCGACTGGATGCAGGAGAAGCCGCTCGTCACTTCCTCTGGCTTTCACTCGGCATCGCACTGCTATTGGCCGCCCTAGGGATCGCCGGCAATCGGTTCGTGATGCAACAGCTTGGTGCG
>JAMXAU010000213.1 GCA_024281365.1 Nitrospira sp.
ACACTCGCCTCAACTCAACTCGCAGCTGGGAAAACAGTGCCGATCATGGCCATCACCACCCGGGATGAAATCGGGACGCTGACCGGTGTCTTTAACGCGATGGCGAAAGCATTGCAGACGCGCGAGCATGAATTGCGCGAGCTTGCCCAGACCTTGGAAGACCGGGTCAACGTCCGCACCCAGGAGCTGGCGGCTGCGAACGCCAAACTCCAAGAACTGAACCGGCGCAAATCGATCTTCGTCTCCACCGCCTCACACGAATTGCGGACCCCGCTGACCTCTATGAAGGTCCACCTTGCAAACTTACGGGATGGGATTGATGGAGCAGTCACCCCTGATCAGCGAGGATCGCTTTTGCGTGTAGAAGCCAACCTCTCGCGGCTTCGGATTCTCATTGAGGAATTGCTCGATCTTTCTCAAATCGAGCTGGGCCAAACGACACTACGCATGGAACCGGTTGCACTTGGGAGTGTGATCGCCAAGACTGTCGAGGACCTTCATCCGTTTGCATCCGATCGCTCCGTACAGATCGTCATCTCACTCCCGACTGATCTACCCTTGGTCTCGGCAGACCCGGACAAACTCAGACAGATTCTCCTCAATCTGTTGCATAACGCGGTCAAATTCTCACCGATGAATACCGTCGTGGATCTCGACGTCACGAGACTCTCAACGGACAACATTCTGATCTCCGTGCGGGATGTCGGGTCCGGCATCGCGCCCGATGATGTGGGCAAGGTCTTTCAGCCATTCTATCGCGCACCCATGACACATAAAAACACCAAGGGAACAGGCCTTGGCCTGACCATTGCCAAGCTGTTGGTTGAACTTCATCAGAGTCGACTCGCAGTGGAGACAGAGCCAGGCCGAGGCAGCTGCTTTTACTTTACCTTACAGACAATAACACCGGTACGTTCCGCCCACGCAGAGCCCAACGTAGCTCGTGAAGCGTCGTCCGGGAAGCGTGGTACGTTGTGAAGTTAGAGGTCGGAGGTTTGACGCATGAGATGCCGGCCTCCAACTTCCCACCTCAGGCTTCCAACCATAACCGCCACACGTTTCACGTTTCACGAGGTGCACTGCTAGGGGGAAGGAGACTTGACCGACACTCCACGCTGCCTGAGGAGTCTTGTCAGGTAGGTTCGCTGGAGCCCCAGCATCTCGGCAGCCTTCGTCTGGTTCCATCCTGTTCGTCGTAACGCTTCTTCCAGGACTTTTCGGCTGTACCCCTCCATCACCGAGTGGTAATTCAGCGTCTCACACTCAGCAAACGCCACATCAATCGGCAATCTGCGAGGCACCGTAATCCCCAGATGCTCCGGCTCAATACAGTCGTTAGGACAGAGTGTGATGGCGCGAACCAAGACATTTTCCAACTCACGCACATTACCGGGCCAATGATATCCCCGCATCAACTCAAGCGCATCAGAACTGACCTTGAGTGGACGATGGGCCACCCTCGCACCATGGATTCTGATGAAGTGTTCCACCAATGCAGGGAGGTCCTGGGCCGTTTGCGCAAGGGAGGCAAGGTGAACGAAATCACGTTCAGTCGATAGAAAAGATCCTCTCGAAACATACCGACCTGAATGGCCTCCTTCAGATCCCTATTCGTGGCCGCGATAAACCGCACATTCGTACGAATCGGCTGCGTCCCGCCCACCCGATAGAACTCCTGATCCTGGAGGAGACGGAGTAATCGAGTTTGCAGTCCCGCCGGCATGTCACCAATCTCATCGAGAAACACGGTGCCGCCTTCCGCTGATTCGATTTTCCCTGGTTCCCGCTTTACCGCTCCCGTGTAGGCCCCCTTTTCATGACCGAACAATTCGTTTTCCAATAGACTCTCTGGTAATGCTGCACAATTCACGACCACAAACGGCTTTGAGGCACGCGGGCTCCACCGGTGCAACGCACGAGCCATCACCTCTTTCCCCGTGCCGGTTTCACCCAGCAGGAGCACGGTAGCCGATGCGCCGGCCGCTCGACGCGCCGTATCCAGCAGTTCAATCATACGCGGACTCTGTCCGATCACATGTTCATAGCGGCCCAGGACTTCCTCCTGCAGAAGCCCGATCTGCCGTGTCAGGGCCATCTGTGCTCTGGCCTTTTCAATTACAGCAGAAAGATGATCCGGTTCAAACGGCTTCGTTAAGAAATCACAGGCCCCCAACCGGATGGCCTCGACGGCGCGATCAATCGTCCCAAAAGCCGTAATCACGACCACTTCCGGTATGACATGCGGTGGAACGTTCGAGCGCCTCTCGGTCAGCCGCTTCAGCACATCCAGACCACTCAAGCCAGGCAACTCGATATCCAAGAGCATCAGATCCGGCTGATCCTCGATCGCCAGTTTGAGTGCCTGCTCGCCGTCTTCGGCCGTCAGCACCTCATGGCCCATCCAGGTCAAGCGCTTCTGCAGCGCGCTCACAATATCGCAGTCGTCATCAACCACGAGGACTCGCATCTGCATGCAACACTCCCGACTCGGTTAGTAGGGCGCCATTGTAGTGGAAGAGCGGTCGGAGGCGAAAGGCACTCCAGAAGCCACTCATCATGGAACACATCTTGGTTGCGCGATACC
>JAMXAU010000026.1 GCA_024281365.1 Nitrospira sp.
TGAAATCGAAGCCCCTGAGCAGGCATTTCGCTTACACGCCCTTGCATCGTTTGAAACACCGTTCGCTTCACTCAGCCAATCGCTCGTTTAAATGGAACTGTGGCCTCCACTCGACACTCTCTCCGACAACCGATCAATGGATCGGCGCCCCGGTTTTGGATATACTCTCGCTTACCATGGCATCGGATTCGTTCCCTTTGCAATCTTCCCCGAGAGATCGCCGTGAGTTTTACCGGATCACCAGCACCCTCTCCATTCGGCTCCAGGCTGAAACAGACACTTCCGATGGCCCCTTTTCAAAGGTACCTGTCAATCTTAGTGCCGGAGGGATCGGGGTGACGATCAACACGGCCTTTCAGGCGAATGAGATTCTCCTCTGCACCTTGCTGCTGCCCGATCAGGAACCCTTCAGAGTCTACGTGGAAGTATTACGAATTGATCCCATTCACACTCCGCCTCACACCTTTCGTCTTCATGGTCGTTTCATCCGAATGAGTACACCAGAACGAGAATTCTTGGTCAGAACGATTCTCCATCTGCAACGTGAACATCTCGCCAAGCACTATTCTGCATAATACGAGGCGCTAGCGATCTGCCTGTCACATTCAAGATTCCGTTGAATCTCCACGCCTTGTCCCCACCAATGAGGGATTTCCTTTGGCTAATAGGGTCGACTAGACTGCCCTACCGTGGAATTCACACGCACTTACTCACGCCAACACTATCGCGTTCCCCTTACCGTGCAGTACCCCGTGCTGTTTTCCGCGACTGACAGGATTGCAGAGGGGAAAGTCATGAACCTCACGGTGTTCGGCTGCACCATTGAATGCACTGATGCCATGCAGCAGGGAACCCCGCTGCGAATGCGATTGATCCTTCCAGACCAGGTTCAGTCGTTAGCGGTAGAAGAGGCGGAAGTTCGATGGGTCCAAGGGAATCGCATGGGGGTTCAATTCCACAAGGTTGAGCGTGCCGCAGATTTTCGGCTCCACGGATTTGTGTGGGATCGCATGATCGAGCGATTTCAGACAATCGTTCAGGATGGACTCTCTGCGCGGTGATCTTTGCTCAGTCGCCGCTTTCCCACCAAGGCGAGACAGACCAACCCAATACCGATCCAGACGACTTCTCGGAACCGTCGCAACAGCGCGAAGGTGATACCCGTCACATCGCTGTAGCCAAAGGCCTGCAATAAGAGGAGATTCCCGGCATCCTGCGCCCCAAGGCTGCCCGGAATAAAACAGGTCCCGCCTTTAATCAGGGCAGCCAAGGCGCCGATCGAGATGACCGACCACGGGCTGGCGGTGTCACCAAGGCAAGAGAGAATGACAAACACCTCGAGCGATTCAGCCAGCCAGCCAAACAGACAAACTCCGGTTGACAGTGCGAACGCCTCGCGGTGGTGTCGGTAGAAACTCAGAATCGTCTGGTCGATGGTGCGCAAGTGCTCTTCTTGCGTCTCAAGCACCCGAATCCGCAATACCCAGTTTCTTGACCATCGACAGCATCGAGGCAAAGAGCCCGCGTTGCTGGACAAAGACAAAGCCACCAATCGAACAAACCAACACCGCCACACTGACAATTGCCGCCGTAATGGTCTGTCCCGCCGAACCACCAGTACCCAAAATGAAAAGCCCAATGACAATCCCGACAAGGATATAGAAGACTTCGGCAATCGTCAGGGTTGTCTTGGCAATCACCACGGACGCAGCGCCCTCCGTAATCGGAACATGGTGCTGCTTCAACAGATACACCTTGAGTGGTTCACCACCCAAATAGGCCGTGGGAGTGGTCATGTTCACCACTTCGCCGGCCGTTCGGATTGTCAGCAGGCGCCAGAACGGCACGGCGCTCGCGGATGGCCCCAGCACCAGCTTCCACCCATAGGCCTCGATCACATACATGATGACAGAGGGAATCAACACAGCAAGCAGCGCGGCAGGCCCGAGCTTCGACCCCGCCTCATAGATGTTGCTGGGTCCGATATTCCAGACAAGTAGACACAGAACGATGAGGCCAACGGCAAGTAGGATATAGCGCAACACGTGAGTCGGATGGGGAACGTGGTAGTTATAGCCGAGGTAACGCGACCGCAGACGGACGGATCACCCAGACCATGGCACCGGCGAACAGGAGCGAACCGATCGCCGCAAACAGAAGAAACCAAAAGAGCTGATCGAACAACGCGAACCCGATCAAGGAAACTGAGAAATCACGGCTGGCGACGTTTTTCAACATCACATTGGCCCAGGCCGCATGGGCCGGAGTCCTCCATCCAACGGCACTTTTGATCTTCTGCGCCTTTTCGACGAGCAGGAACGAGAGACCATTGCCCAGCACGGCTGCCCCACCCAGTGCGAGCGGTACCCAGCCATCCTCTTGCCCGACTTGTGCCGTATAGAGCCCGATGGCAATCCCCGCGAATATCGCCATATGCACGAAATTATCCAGAGCGATATCGAGCCAGGCCCCGAATGGCGATTCCGTGAAGGTCAATCGGGCGACTTCTCCGTCGCAGCAATCAATCACCGCTGCCAGCTGAAACAACAGGGCTGCCAAAATGCCGGCACTGTACGTTCCCAAGCCAAACCCCGCAGCAGCTACCAGCCCAATAAGCCCCGCTAAGACCGTGATGGAATTGGGAGATAAGCCGAGCTCGAGGAACAGACGTGTGAATCCACGAGAGACTTTCCGATTGAAATACCGATCAACGAATCCTTCAAAGTCTCCCTTGAGAGAGCTGAACAGCTTCTGTTCAGCTCTCTCCACATCCTCCGAGGTCCGCACCGGCTGATACCATGTGCCTCGCTTCTCCTCAGCCGTCACCACATGCAGTCGCCCATCCCCTGCAACCTGCTCGATCCACTGACGGATCGGCGTACTGCCTTTTTCATGCGCACCCACGTTTGCCGCGTTCATGAGGCTCGCCGGAACAACAAGAAGCTCGGCGATCAACAGGGTTGACTCGTCCGGACGAGCAGAGGCCATGGTCGTCGCGCCGAGAAACGGAATCTTCACGCGCACACCGGAATTCGTCGGCAGCTCGTCCGGCTGTGGCCTCGGCTGGGCCACCACGATGGCATGACCATCCCGTACATCCTGACGTAATTGCTCAATTAACCCGCGTGAAAACACGCCATTGACGGTCGCAATAAGCGCAAATCCACGGACTTCAGCTGCTAAGGCTTCCCATGTCCGAGGATCATCAATGGGAAATTCTCGCATTGGCATCCACCGGACAGGAATGGTGACCCGCGGCCCCTTCGCCAGGGAATGCTTGAGCTGCTCCTCATCGGAGCCGGAGAGGACAATCAATTGGCGAATCCCGGCCCGCTGCAATGTGAGCACGGTTCGTTGAAATAGGCCGATCCCCACAACACTGGTGAGGGGTCCTAGCTCACCGACTTCCGATCCGATTGGCCCGCCAAAGACTCCAACCGACGGGAGCAGAATCGCCGTCGCCAATCCTTGGACCTCGACTCGCTTCTGAAGAAGGCCTTTACTCATGGTTCCATGGGTACCAATATCCAGCGATCGTCGCTCGCACCCATCACTTTCTCACAATCTTGGCAAAACTTCCAACTCAGCTTTTTTTATATCATTGACAAAATCGATCTCGGTCCAGGGCAATCCTCCGATCTTCTCATGCCCCACCCGTACATCGCGGAAATATTCCAACAACGCGTCCTCGTACTCCATCTGCCACATGTTTTTCTCAATGTATCCACGGAGGGACGAAACGAGCCGAGGTGTGTCGGCATACTTCACACGGAGAAACCCCACTCCTTCACCGGCATAATCAAAGTGGTCCGGCATCTTCTTCGTGAGGGCGATCACTCTCCCCCCGGCCACGACCACCATGCACTCTTCACCGCTTTGGGTGACGGTCTCATCCATCAGCAACGCATTCTCACAGGCCGACGAGACAAGGCGCCGCAAAATGTCTCTGTGGAAGAGCACATCGGCATCCATGACAATGGTGTCGTCATCGAGCGCAGACCGTGCGATCCACAAAGAGGAAATACTGCCCCGATGAAACTCCTCATTGACCAAGAATGTGATACCGACCCCACAGGAATCGGCTGCCACAGCCTCACGAATCATCTCCTGCTTATATCCGACCACGATATCCGCTCGCCGAACCCCAATCGCAGCCAGTGACTCTAAATAGCGGTGTAAGAGGGATCGCCCCCCGATCTCAATCAAGCACTTGGGGCGATGTTGCGTCACCTCCCAGAGCCGTTTGCCGACTCCCGCCGCAAGAATGATCGCCTTCATTTCTGACGACACGCCTGTTCAAATGCGTTGAGAAATCCGCCGAACTGTCCTTCCGTCAGCGCTCCCATGTTGGCAACACGGAAAATTTTGTTCTCCAAGTTGCCTTGCCCGGCATAAATCACGTAGCCCTGCTGTTTCAGACGATCATGCAAGACGTGGTATGACAGGCCTTCCGGCAGGTGGTACGCTGTAATGGTATTCGATTGTCGCTCAACCGGGAGAAGAGGCTTCACCCCGAGCTTGGCCATTCCCTCACGGATCACCGTTGCCATCTTCTTGTAGCGTTGGATACGATTCGATACGCCTTCTTCGAGCAGCTCATTCAGCGCCTCGTCGAATGCGTAGTAGACCTGCACGGCCGGTGTGAACGGAATCATTCCCCGCCCTTCGTTGTCGATGTAATGGGTTAGATGGAGATACCACGAACGTTTTGGGTACGCGCGCATTTTTTCAACGAACCCCTTCCGGACAAGCACGAAGGACACACCCGGGAATCCTTGGATGCATTTTCCTGCCGTGCCTACCACCATGTAGATGTGCGACTTGGCGATATCGAGCGTCTCTCCAGCCAAGGCGCTGACGGCATCCAGTACGAACACGCGATTCTGATTGTCGACAATTTCGGCGACCTCGTGGACGGGATTAAGGAGTCCGGTCGTCGTCTCATGGTGCACCATTCCGACGACATGCACTTCTGGATGCTGACGAAGAGCAAGCAGCAGCCGTTCAGGATCGGGACGAACCGTCCACTCATACTTCAACTCACTGACTCCTAAGCGATGGAGCCCGATGATCTGGGACATCCGCTCGCCATAGACCCCGTTGTTGAGGATGAGCATGCGTTTGCCATGAGGAAGCGACGACATCAACGCGGCCTCGACAGCAGCAGTCCCTGACCCCGTCATAAGGACGGCAACGTATTCCGATTCAGCTCCTGGGACAAAGGCTGAAAGTAGTTTGGTTTGGATACGATGAAGCAGCTCAGAGAACTCTTCTTCCCGGTGACAGATGTCGGGTTTCACGAGCGCTTGACGGACACGCTCCGAAACATTGACCGGACCTGGATTCAGGAGAACCATCTTTTTCTCCTTCGGGCTACAAACAGACAATCCCACACGTCGGTGGACTTCCTCTCAGCTATCCCTCAATCGCTTTCATGAACCGCCGGGTAATGACGGGAGGTTCGTGCACCACACGCCCTGCATCTTCTACAAACTCATTCACCTTGATGAGCAAGAAACTCGGACCATCCTTCTTCAGCATGTCCTTGAACTCGTAGATCAGATCGGCACGATCGAGCACCCGTTCCACATTGACGTAGCCGGCTGATTTGGCCACCTTGTCCAAAGGCACCACGTTGGAAATCGTAGGCTGATTCCCCGTCGTCCCATACACTTCGTTATCGAACACGACGTGGATAAAATTCTTTGGTCGCAACGCACCGACCGTCGCAAGCGTGCCCATTCCCATGAGCACATTCCCGTCCCCATCGAACGTCACCACCTGCTTGTTCGGCTTTACCAATGCGACGCCAAGTGCAATCGCAGCGGCATTCCCCATAGACCCCACCATGTAGAAGTGTGTGGAGCGATCGGCAATCTTGTGTACCTCACGAGAAGGAAACCCATTACAGATCACGACGGGTTGATCCGTCAACAATTCCAACAACGTCGCAATCGCCTGGGCTCGGCTGATGAGCGTGCCTTCTTCCGGTCTCATGGATGCAGTCCCCTCACCACACCCTTCGCGAGGAGAAGCACGACGGGAATCTGCATCTTTGTCGAGGTATCGATAACCCATCGCACATCTTCGACGGCCGCTTTTTCGGTCAATATCCGATGAGGAATCCTCACCGTGTCGAGCAGCTGCAGCATGGCCTCGCCCATCACCCGATGTTCGGGCGCATCGTTTCTATCTTGGCCCCGCCATGACACCAGCAACAGACACGGTTGGCGATAGATTAGATTGAGTGAGATGAGGGTATTCAAGCAAGTCCCGAGTCCAGAATTCTGCATCAAAACAGCTGGGACCCTCCCTGCCATGTATGCGCCTGCCGCTATGCCGACCGCTTCATCCTCCCGGACAGCCGGGATATAGACCCCTCGAATCATGAGTTCCGCAATAATTCCACCAAGGATGGAATCCGGAACCCCGGTGAAAAAATTCACCCCCACATCCTGCATGCTCTGTACAAATACGTCGCTGTCAATCACAAGAGGTGTCCCGCACACTTACTCAATAGATACAGGCTGAAGCCGGCGCATTATAAGATAGCCCCTGGCGGATTCTCAAGAAAGATTGCGTGGTTGTGTTCATACCAGGCACATGGTAGCGTGAGGAAATTCGCTATGGACCCGACTCAACTACGAACAGTGCCTTGCATCCCTCATCTGACATATCATCCCCGGATTGCTGCGCTGCTACTCCTCTTGATACTTGGCATGGACTCGGCATGGGCGGTATCCATGACGGACGATCCCAAGGGTTTTCGAGATATTCTCTGGGGGACAATCTTGTCCTCGCGCCAGGATGTGGAGCCGTTTCGCTCCAGCACCCACGTTGTTGAATATTTACCCAAGACAGATTCGCTCTCGTTTGCCGACACTCAGATGACCAGCATTCTCTACCTCTCAGTCGATAATCAGTTCGCACGAGTGACGATCCGCTACCACGGCAGTAACGTCCATAAAGAAGTACTCACGTACCTAGAAACCCGTTTCGGTCGATTGGATCGCGTACCAGGGCAAATGACACGAGGCCTGACACAGCAATATAACTGGCGTGGATCCGATACAGAGATCAACCTGACCTATCAAGCCGGAACAGAGCGAGGTTATATTTTCTTTGATAGTCGAACCCTTGCCCCGCGGTTCAACGACTACATCACTGACTCTGCAGAGTAGGTTATGGCGAGGCACTCTTTAGGACGATTGGCCTTCCTCGTATCAGTATTGGCACCTCTGGCCTTGCTAGGGCCGAGCCAGTTCTCATCTGCGGTCCCTATCACACATGATCCCAATGGGTTTGAGACGATTCCGTGGGGATCGATTCTTGGAGAAATGAAGGCGTTCACAAAAATCGACGATGCAGGTCGCGTGCAGGCCTACGAGTTGAGCGGACAAACTCCCATGCTCGGAGGAGCCCCCGTGGACTCCCTGCGCTTTACCACGTTTGAGAAAAAATTAGGTCGCGTAACTGCGCGGTATACAGGTCAAGCGAGCCACGCTAAGATCCTGAGCTATTTGGAATCTAAGTATGGTTCCCTTGATCGTACACCAGGCCAAATTGCTGCTGGTTCGACCAAGGTCTACGCCTGGCAAGGAATGTACACAGAGATTACGTTGCGCTTTGAAAGCGGGCTTGAACGTGGGATCGTATTTTTTGAAAGTCGAACCTTACCTGAAAAATTGACTGATGAGACCTCAACCACAGCTTTTTGATCATTTCTCGCCGTAGGGAATTCTCGGAAGGTCCACGCTATGTTCCAGCCGTATCAGTTCACGCCGGATGTGAATCTTTCCGTCTCGATCGTTCAGGCTTTCCTGCCAATCTTGATATCCATCCACCAGCTTCCCCCCCGGGCTATTTCTTAACTGCAACTCCAGCGAGTCGCTTATCGAGAAGCTCCACTATTCTTGAATTCATTTTGCAAACAATCCCACTGACGTTATGATCGTCGAGTCAATCATGATTGGCCGAAAGCAGTACAGCCCGCTCGACAAACGATGTGCCGAACGTGTCGCCATTACCTGTCGCGTACGCTATACCGGTGAAGTCCCGACTCAACCTCATCAAGGAGAGGGGCTCACAAAAAACATCTCGGTTTCCGGATGCCACGTCATTAGTGACCAGCATGTCACTCGGGGAACACTCCTGACGCTTACCATCGCTCTTCCAGACGGATTACCTCAGTTATCTTTAGAATCAGCGCTGGTAGTCTGGGTATCTGGCAGCCAGTTTTCGGTTAGATTTCTGGACCTGAGCCGTGACCACCGAAAACGGATTCAAAACTTTATTTGGAAAAGTATTTCCCACCATACTGTGAGCGACCAACGGACGCGGTTCCGGCTGGTCTAGCCTCTCTCAATTGCTGCAATCAGCTATTTCCTTTGTATCGTATTTCTTCTATCTTGCACTCTGACCTCTTTTTCAATCGGTCCTCAGCTCAGTAAGGTCGTTTCAACCTCATCTAATCCGGTAACCGGCACCTCGCGACTTCTCTCATCTCTGATGACCCAACCTCTGGATGGGGTATTCCTCCTGCATAAGAGGGAGGGCAAAAGCGTCATGGCGCGCTAGCCTTCACACAGACGACATCCAGAGGACAAGGTGCTTAGCAACAAACTACAGCGGGGCGCCAGGAGGTTGATTTGGAGGAAACTTGGATCGCGGATTCAGGAGATTAGGAGGGCGAGGGTCAAGGAGAAGCCTCGTACGGAACATAGCACTTTGTGTACTCAGGTTAATAAAACAATCGGGAGGGACATCCATGAGACAGGCACGGGGAACAGCCAAAATTGAACCACATCAATCCTATCGCTCAATTGAACGCCGGAGACTATTAAGAAAGAATGTCTCTTTGGAGCTCATGTACTCGGGAATATCTGGTGAGGATGTTCTGATTGGGGATGGGACCATTGTGAATCTCTCCGAAAGTGGATTAGGTCTTCGTGGCGATATTCCTGTCCCGGTTGGCATGGAGCTGACATTGTTCTTATATCTTTCAGACGGGGATGAGCCCTTATCCATCCTGGAGTCAACGGTCGTCTGGAGTGTCGGTTCACTATTTGGTGTCGTATTGAATGACCTCAGCCTCTCTGATGGAGAGAGACTGCGGTCATTTCTTCATACTCAGGCAGTCGGCCAGGCGTAGTTGATCTCTTACCTTTAAATGGCCTGCAGCCCCTTCGTGATAACCATCCCGGGAACGGGATGGTTATCACAGGTCGATACCCCCTCTGCCAATTTTACAGAGCCTTCGTGGTGCACAGGAGGATCTAGGTGCTAAATTCCCACCCATCGTAAGCGAGCACAGTCAGCCCTGGCCTCGACGAACAGCACCCCTCGATCAAACCCCTTTCCTCAACAGATTGTCGCCTGTTGTCCTCCCGCATCCGAAGGGGCTCATCCTGTCGCCTTCACATTGCACGTGGAAACGTCGTCACAACCCGCTATAAACGATCCAGATCCATGGTTTCGTGTATTCCGAAAATTGCCAATGAGGTGTTATTGTTTCGCGTCTCTCACAAACTAGGGCTGACTTCATATCACGAGGTCTTCGATCTCATCGACATCGGTGCCATCACATACCAGCAAGGCCAAGCTCTGATGCAATCTTGTCTTTCAATCGAACGGCGTGCTACCGTGGTGAGCGTTTACTCACCTGCCATGAACAACATTGTCAGACCGGCTCGCCAGCAGCTAGTCAGAACCTCCAGTCATCAGCGGCAGGCGAGCCTGATCAGCGCAGCCGCATCGCTCTTTGCGACAAAAGGTTTTAGAGGGACCACAACAAAACAAATCGCGCTGGCAGCAGGTGTCAGCGAAGCACTGCTTTTCAAGCACTTCCCTACCAAGCACGCTCTGTACTCGGCCATTCTATCTGAGAAAACTCATTACTCCGGACTACAGGAATCGCTGGAAGAGGCCGCAGCGAAACGAGAAGATAAGCGACTCTTTATGTTGCTTGCCAGCTATCGAATCAGAAAGGGAGCAGACCCGATATTGTTTCGTCTACTCCTGTTCAGTGCATTAGAAGGCCATGCGATGTCGGATATGTTTTTTCAGCAACAGTATCGAGTGTTTCATGATCTCCTTGCAGGCTATATCCGACAACGCATCGATGAAGGTGCCTACCGCCCAGTGGATCCGGTACTGGCGGCGAGAGCTTTTTTCGGCATCATTGTTCATCATCGATTGCTCCATGACATTCTGGGTTTACCCATGCATCTGACTCATGAGGCGACCGTAGAGGAGTATGTCTCCCTGTTCCTCAACGGGCTCTTAAGGCAATGACTCAATCCGTCGTGATTCAATCCTGATATGCGCCAACTCTCTCGCCATCCGTTGATCGCTCTAGGCATGATCGTTGTTTTGGCGGTCATTGGTCTGGTGGTCTTGCGCCTCACTACTGGTGCAAAAACTGACACAGCGAGAACGCGTGTCATCACGGTAGGAATTGCACCACCGATTCGAGGAGACATCGACATTCGCTTAGCCTATACGGCGGATATCTCACCATATCAGGTCGTCAATATTTTCTCCCGAGTTGACGGATATATCGCCAAGCTCCATGTCGATAAAGGTGATTTTGTGAAGACCAACCAGTTACTCGTTGAAATTGACCATACGGACTATCACCATGCTGTGAATCAAGCCAAAGCCAATCTTTCGGCCGCTCAGGCAAAAGTCGCACAACAGGATGCCGTCCTTCGTAACGCCAAACTGACGTTTGATCGTATGCAGATGCTCATCAAAGACCAATTCGTGTCTCAGCAGGATTTGGATAATGCTCAGGTCAACCTCGATGCCGCCACCGCCGCACAGAATTCGCTTCAAGCCCAAGTCAATCAGATGGAGGTGGCGCTGGCTCAGTCGGAGAGAAACTTGACCTACTCGTATATCCGAGCACCGTTTGCGGGCTATGTTGCAGAACGGAACCTTGATACCGGTGCGTATGTGAGCAGCGCAACCGCGAGCACGTCCACGATGTCGCGAGGCATCATGAGTCTACACGACATCAATACCGTCCGCGTATTGATTGAGGTTGTTGAACGAGATATCCCACTCGTGCAGGTGGGACAAAAGGCAGAGCTTCGCGCGGAAGCCTACCCCGACCATGTCTTCAAAGGAACCGTGACGCGCATCGTCCAAGCCTTGAATCGCGCAACCCGTACCATGGCCGTAGAAGTCGATCTCCCGAACGGTGACCGACGGCTCAAAGGAGGTATGTTTGCTCGAGTTGAAGTTCTAGTTGGAACCCACCGCCACGCTTTACAGATCCCGATCGATGCTGTCAGCCGGCTGGAAGACACTCAGTACGTCTATGTGGTTCGGGACGGAAGAGCCCGACGCATCGAAGTTGAGGTCGGAGCTCGCAGCGGCAACCGCATTGAGATTCTTAAGGGATTAACAGGAGATGAAGCGGTGATCGTATCCGGTAAAGACTTAGTCCACGATGGGAGAGCGGTGCAAACCCAACCCCTCAATGCTTGGAAACGTGAGATGTAAGACATGAGATGCAAAGGAGTAACAGGATTTCTACGGGCCCTTGACGACTCTCTCACGAATGGTTTTCCCTTTCACTTTTCACCTCTCACCTTTCACCGACGTATATGTGGCTGACCCTTCTCGCATTGCGCAATCGCATCGGGATCCTCATGCTCTCGCTCGCGATGGTCGTGCTGGGCCTCACGGCCCTCCAACGCTTGCCGGTGGATCTCTTCCCCCAAATCCAGGTCCCTGTTGCTTTTGTCGGTGTCATCTATAAGGGGGCACCTCCGCTCGATATTGAACAAAGCGTCGTGTACCCGATTGAGAAAGCGGTGAGCTCTGCCTCCAATGTTGAACATGTCGAATCATTCAGCAAGCAGGGCCTCGGGGCTGTGCAGATCTGGTTCAACTGGGGAGCCGATATCAACGTGGGGCAGATGGAGGTGATGCAGCGCATTACTCAGATTTTGAATAGTCTCCCACCAGGCATTCTGCAACCCTTTATCGTCAAATTTGACGTATCCAACATCCCCGTCTCCATCGTGTCGGTCGCGAGTGACGAACTGGACGAACGAGCCCTCTACGATCTGGCGTACAACACCATCGCCCCCCAAATCGAACAAATCGCGAACGTCGCGGCAGCCACGGTCGAAGGCGGGAGAATCCGCCAAATCAATATCAATCTCGACCCCGCGTTACTCAGCGCCCGCGGGCTTTCGATTCTCGATGTCGTGAAGTCCGTCAAAGCCTCAAACGTCATTCTCCCTTCCGGTGATGTCAAATCCGGCAATCTCGACTACAACGTCTTCACCAACAATCAATTCCGCACCGTGGACCCCATCCAGGACGTCATCATCAAGGTGAATCCGCAAGGCAACCCAGTCCGGGTACGCGATGTGGGAACCGTGACCGATTCGTCTGACATTCAAACCAATATCGTGCATGCAGACGGAGCGAGATCCGTGTTCCTTCGTGTGAACAAACAGCCGATCGCCAATACGGTCGAAGTTGTGGATGCCCTCCGTGCAGCCTTACCCAAAATACTTGGAGTTCCCGAGGGAGTAAATCTCAGCATTTCATTTGACCAGTCTCTCTATATACGCCAGTCCATCCGCAATCTCGTCGAACAGGCCCTTCACGGCTCGTTACTGGCCGCAGCAGTGATCTTCATTTTTCTGCGCAACCTGACGAGCACCGTGATCGTCTCCGTCGCCATTCCGCTCTCCATGCTCGTCACCTTTATCGTGCTCTATTTCACAGGACAAACGTTGAACGTCTTCACGCTCGGAGGACTTGCTCTCGGCATTGGTCGACTCGTTGATGACTCCATCGTGGAACTGGAAAACATCCAACGGCACCTCAATACCAACCCCAGCCGCTGGGACAGTATTCTCGCTGCCGCCCGAGAAGTGGCCATGCCGATTTTGGCATCGACGGTGACGACGGTGGTGGTCTTTCTGCCCATGTTTTTCGTCGTTGGTATCGCGCGTCTGTTGTTGATTCCCTTGACAGTCACCATCGCGATCGCGCTCTTTACATCTTTCTTGGTCTCTCGGACCGTCACCCCTGCTCTCTGCTACAAGTTCCTCCGACCGGAACAAGAAGCCCATCGGGCAATGCCACACTGGCTGGCCACCCTCATGGAATGGAGCCGTCGACGCTATGACTCGCTCGACAGGGGTTACGAAGATTCCTTGCGGTGGGTACTTGGACATCGCCGCCTCTTTATCGTGATGGTTCTGCTGATCTTCATCGGATCACTCGCATTGATCCCCCGGATCGGGACCGAATTCCTGCCTGTGTCGGATGAAAGTCAGTTCCGCATCGTCCTGCGGGCCCCGGTCGGCCAGCGAGTCGAACGGACCGAACTACAAGTCACTGAAGTAGAGCGTGTCCTTCGTACAGTCATCCCTTCGAATGAACTGGAAACCATCGTCTCCAGTACTGGCATCTTATCCCAAGGCCGTGCGTCTCTGTTTAATCCTAATACGGGACCTCATACCTCATCGATTCAAGTGTATTTGGTTTCACCGGAAAAGCGGACCAGGAGCCAAGTCGATATCATGAACGATGTCCGTCCGAAGATCGTGAAGCTGTTTCCCGGTGTCTCGATGTATTTCGACCCTGGGGGGATCGTCAAACGTGTCACCAGCTTCGGATCTCAAAAGGCCGTCGATGTGGAAATCTATGGGTATGACTTTGACAAAGCCAGAGAGGTTATCGCGCAAGTGAAGGAGATCATGGAGCAGACTCCCGGCCTGGCCGACATCGAACCAAGTCGGGAAGAAAACTACCCGGAAATTAACCTCACGGTCGATCGAGAGAAAGCCGCACTGCTCGGTATCAGTGAAGCAGATGTTGCCAGTACCGTCCTCTTTTCCTTGAACGGGAATGGCCAAACCGACCCCATCATTTACACAGACCCGCACAACGGTAACGAGTACTTCATCAATGCTTGGTTAGCCGAGAAGCATCGATCCTCTCTCACCGATCTGGAAAACATCCTCCTCACGACCAAGACCGGTGAGCCTGTGTTGCTGAAAAATGTGGCGTCGCTCAAACTGAACGCAGGCCCGGTCAAGATCGATCGTAAATATTTCCAGCGTGTGATTCACCTGACAGCCAATCCCACTACTCGCACACTTGGCGAGATTGCGACCGATCTGGAGTCAGCCTTTTCTGAACTTCAGCTACCGGCAGGATTCAGCATCAAACTGGCTGGACAAATTCAACAACAACGTGAAACCTTTCAGGGAATGCAGTTCGCAATCATACTGTCACTCCTGTTGGTCTATATGGTGATGGCCGCCCAGTTTAAATCGCTCATCGATCCGTTCATCATCATGTTCGCAGTGCCGATGGGTCTCCCTGGTGTCATCTTGATCTTGTTCCTCACCGACACGACGCTTTCGACCGCATCGCTGATGGGCATCATCATGATGTTTGGGATTGTTGTCTCGAACGGGGTGTTACTGGTGGATTACACCAACGTCTTGCGGCGCCGAGGCGCTCTTCTTCAGAACGCCGTGGTGACCGCCGCGCGCACGAGGTTGCGGCCGATTCTCATGACCTCACTGGCAACGATCTTTGGACTCCTGCCCATGGCGATCGGGCTGGGCACCGGCGGGGAAACGAACGCACCTCTCGCACGAGCAGTGGTTGGAGGCCTGAGTGTCTCCACCCTACTCACCGTGTTTCTCATCCCGACGCTATATATGAGTTTAGAAGAATGGGTACCGAGAGACCTGGAAGAAGAGCGGCACCATTCCACACCAGTGACCCCAAGTGCCGTTGCAACGACAGAATAGCGGCCTTAACTCTCCGTGATGTTGGGGAACAAAGACTTCAGCTGCATGGCCAGTCCAATATCCCCGGTGACTTGTAACCGTCCTGACATGGCCATCGCCATCCCGCTCAATTGTCCATTCAAGACCTTGATGCAGTCTTCGCCGGTCATGGACAATGTGACATGAGGATCCGCATGGATTCCGTCTTTCACGACACAAGTCCCATTCTGCACCAGCAGGTGATACTGTCCGCCTTGATGCCCCTGGAGATCAAACTGATACACCGCGTCAAGATCTTCCGCTGCCTGCTTGTCGAGCTTGTCGGGTAAGGCGTGGAGCACGTCGTTGATGGTCGTAACTTTCATAGTTGGATATCATACTCAGGATGAGAGAGTTAATAAAACACATCGGGGGCGCCAACTGTGCGCCCCCGACGCGATCTCAACGAGGATGAGAGTTTAGTAGCGGAGCGTGGCCGTCGCCACACTGCGACGGGCACCGAAAAATTCCTTTGAAAACGATTCGACAACGGCCGGATCATACCCCTTGCAGCTGAAAATGTCGAGGTAGGCATGGTTGGTGGCGTTCGCAAAATGGCCGCTGATTAACGACGTGGAAATCAGCTGCACCATGGAATACCCGGCCACGGGCCCATCGCCAAAATCGACGACCTGACAGTCGCCGAAGCGTTTCATATCGATGAGCTCACAGAGCTCGACGACATAGCGCTTGATATATTCAGCATCTCGAATTAGCTCAGGATTGCAATCGTGGAGGTCAACAGCGGTGCAGAGTCCCCAGGCTTTGCCGCTTCCCACCATATCCTGGATAGGACGGGCAGCAGCCTCAGGGGCAGTGGATGGTAAGATCGTGGACTCGGAACTAGCCGAGGTACTCATAGAGGGGGGTTCCCTTTCTGTAAGAAGGTTGAAGAGATAGGAGCTGTCATGCGTGAACTATACCATGTTTTTTTCCGATCGTATGGGATGATAAAGAATATTTTGGCTCCGGCAGGAAGACCGTCATCGATTAGTTGACAAGGTCTCGACGCTCAGGAAGAATAGGCACTATGGTCTCCACTTCAGACGTACCTCGAATTGAGTTGCCTGATCGTCTCTGCACCTGGTGCAAAGTGATCATGACCAAACGGCTGGTCGGAGGAAAACAGTTTATTCATTACACCTGCCCAAAGTGCATTTTTCAGCACACTCGCCGTCTGACATCAAAGTCATAACCATATGACTTTATTTGCCATTTTCATTTCAAGACATTGAGGTTCGCAGGCTCTGCCTAGACAGAATCGTCACCTCCATAACACCCATGAGCCCCCAGCGTGCATCGCCTCCCTAGTGACAATATCTCACGCGTACCCAGATCCCGGCAGCCCGAAACCGCTCGAAGCTTGATTCGGGTCTAACTCCGATTAGAACCGGACGGCCCCCTTACTCAACGAACGGAGAGCCATGTAGCGCAATGCAAATGGACGGGGCTATCGGAAGACCTCTCCTGCCCAGGTCGGCATGGAGACGATTATGCAACCGTTCAACAAGCCATACACGGTTCCATAGCCCCCTCACGTTGCAATCGCTCCTTCCGACCAACCTCGACACGTATAGACTTGCGCTTAAATCCCATCGCCATGTCTCCTGTTTCCATCACCAGAGCAAGAAGGTAACAGCAGTCTAAAACGTTCCTGAAACGCTAGTCACCATTACCGATACCAATTCGTGGCCCTTCAACTGGCTAAGGGCCCCGAGCAGAGTCGAAGGGTGGGGTTATGGCGACACGGGAAACCAGAGCATACTTGACGGAGTATGTCGAGGATACGAAAAACGAGTCGGCCAGGGCAGCAGAAGCGTTCGGAAACAATTCCGGTTAAAGTTTTCCCGATACCAATGTCCGCACTTGCTCCATACGCCGACGGTTGACTCCGAGATCGCTATACCCGGTCCGGGATGCTGAGCGAAATTGAATGGTCTTGGTCGTCTCGTCGAGAACAAACTCGATATCATCGACAAACCGAAGCAGGAGACTGGTGAACTCATAATGGAGGTAGGCCTCATCTTCTTCAATGAGTGTGGCACGGGGCAAACTCGCTATGACCGCCTTCAACGCCTCCTTTGCTTCGACCCGAGATTTCTTGTACCGAAACGGCGCAATGGCATGCGTCTCATCAGTCGCCTGAGTCGAGACACAATTGGGACTGGAGGGACATGCTGACAAGGTTCGTTCGCTCATGGAAGCGTCACTTTACCCTCTCCCACTATGGCGCGCAACCAGACTTCAACCACCAGTACCGCATCAGCCGGAATAAACCCCGGGACGCCTTTGTCGCGATAAGCCAGATGTGGGCTGATGCGAACCCTCCGATACCCGCCGACTTTCATGCCTAGCAGCGCGTGTTCTACGCCAGCAATCGTCTGACGGCTACCAAGCCGAGTCGTGTGGTCACGCAGGACGGTATTGTCGACGACTCGAAACACGTCCTTGGGCAGAAACCTGAGCTGCTCCTCCTGAATCCTCACCTCTTCGCCTTTGTTCAGAAAGATTCGGGAGTTATAGTAACGTGGTCACCCCACTGAGCTTCTCGCCCCTCCCCTTCTCGCTCTTCAAGTAGCCGCAGCCCGTTGAGTCGTTCCATGATACAGGCTCAGTAGGAAATGGTCGCCAGCGTTGGTTGGGTCTCCCCCTGGTCCACCACCGAGACCGACACCCGCCCAAGGATGCGACCGTCTCCCGCTTCGACATCCACCCGCCAATCGCCTGGATCAAGACGTTGCTTGAAGCTATAGGCTCGATAGCCTCCCTCACGCCCCCCTGATATCTTGAGTGGAATCTTATCCGCATGGGAAAAAGGCCGGCTGCTATGAGCGCGATAGTACCAGTGATGATAGATCGTGGTATTGAGGTCGACCGGGGCGAACACGGCGGTGAAGCAATAGATCGGCGTGTTTGAAGGAAACGTGGTATCCGATCGTTTCCAGAACTCATACCACTGTCTTTCAAAGGCTAATTCGAATTGGTCGCCGGGTCGCTTGACATCGTGATAGATCCCACCGAACTTCAGCGAGAGCGGTACGGGGGGAATCCAATTCAAAAAATAAAACCCGACAAGCACCCCGATCAGCGCCGCAGCAGGAACGGTCACGCCGATGCCTTCCTCCCGCGATCGGTCTGGATTGTTTCGATAGATCAACTGGGCCACGCGTAAAATCACCGCGACGCTCAGCATCGCTCCGACCACAAAAATTGCCGCATTCATGTAGCCGGTAATCACGGGCAAGAAAAACGTGAAGAACGCAAAGCAGACCACCGCGTAGAGACTGACAAGCAACCGAAGATTCGAAAGCCGGTCACGCAAGAACTCATTGGCCACTAAGAGCATGATCAGCAGGGTAAAGAACACTGCGGTGCCGGAGAAGGTGGCGCTGCGCGAATAGAAAATCGTGTAGGCACTGAAGAGGCTGCCTAACAGAAACTGGCTGGCCATGGGATAATACGGACGGCTCTCCAACACCCAGCGCATGAAGGGAGAGGATGCCGAACGCTGTTCAGGATCCGGCGGAGACTCCATTCCGACCCGGCCTGTCAACACAATCAAGGCTCCAAGCATGGCAAGATACAGCAGGAGGATTAAGTTATCTTGAAGCCGGTCTATCCGCGTGAGCGTCAGCGTATCGTACGTCACGCCGGAGAGGAAGAACACAGCCGGCATGAACGGTTTTGTGAGAAGAGACTGAACTTTGGTCAGAGGACTCATACCGATACTGTGCGAAATTTCGTTCGATTGTTCGATACAACTACTGAATCGTACGGCAGCCTACACCATGCCAGAGACGGATGCTCAAAATGGTCATCCATCTCACCCACCCAACCCCAGCGCGCGGCTCGACTGAGCTCGCTGAAGTCCGAGACGCGACTTTCGCCGACCAAGGCCGCACTCTCGTGCCTCGTTGGTATCTCGTATTTCGAGTGAAGACGCTGCACCGTTCGACATACTCACGGCCCTGAATTCTATCGAAGGGCGAGATATGTTTCACGCGCGTGAATCGATGCGAGCACACAATTGGAGGCCTTTTGAGTACTCCGTCATACAAAGGCAGGCAGCGGCGCATACACGACAGGATGCCCAATCACTCGTTCCAACCACGGTGCCATGTCGTCCTCTGGGAGCGGCGCTTGGTTGAGACGTACTTCAACCTTGAACTGTTCATGCCCCCCAACGATACCGATGATCGCGGAGGCATCGCCACGGTCAGGTAAGAGCGTCTGTGTTTGAAACTCACAGAGCGTGGCGTAGAGGACCCCATCAGGCTTGATTGCAGTTAATATCTCAGGAAGTTCATCCAGCGGGCAGTGGACCGAGCATCGATACATCAGCCGCACGCTTGGCTCAATGGCTTGGAACTCAGCCAACGCCGCTTCGGAAAACCCCGTCAGATAGGCTCGAACCCCGGCCGGTTCAGGATGGAATGTCTCTGCGAGCTTACTGGACGGGACGAGAAATTCAAACGCATCGGACGTATTATACTCAAATTGGCAGGGGCCAAAGGCATCGGGCCATGAGCAGAAGAACGGAAAAGACGCGTCAGCGGGCCGCAGAACGACCGCCTCTTTCTCTACGTAGGTTTCGATCGGGAGATCCAGGAGGGTGATCGCTTCCAGAAATGCCGCTCGCCGCTCGTCCAGCCATCGCATCCGGTCCGTATCACCCCGCGTTTCCCCCGGAGTGATGACGTGGCTCGTTTGAAGCCGGATTCGAATGAACGAATGCGCATGGCGAAATCCGATCCAGCACATCGCGCGCGGCTCGTGAAATCTTAGGCGTTCTCGAATGCGCCAAGGATGACTGATGGAGCAATAGGTCCCGATGTCCTGATGACGCTGGTAAACCGTATGATAGGCACCGGACAGGAGAAAGAAATCCCCGCGCCACCCCTCCCGCACATGGATCAGGGTGACATCTTCCGTCGCCCACGGATCAAGCTGATCGATGGCATCGAGAGACGGAACCGTCCATTCCTCGACGTAACAGATGACATCCTGAGCCGGCGAGACTGGTTTCAATCCCAGAGCCGCCAGCCGTTCCCCGACTGCGAGCGCGTGCTGAAAACTCAATGGCGTNACCGGCCGGTTCAGGATGGAATGTCTCTGCGAGCTTACTGGACGGGACGAGAAATTCAAACGCATCGGACGTATTATATTCAAATTGGCAGGGGCCAAAGGCATCGGGCCAGGAGCAGAAAAACGGACAAGACGCGTCAGCGGGCCGCAGGACGACCGCCTCCTTCTCGACGTAGGTTTCGATCGGGAGATCCAGGAGGGTGATCGCTTCCAGAAATGCCGCTCGCCGCTCGTCTAGCCATCGCATCCGGTCCGTATCACCCCGCGTTTCCCCTGGGGTAATGACCTGGCTCGTTTGAAGCCGGATTCGAATGAAGGAATGGGCATGGCGAAATCCGATCCAGCACATCGCGCGCGGTTCGTGAAATCGCAGGCGTTCTCGAATGCGCCAGGGATGGCTGATGGAGCAATAGGTCCCTATGTCTTGATGACGTTGGTAGACCGTATGATAGGCACCTGACAGGAGAAAGAAATCCCCGCGCCATCCCTCCCGCACATGGATCAGCGTGACATCTTCCGTCGCCCACGGATCAAGCTGATCGATGGCATCGAGAGACGGGACCGTCCATTCCTCGACGTAACAGATGACATCCTGGGCCGGCGAGACTGGTTTCAATCCCAGAGCCGCCAGCCGTTCCCCGACTGCGAGCGCGTGCTGAAAACTCAATGGCGTCGTCGTTTCCCACCGCCGCTCTCGCACGGATCATTTCCTTTAGTGCGCCCCGAGATCAGAGGCAGCACGATACGCACACCGACGCCCGCATCTCCTCCATCGGATTCGATGGAAGTTCCACCCGCTCATTTCTGCCGGACCGACCTCAACGCCTTACGCTCGATCATCGTGTCGCCCAGCAGTCGCTCGATTCCATCCCGCAAGGTGGCGGAGAGTTGCTCCTGCACATCGTCATTGTTGAACCAAAAGACGGTCCGCGAACGGGCCCCTTCTACTCTGCGAATAGTGGTGCTGTGATCCGACTGATTTTGTGCCTGCACATGAAAGCGGCTGCTGGTTTCAATCACCGTCGAAAAGACCCGGCTCTTGGCGCTCGCCGAAAAATCTTGCACCTGCCCGGTGATGACGATGTCCGCATCGGGCACCGCGCCGGCCGGAGCGACGCGTACGTTCCAGACACGATCGTTCCACCCTCGGGTTTTCAATCGGTCAGCAAGCCGCTGCGTGAGCATCTCAGCGAGTCGATCGCCCGGCACATTGAAATACGTCGTGCCTCCCCAAAGATGCGTGCGTGTCCCGACACGGCTCTTGTCCGTCCGTCGATCTTCAAAGGGTTCAATGACGATCTTGACTGGCTCGATGTCGGTCACCTGTACCATTGGCAGCTTTTCACGTAAGTCGAGAGTCCGCACCTCTCCCGTTCCCCGACAACCGGCCAACATAGCCGCCACCATGATGGCACAGCCCAGAACTCGCAACGACGATGGCTTCACAGGCGCCTCCCTGTCAAAGTTGGGACATAGTAGTGGGCACAGTCTACCCAAGTTGGGCCTCGGAGACAATTAGGATTACATGGTTAGTGAGTGACGATAGGGAGCATTGCCTGAAAGGTCTCGCAGGCCACGTGAGGCAGCTGCCCGTTCTGAATGTTCACATCCTCAAAAGAAAAACACCGTAACACCTTGATCAGTGATCGCTCGGCCACGATGGCGGCAATCTGAGCTTTTCGATCGTGCGTGATCGGAAAGGTATAGCCCTCTCCCCGTTTCCACTCCCAGAGCGCCGGGGCCAGCGACAATTCCAGCCCTCTTCCCGCCACTTGGTGATATCGCCCAAGAAGCTGCTGCTTATACTGCCGAAGCTCACCGCCTTCCAACAGCAGGGCACACACCACGTAATGCCCCCACCAGACCAACGTACGAAATGTGAACGTATGCCCGTTCTGGAAGTGTTTGGGATAATCGAGATACTGATAGGGGAAATCCTCCAGATGCTCCCCCTTTACTAGCTGATGGGCCTTCGAGTCAAAACCGGGAGGGGTCATGAGTGTGACAACGGGAAGGGCCGCTTGCAGCGCCCGGTGCGTCCCTTCGAGCATGCGTCGGATCTTCGCGGTGATCACAGCTTTCCGTCGGAATAACTGTGCATCCGCCAATAACGTTGTCTCATCATCAGTAAACGCAAGTGACTGAGGCATCGCATCACAGAGGAATCAGCCGGTCTATTCTGGCTATCACCTGACAGCGGTCAGCTATTTTTGCCGCGTTTCAAAGGCCAAGACCGTGACGTCGTACAGACGCCGACAGTCGGCACAACGAAGCCGCACCAGATCCTGAAACACATCCATCTCCCGAAGAGTGAGTGAGGCAGCATGAGCAGCAACACAAGCCTTGAGATAGTCTTCCCCAGGCGGTTCGTCTCGGGAAGCCACTTCTACCGCTGCCTGCTGTGTCGACGAGGCAATTGCGGCGACGGTCGCAATACTCAGATGGTGGGCCGACTTGCAGGAACTGCAGAGGAGAACCACCGCGTTCTCCTCTGTCATGCGCTTGACTGTCACACAGAGGGGATGAACTGACCAGCACTGCTGAAGAAAGGCCCCACTCCGGATGACCTGTGTCATATTTCTTCTCGTGAAACGGTGAGGCAACGGCAGACACCCTCACCAATGTTCAGTTGACCGCTGGTGGACATCGAACAGGAACAGAAGAGAACCAGAATTCAGGGCATGGCTGCCGCAGGCGATCCATCGTTGTTCGGAGAAGGAACGAGACTCCCCTCCTGGACCGCACGACAAGCCTTGCACACCCGCGGTCTGGCTTTCAGAAAGGAGACCTTCCCGCTGGCAAGACAACTGTAATGGACAAATTCGTCACAGACCGTGCATCGGGACCAACCTCCTCGAAGCATGGTTTTGTCCCGATAGAGATCTTCTCGGCACACTCGGCATAGGCGCGCTTGAACTGGAAGCGTCATTGGCTCCCACTCACCACCAGCTTTTCGAATACTCATAAGACGGGAGTATAACGAGGCGATCGACGGAAAAACAAGCAAGTCTCCGCCTCGATCATTCACCGAATCAAAACACCTCCACCAGTGGCTGTTATCCAGCAGTCCGGTAATGTCCGGACTGGATGTGCGCTTCAGTCTGTCGATTCGCCAACAATCCGGATATCGACGAAATGCACATCCGACCGTTCTCTACCGGTATAGGCATATCCTCCTGGAGGTGAGCTGGGGGCTGTATCGACCGTGTTGGTCGTGCGGATCACGCCATACAATCTGCCAGACTTACCTCCCCGTTCAAGCTTGATGACTCCGACACCAGGGCAACTACCTTGCGCGGCATGGTTGGCTGTCACAGGTGCAGGCCCACGCAAGGCAACAAACAGATAGTCTCCGTTCGGACTTCGCGAAATCAGATCGGGAGCCGGATCATTCAATGGCATCAAGGGATCATCCGTCACGCTGGCCGCCAAGCAAGGACCGACTCCCCGCCCTTCACCGTTTTCAGACGTGAGGTCGTAGGTCGCCACCGGTTTTGACTGTCCTCTCGTTTTGACCACCTCGATCTTGTTCTGAATCCGATCTCCCGTATGCACATACTTTTCATCCACTGTGGCAACCACACCGTGAGCATCACGCCGCGTAGTGGTGCCAGGGATCTGTCCTGTGTCGTTAGAGGACAAGCCGCTATGATCATGATTTCCATTTGTCAGCGTGTTTGTCGGATCCTTGATCACAACGACGGGAAGTGGCTGGTTCTCGGAATTATGTCCAGGCGCAAAGGGAAAGGCCGCGTGAGAAAGTA
>JAMXAU010000214.1 GCA_024281365.1 Nitrospira sp.
CCCTGAGCCCCGAGATGGCCCGATGGTTGATGCTGGCCTTCCTCATCGGGTTTCTCGTGAAGCTGCCGGCTCCTCCCTTTCATACCTGGCTGCCGGATACCTACACCGAGGCACCGACCGGGGCCACGATCATTCTCGCTGGGATCTTGGCGAAGACCGGCGCCTACGGGCTGCTACGGTTCACGATTCCGATGTTTCCCGAGGCAATGCACGAAATCACGCCGATCGCGATGGGACTAGGGGTGGTCGGGATTCTCTATGCCGCGGTCTTGGCCTGTGCGCAAACCGATATCAAGCGACTGGTGGCCTATAGCAGCATCAGCCACATGGGATTCATCTTGCTCGGCACCTTCGCGGGGACAGAGTTGGCCCTGCAAGGGGTTGTCATGCAGATGGTGGCGCATGGGCTGAGTACCGGCGGACTTTTTCTGTTGGCCGGTGCACTCGAGGAACGATACCAGACGAGAGACATGACTCAGATGGGAGGACTGTGGGCGGTGACGCCACGTCTGGCCACGATGACACTCGTTTTTGCCTGTGCAACATTGGGATTGCCGAGCATGGCCAATTTCATCGGTGAGTTTCTCATCCTATTTGGATCCTATGCGACTCAACCGATCATGATCATCCTGGCCTCTCTTGGGATGGTCATGGCAGCCATCTACTCACTGGGCATGATGCAACGCACCTTCTTTGGGCGGCAGCAAGACACCCGTTCGGTGCAGGACCTGTCGAATGTCGCTTTTGGAACCGTTTTATTGATCGCAGCCCTGCAGATCTGTTTGGGACTGTATCCGAGGGTCGTGTTGAGCACGGCTCAACCGGTTATGAACCAACTGGTACAAGCTGCAGCGTCGTCACCCACGATGCCTCATCCACTGTCAGAATCCTTGCTGTCGTCCCATCTCACGACCTCACAGGGGAGCACCCCATGATTCTCCAAGATTTCATTGCCCTGTCACCTATCCTTACCCTTGGAGCATTTGCCCTTGTGACGATGCTTGCCATTGCCTTTCAGCGACACCATGCCCGCATTGCGACCTTCACATTTCTCTCATGTCTCTTCACGCTGGCGACATTGCCCTGGGCGGCCTCGGCAGCCCCACGAACCGTGACGACCTTGCTGGTCGTGGATCGACATGCGTTGTTATACATGGGACTGATCTTGACGGCCACGATGGTCATCATCGCCTTGTCATACCGATATTTGATTTTCCAGTTTCGTGAGGAGGAAGGAGTAGAGGAGTACTATCTGCTCCTTCTGCTGGCCACCTTCGGGGGATTGGTCCTCACCACGGCGGCTCACTTCGTCTCGTTTTTCCTTGGGTTCGAACTCCTTGGTACTTCCCTCTGTAGTCTGATCGGATACTTGCGCACGAGAACGCCATCCGCTCGAAGCCGCGGTGAAATATTGCTCTGTCATCACCCGCGTCAGCCCTTCTCTTGTTCGGTCTCGCGCTGTTGTATTTCGAAAGCGGCGCCATGACGTTTCAGGGTGGGAGCAGTTGCTGGAAAAGTTCAGGTAGCATGCCGTTTCTGCCCTGTGGCTGGGAGGATTAGTCCTGGTGCTCGTCGGACTCGCCTTGAAGCTCGGACTCGCCCCGTTTCACATGTGGATTCCCGATGTCTACCAGGGAGCGCCCACGCCCATCACGACCTGTTTGCGACCGTCTCCAAGGCCACGTTGGTGGCTCTGCTCCTACGATTCCACTGAGGTGGGTGTGTTAGAACTCCCGGCCGTAGCCCATCTGTTCAGCCCTCTGGCCATGGTGTCCATGGTCACAGGGAATGTCCTTGCGCTCCTGCAACAGAATGTGAAACGGCTTCTGGCCTATTCCTCCATCGCCCACTTTGGCTATGTGCTACGTTCCGTTGTTAGCCGGTGGTCCTCCTGCCGCTGAAGCGGTCACGTTTTATGTGATCGTCTACTGTGCGATGTCGTTAGGAGCGTTTGGTGTAGTGACCATCTATCGAGCGAGGGGAAGCGACAGAATCGTGTAAGAGGACTATCAGGGTTTGTTTTTGGACCGACCTTGGCTCGCCGCCATGTTGGCATTGAGCCTGCTGTCGTTGGCAGGCATTCCGGTGACGGCAGGATTCATCGGGAAGTTTTATGCAATCGCGGCCGGTGTTGATGCTGGCTTGTGGTGGCTTGTCCTGGCACTGATCGCCAACAGCGTTGTCAGGCCTGTACTGTATCTGCAACTGTTCGTGACCCTCTGGTACGGTAGCCACACTGGCAACGGTTACACGAGGACGGGCGGTCCGAGGAGGCGGGTACTCGTAAACTGGACGACCATCTGCTCGCTCGGGTTTGTCGCCTCGATCATTCTCGCACTAGGTGTCTATCCGGAACCGCTCATCAGAAACTCATCCGACGTTCTGTCGGCAATCTGCTCATGGTTGCTGTGCAGAGACCATAGGCAGGTGCTGGCGCAATTGTCGAGGTTTCATGAGTGGAGCAACAGCGCATAGCCACTCTTTCGTATCACCCCCCTTGAGTCGATGCAGTGTTGGATAGTAATGCTTGATCCTCCTCACATTATCTCCCCAATTAAGCATAGTCAGAGCAGGCACCTCATTTTTGATTAGAAATGGAATTGGAATATTTCAAAATGGATTCACCATTCTGTTTCATAAGGTAAATCGATGAATCTAAGCCCTGAATGGAAGGTTGTTGGATGGCTCATCGGGATGAGCTACACACTTTGGAAGCTTAGGAGCCTTGACGCAATGTCAGATAGGAATGTTGAATTGCGGCGGCATCTATGGGAAGGAAAGTCTGCCTCAAACAATTCCAGGAACTAGACAATGGATGCGCTTGATCATCCTGATTGCCATAATCATTTCTAGCTCTAATGTCATTATTTCTGCAATCCTGCTGTTGGGGTAGCGCTATCTGCTTGGCAATCTGGCGAACATGTGCAGGATTCCCGAATACCTTTATCATTCAGATTGCTTTGTTGTTGATTGGGAATCAGGCCAAAGGCTACCAGTTGGGTGATGGCCGCTGGCCCTGTGTTGTGCGTCGGCGATACCTACAGATATAGCAGTTGGTTGACCACTTCATCGGCGGTGAACAATTGAGCATCATGATGGGCGGCGGTATTCGACAGCTACGAGCGCGACGGTCAGACAAATCCGCATCAGGTTCGGTATTGCTTCGAGGGCCTCGGCATGGTACAGGTTCGAAATCGACGCGGGTTGTGGGTGAGCATGGCTCGTTGGTGTTCCATGGCATATTGCAGTTGTGCGGCATCTGCGTTCCCCAGCTGCTGACCGCTGGTGAGCACGTCAAAGCCGTGCGATCGCAATAGTTCCGCAACGAAGACGATACATCCTCATCAAAGTAGAGGCGAATGAAGAGTGCGGAGTCGTTCACCGGAGGCGGGGATGGATCTGGTCGTCGGAGACACGCTGACGCGCAATATCCTCGTCAATAGTGCTGCGTTGCGTCTTCCCGTTGGCGATAGCTTTCAATGCGCATCGAATACCTGCGCGAGGGTCAGATGGGGGAGGCGGACAAGAATCTCTTCGGGTGCGACGCCAAACTTCCACGACTCCGCAATGGCTCGCACCGGTGTGCGAGTTCCCACCCACGAATGGGTGTGCCGTGGAGAATGTTGTAGGAGGAGATGATATGGGATGGCTCGTTGCAGTGGTCATGATGCAAGCCTACTAGAGGGCCTGAAGGAAGTCAATTTGCTCCGATCTGACGGACGTGCAGTGTCTATGATCGGCAGAGAATCAAGCCATCCGATCGCCAGAACCGATCAACCACGTTCGAGTATGACGCGCTCAAATTTCAGAGGACGTCGATCTCTCAACGCACAGGCCACGCTCGTAATTCATCGGAATGATCGTTGCCGAGACTTCGTTGGGCAGTAACAAGGTGGCCACGGCGCGATTCTGTTCGTCCGGTTGAATCAAGGCGAACAATGGTACCGGCTGCGGAACTTCGCCAGGTGGCAGAGCCAGCATGGCCGGGAAGTCGATCAAGGGCGACAGTGTGGTCTGGCTCGCGATGCGGAGGCGAAACGCCATCAAGACATCACGCAACCGTTGAGCTTTCTCTTCATCAGAGATCGACTCGCTGGGGGCAATCCCGATCTCCCAGAGCGGCTTCGTGACCGTGACGGGGAATGTCAGTCCGAGCTTTTGCGCGACCGTCGACACATCAATCAACAATCCGGCTTGAATAGCCTGTTGGCGATTGGCGGTCAGCTGTTTGGCTGACACATCGGTGACTGGCTCCAGTTGATTCTCGACTGTTGCCGATTGTTCAGGCTTCGGCTTTTCTACGGTCGGAGCCGTCACTGGAGACTCCGCTTGAACTTGATTGCTTGGGCTGTTTTCATCCCGTCCGACGATAGGCTCATCCGGAAGAGAAGGAAGCGCGTGGATGAGTCCTTCGTAGACTCGCTTGGCCGCTTCAGACCAAGTTGGATTCAATGGGCGGCCAGCAAACGCTGCGTCTGCAGCCTTTCGCTCATCATGGGTCAGGATTCGTGGGGTGCGTGTTGTATCCATGGTAGAGAAGATAATCCTGGACACCCGCAAGTCAAGGGGCGATCCGGATGGGCGGTGGGGTTTCGTAGAAAAAACACAATAACTCCAAGCAGATAGGTCAGGGAGACAGCACGGGACGGGTGTCCTTGCAGATCGATCAGCCCTGATTCCCAAATAAGTGCCGCCAATGGCTTACCAATGAGAACAATCGAGAGGTTGCTGGCCCCATTTCCCTGAGTGAACGTAACGAGATAGACCAGATAGACCCAATAACCAGACAGACCGTTTCGTTCTTTGTGAAGGTGAAGGGCTCAAAACCCCCGTGCTATAGTCCCGCCATGGCGAGAATTGACTACTA
>JAMXAU010000027.1 GCA_024281365.1 Nitrospira sp.
AACGCGGCGCCTGATAAATCGCCGCTGGTATAAAGAGCACGTTAATCAGGTGGCCAAACTGTTCAATAGGCTTTCAACGATAATTTATCCATGCGGCTCTTGACCTGGCGGCGTGGTGGCGAAGGCGTCGGCTGTCGCGCCTGATTTGCGCTTCATAGGCGTCGAGAGGAGCACGGGTTTCTGCGTCGACGACTATTGCCGCCTCCCCGGCAACCTGCAGCTATGACGTTTTAACCAGGCGGCTCGTCGCCGGTGACGGAGAGTCGCTCGACAAAATCGCAGCGGTCCACACCATGCCGCGAATCGGCAACATGCTCCATGGCGAAGCCACCATGGGCCTTCACCGCCGCAGCCCGCAAGGCCTTGAACGAAGTTGCCCGTCTCTTGTTGCAGCCGGTGCTGGAGTCGGCCAATGATTTCAGGGGCGTCGATCCACCCCACCGGTAGGCCGATTGGCGAGCACTGAGCGTCTGCACAAGCCGCAGCTCTTCATTGTAGCGGTGAAGAGAATCCTGCAGGGGCTAACCAAGCCATGGATGCCTGTTGCGTTGAGCCAGATCCCCTCGGCTTTGACATGAAGGCTTTCGAAGGATACGGCGGCGAGTTTCAAGAACGCTTCGTTGTTTTGCTTCAACGCTTCGCCGGACAGCGCTTGAAATGATCCGATGAGTTCGTGGCGTGTATGGTCGATCAGGGCTTTCTGTTCCTCCAGCTGTCGCGCGGCGTCTTCCATTCTGGTTTCAGCGGCGACCCGAGCCTGTTGAACTGCTGCCAACTCATCACGGAGCGAGCCGGTCACTGTTCGTTCTTGGTCCACCTGTTTTCTTAGCTCGTCCGCGGTCGCTTCGGCACGTTGCGCGTGAGGTCGTAGGCGACTCGTGACCCACAGTCCTACCAACACACCGCCAAGAAACAGCCCAACCACAAACCCCACCAGGCTACTCGGAGCCAGACTTGTTAGAAATTGATCCATATCCCACGTGCCAATTTGTCTATAAGACTGAGCCGCTACATATAGCGTATTCAGTAGAGAATCGTTGGAAGATTACGCAAGGTATTGGGAAAGGTCAAGGCGCAGATGGCTCGGGATCAATTAGCCCTAGATAGACGTTACCAATTGAGACGGCCCTATACGCATGGTCCCGGATCCGGCGTCGAGGGTGACCGGCACCCCATCAGAAAGTCGTACCATGGCCGACTCCACGTTTGCGATCGCCGGCAATCCATATTCTCGAGCAATGATCGCTCCATGAGAAAGGGTGCCGCCCATTTCTGCGATCAACCCTCCTGCGAGGCCGAAGAGGGGGGCCAAGCCTGGGTCGATCACCGGTACCACCAGGATCTCTCCTGGCATCACCTTACTCCAGTCTGCTGCTGATCGAATGAGGCGAACCGAACCAGTCACGGTTCCAATGCTGATTGGCATGCCGGATAAGGCGCAGGCTTCTCCAGCGTGATCTTGTGTCATGGTCTGGTGCCTCACAGCTGTCCAGTCGCGAACGGTGTCTGGTACCTTGATCGCGATGCGCTGCTCGCGTTCGGCTCTCCGGACGGCGATAACCGCATTCCAGTCTTGAGTGTTTCCGTTCATCAAGTCTGCCCGATCGGCAATGGTTAAGAAAAAAATGTCATCTCTCTGCCGCAGTAACCCCTGTTCGACAAGGCATTCTCCAAGCCGAATCAGGAGGGCTCGGATAGCTGCTGAGTAATACATCAAATGGTGCCGATTGGCTTCTCTCAACGAAAAGAATCGGCACAAGCGTCGATAACACCAGAGGAAGATGGCCCATCGGTCCAACCGCCAGCCTAGGCGTCGCCTGATCTCAGCGAGCGCGGAGACCTGCTTGTTGCCTTGACGCAATAGAACGGTGTCCTGCGAGGGAGTATTGGAGATAACTTGAGCGCGTAGGATCGAAAGGATTGCCGTAGGGTTGTCGGCGAGGCGTGGCGACATCACATCCGATTCACCAACTCCGCGATGCCCATAATCCTCAAGGTATTTGTCGAAGGCGTGCAGAAACTCTGTGCCGGCTAGAGTCGTTCGAAATGTCGTTGGGTCCCACGATATCGATGTGAGAACGGTACGGGTACGAGGGTCTGCTTTGGCGATGTCGGTGAGTCCAGCCAGACGAAGAATCTGTTGCGCGCTAATGACGGTCCCTTGTCCTTGCAGCGCGGCGTTCAGCAGCATTCGCCAGTCAGGGCCTAACCATCCGGGCAGTACCTTGCTGAAAATTTGAAGGCACTGTCCGACTCCCCCCGCAATGCCAAACGTGATTTCCCGTCGTTCAAGCCATGGGCCGAGCCTATCGAGCTCCGACATGAGCTCGTTAGGGGAGAGCTTCAGCACAGATTCGCGTTGATAGGTACCGGCCAGCCTCTTCATCTCGGCAAAGACACGTGGCCCCACGCGCTCGACGCGGCGCATTTCCTTCAGCATCAGCCATGCGGCACGAAGGGACGTCCTTTTCCCAAGCCGTTGAACCTGCGGCGGCCTTTTCAGCGGTTCACCACCCATCTGTTCCGCATTCAATCCAGGATCGCCGCCGAGCTGCGCAACCAGCAGGTGAAAGAGGGTGACGTTCAGGTATGGGCGTCCCTGTAAGATTCGGACCGAGGTAAGTCCTTCGGGAATTCGGCACCCGAGCCGGCGGTAATGCTCGAGGATGTAGCGGTCCATAAACTGCTCAAGGAATGAAAGGCTCAATGGACTGGGAAGTTCAGGGAGCGTTTCCTTAAAGTTGGTTCGTGACCACTCGCAGTCGTCGTTTGTCAGGTCGGGAGTTGGTCGAACGGTGGTGATCGGGCGAGCCTGTAGGATCCAGAGTTGCTCCGTATCAAAGGCCCATTCGATATCGGCGGGTTGTCCAAAGGTCCGCTCAATCTCCTTGGCAATCTGGGCGAGAACAACAAGCTGATTATCCGTGAGAGACGATTGGGTTTGTGCGTCTTCTTCAAGTAAAGCTTGTTGCAAGCCTGTCTTCGAGACGCGCAAACAGTCAGCCTTTCTGGCTAAGAGACGGGTAAGAATCTGGAATGGTTTCCCTGCTTCAGCGGGTACCTCCACCACATATTCGTCTGGGGTAACCGTCCCGTCGACCAGCGGCGCAGCGAGACCAGGGATGGCATTTATCATGACCTGCGAGCGTCGTCTCGTGACAGGGTGAACGGAGTACGCGACGCCTGCTGCCTGCGCATCGATCATTGGTTGGATGACGACGGCCATCCTCGGCGCCGCTTTCCGGCCTTGCCTGGCTAGGTAGCTGATAACCCGCACCTCCCATAGCGAGGCCCAGAGATCTTTGATTGCGCACTCCACTTCCGGAAGCGTGCGGCCAAGGTGAGTGCGATAGAGACCGGCAGCACTCGCATGAGCGGTGTCCTCGGTCGTGGACGAAGAGCGGACCGCCCAGAGAATGGCAGGTGGGTGCCCCAGAGCTTGTAACGCTGTCAGGCAGTCCGTGATGAGATGGGAAATTTCGGTTCGGTTGATTTGCGACCGACAACCAGCTAATGCCGAAAGTCGGTCAGCCTCCGACAATCCAATGATCCGGTGCCACTCGTCCTGGTCTCGGAAACCCGAACCATGGAGATGGTGGGCATAGGCGTCGGTTGTCACACAGAGTCCGGGCGGGACTGGGAATCCAGCCTCAATCAGTCGGCGAAGTCCAAGCGCTTTCCCACCCACGAGACCCAGATCATGACAGTGCGAGAGTGGGATGATGAAGGAAGACACCATACGGTCGCATAGTATCTAGAGTTGGAGGAAGAGGTAAAGGTCATTCACGTTGGTGCCGGTCGGGCCGGTGTGAATATGGCATCCAAGCTTTTTTAAGGCTGGGTAGGTGTTGTGCCTGTTCAATGCACTCTGGAGGTCAACCTTGAGTCGTTTTGTACGTGAGACGGTTTCGCTACTCACGAGAGCCCCTGCTGCCTTGGTTGGTCCGTCGGTGCCATCGCTCCCTAGCGCGACGATCCATGCATTGGAAAGACCTGAGAGTTCGAATGCGGCTGCCGCTGCAAATTCCTGGGCACGTCCTCCTTTCCCATGACCTGTGACCGTTACCGTGGTTTCCCCTCCTGCCACCACACAGTAGGGGCGTCTGACGCGGCTACGCCCGGTTCTGAGTGTTTTTCCCAGTTCGACCAACTGCTTGGCTGCGACACGTGCCTCCCCTGTGAGAGGTGAGGATACGAGCTTGGTGAAGAGGCCGGCGTCCCGTGCGACACGTTCCACAGCTTCCAGCATGATGTGATTACTGCCGATAATGTGGTGGTGGACTGATCGTCCACGAGGCGTACCAGGCTTTAAGGTTTCTGGTACTGCTCCGTTTTGTCCCCGCTGCAAGTAGCGACGGACTGCTGATGGAACTGCAGGCCAGATCTGGTAACGCTGCAAAACCTCGATAGCCTCGGTAAACGTAGAAGGATCAGCAGCTGTGGGGCCAGAGCCGATTGAGCCAAGATCATCACCGATAACATCGGATAGGACAAGGGTGATGATCCTCGCACTCGTGGAGGCGGCTAGTCCGCCGCCCTTGATCAGGGAGAGATGTTTTCGGACGACATTGACCTCATTAATTGTGGCGCCGCATCGAAGCAGGAGCTGGGTCGTACGCTGTTTGTCGGCAAGGGTCACGTCTGAGACCGGAGCCGGTAACAGGCTGGATGCCCCTCCGGACAAGAGAACGATCAGCAGATCTTTCGGTGATAGGCTCTGTGTCAAGCGCAGTAGGCGTTGAGTCGCCACAAGTCCTGCACGATTAGGGATCGGATGGCCAGCTTCAAGGACAGTCATTCGTTTCGTGGTGAGTGAATGTCCCGTCTTCACGATGACAAGTCCATCATCCAGCCGTTCTCCAAGCACGATCTCTAATGCCTGCGCCATTCTTGCTGATGCCTTGCCGGCCCCGACGGCAATCACCCGTTTGGTATGGGACAGGTCAAATGATCGTCGTCCTATTCGCAGGGATGCTCCGTTGAGGGAGACAGTCTTGAGCAGGGCCTGATGGGGATCTGCGGCCGCAAGTCCTGCGGCCAGTAGCTTGTGAAGAAACGGTCGTATGGGAGAGGGGGGAAGACAAAGCAGCATGGAGACGAATGTCAGGGGGTAGGATCCTGCTTGAAGCAGCGATTGGGACAGGTCTGGCGAGGAACTCGGATTTGGTACGATCCCCGAGGGAGCATATCTTTCTTGAACTCCGGATTCAGCATTTTGATCTCAAGGAGGTACGTACCGAACTCCTCAGCAACGGATGCCAACGCTCGTTGAGATTCCTTCACGTGCACGGTGATTGTTTCCGTCTCCAATGGCATGTAGAGATCTTTCTTGGTCAGTCCGAGATACTTTTCCGGCTGGGAGTAGATTTCCTTCGCCGCGATGATGCGAGGGACGTATCGCATAGTCTCACGAGGCCCGTGCATCTTCCAATAGTCGGTAATTTTTTGTTCCTTGAGCAGCTTACGAATCCGTTCTTCTCCGGCGTTGTAGGATGCCATCGCCAAGAACCAATCATTGTCCTGAAAGTCTTTGAGGTACTTGAGGTACTTTACCGCGGCTTCGGTCGACATTTCGAGATTGCGACGTTCATCTCGGACGGCATCACTTTTGAGTCGGTAGCGTCGGCCCGTAGAGGGGATGAATTGCCAGGGGCCTGAAGCCTTCGCTTTTGAGTATGCGGCAGAAATGCATTTACTCTCGACCAATAACATGTACTTGAGATCGTCAGGTAAACCGTTTTCCGCCAACTGTCTTTCAGCTGGAGGGAAACAACGCCCGGTACGTTTGGCAAGGATGATGCTCTCTCCTTGATCTTCTAAGAATTGATAGAACTCATACTCGATCCGTTCTCTCACTTGCCAGTTATCCAGGGGAACCTGCACCCCGGCAAAGGTGATCTTGTCCGGCAGCTTGAACGAGCTCAGAAAGAATCGCTCTCCCTCGCGCTTAATTTCCGGCAGAATGACCAGACGGTCTTCCGGTTCCGGTTGTCCATCCAACAAGTCGGGCGTGAGCAGATCCTTCTCCGGCTCCAGTTTTTGCCCGCTATTTGCTCCTGGATCTGTCGAGGCCAACAAAGGGATAGGTGGCGAGATAAGAGAGAGTACGACACAAGTCGCCCACATGAAGGACCGTACCCAATGGATTATCATTCACAGACTCCTCTAAATCATATTGCGAATAGGTTGCAAATGAACAGGCAGTGAAGCTATCAGCTCCCTAAATTGCCGGCAAGCAGAATGGGTTTCTCATTCATGCTACACTGCCGTCTCCCATGCGAACTCTGACCGGTCTGAACAAGACTATCACCGATTGCACAGCCTGTCCTCGTTTAGTCGTGTATCGACAGGCGATTGCAGAACAGAAGCGGAAGCAATATCGGGATTGGGTCTACTGGGGACGACCAGTTCCCGGATTTGGAGATCCTCAAGCTCGACTCTATATTCTGGGGTTGGCGCCTGCGGCCCATGGTGGAAATCGGACGGGACGAGTCTTTACCGGTGATCGGAGTGGAGATTGGCTGTATGAGGCGTTGTATCGCCATGGATTCGCCAATCAAGCCGAATCGCGGTCCATCGGAGATGGTCTGGCTCTGAGGGACTGTTATATTGGAGCAACCGTACGGTGTGCGCCACCAGGGAATAAGCCTATGCCGGATGAGTTTGAGTGTTGTAGCCGGTACTTGGAGGAAGAAATTCGTTTGCTGAAGAATCATTGTGTCGTGGTTGCGTTAGGGAAAATTGCGTTCGATCACTATCTCAAGACTTGCCGTTCACAAGGCCATACGATTGCCGTACCAGCTCCTAAGTTTGGACACGGAGCTGTCTACCGACTTTCCCGGGGCGTGACTCTGGTAGGTTCCTATCACCCAAGCCAACAAAACACGTTTACAGGGAAATTGACCAGGCCGATGTTCCACGCGGTCTTTCAGCGGGCCAGGAAAGAAATAGACGGGCTCTAACGGCACTTTCAATCGTTCAGCCTCAGCACCACATATTTCACTCACTCATGTCTTGTGCCCTTACCCGGGTAGTTACCACAGGGGCTCCTATTGCTGCCCTTTTGCTTTCCAGTCGTCGAGGAACTTCTTGAGGCCTGAATCAGTGAGTGGGTGTTTAAAGAGCGCCTGGAATATACTGTAGGGCATCGTGCAGATATGGCCACCTGCTAAAGCCGCTTCTACGACGTGCTGTGGATGACGAACGCTTGCCACCAATACCAGCGTCTTGTAATCATAGTTCTTATAGATCGTCAGGATCTGCCGGATAAGCTCCATCCCGTTCGAACTGATGTCATCAAGGCGTCCGATGAAAGGTGATACGCACCAGGCCCCGGCTTTCGCGGCCAACATGGCCTGAGTCGGGGAAAAGCAGAGGGTGACGTTTACCTTGATGCCTTCGGCGGCTAACCGTTTTGTAGCCTTCAACCCTTCCGGAATCAAGGGACACTTCACCACAATATTCTGATGAATCTTGGCCAACTCTTTGCCTTCCTTGACCATGGCCTCTGCTTCGATGCTTACGACCTCGGCACTGATTGGTCCGTCGACAATCTTGCACACCTCCTGCAGCATTTCTCGAAAACTTCGACCTTCCTTCACGACCAAGGAGGGGTTTGTTGTCACGCCGTCGAGCAGCCCGAAGCTGGCGGCTTCCTGGATTTCCTTCACGTTGGCGGTATCGAGATAAATCTTCATGATTGTCCCTTTCCTCACCAAGAAACAGTGGACGGATGTCAATTCTACTTACTTGTCGGTCATTTTATGAGGAACTCGATCGTAGTGCAACTTAATCAGTTCAAAAGTTTGACAGAAGGTAAACTGAACGTTAGACTTTTTTGAGTTTAGATTCACTCCATCACATAACGGAGAAAATGTGATACGACGAATGGTTTATCTGTTGTGTATCTGTAGCTTGGTCACCGCCTGCGGAGGGAGTAATCCTTACCTGGAAGCGTCGCTTAAGCCGGCTGAGCTTCAGGGGAAGGATAAAGCCTGGTTTGAGAAAAATTGGGGGGCCCCAACTGGCAAAGCGTCTCGGTTTTTTGGGGGAGAGACTTGGACCTATTACAGTATTGCTGGAGGGAAATCAGGTCCGCCGCTATTCAACTTTAAGCCCAATGAATGTCAAATTACTCTCAAGTTCGACAAAAATGAAAAACTTTCCGACTACAGCTATTCCTCAGGGTGCTAGCCAGAATCCCTATGTAGGATGCCTTGTCCTGAATCCGCACAGAGTTGGATTGATCTAGGGCCAGGCTCGACGTCTAGATAGGGTGCTCATCTCGGAACTTTCCTGCGCACTCCTTGCTGCAGAAGCAATATTCCCGTCCTCCGATCAGTTCGATTAGGGCTATTCGCCTCGGGACGAATATGTGACAGACTGGGTCCTGGATCATCTGATCCAGTTCGTCACCTGGACCCTGTGTGGAAGAATTTTCCTGACTATTTTGAAGTGGAGTTTTGAAGCCGCGAAACATGTGTCGGAGTAGGTAGTAAAGTATGGTGAGGAGTAAACTGACAAGAATGAGTCTATACATAGTGGTCTACTGCTAGCTGGTCCACAATCCTATGAGAGCTATCGTTACCTGTCAAGTTGATCGCTGCCACCCGTCGATTGTATACCACTGTTCGACGAGCAAGTTCATTTGGCCCATTGTGAATAGGTCTTATTGGGGCTCATCTCTTGGTGTCATCCAGTACTTCAGGAGGACTGGTTTTCCCTATCTCATGATGCTAGAGTGCGCACCTATGAAGACCTGCGATAAATGCCATGGAGCGATGCTTCCAGAACGAGCAGTGGATTTGGATGCTGGACTGGCGATCACAGTGTTTGCGTGCTTAAACTGTGGCCGTCGGAAAGCAGCGGATCAGGAACCTCGGCCGATCACGGCGCGACACTAATCCTGCCTGTCTCCAAACTACTACACGTTGATGGGGGAAGATATCGGGAGGCAATGGGTCAGCCCAAGTGTCTTCCCCGTTCACGCCCATCGACTCCTCTCATCTGAGCTCAGCTCGCCGCCAGTTCACGCAACTGGTGGCAAGAAGACGGCCTGAGATGGAGAGCAAGAGGGGAAGGTGTATCTTCTTGGCCGATCAGGAGCGGGCTTCAAGCTGCGCACGTGATTTGTCAAGGAGGCCTGGGGTTTTAGTGTGACCTGGCTTGTCCAATGTGGAAAGAGAGAGACCATTGGGCATCTGGTGAGATCAGAAAAAGGAGCCCCCTCCAGAACTCGGTCAAGAGCATTACACCCTGTAACGAGTTGCTAGCGAAGACCCAAGACATCCATCATATCGTACAGACCTGGCGGTTGACGGACGACCCATCGTGCAGCACGGAGAGCTCCGCGGGCAAAGGTATCGCGGCTACTGGCTCGGTGCGTCACCTCTATGCGTTCGCCCATGCCACCGAACAGAACGGTATGGTCACCGACTATATCACCGGCACGAATGGTTTGGATCCCAATTTCACCTTTGGTCCGTTCCCCGATCAATCCCTTCCGAGCATAGACACCCACTTGATTCAAATCACGGCTTACGGACCGTGCGAGAACTTCGGCAATCTTGAGGGCTGTGCCGCTCGGAGCATCTTTCTTCAACCTGTGGTGGGCCTCAATCACTTCGATATCATAGTCGTCTCCAAGAGTTTTGGCCATCTCACTGATGACTTTGTAGAGAAGATTGATGCCGACGCTCATATTTGGAGAAAACACACATGGAATGTGTTGGGTTAGCGCTTTAAGTTCATCGAGCTGGGCAGTTGAGAATCCGGTCGTCCCAATGACCGCTGCACGTCGTGAGCGAACGACTGTTTGCATGTGATCAAGGGTTGCCTCGGGAGAAGAAAAATCAATCACGACCTCCCCTCGCTCCATCAAGGCCGATAGATCCTCCGTGATCGGGACACCGGCTCGTCCTGATCCAGCGAATTCACCCGCATCTTCTCCCAATACTGGGTGGTCTTTTCCCTCCAGCGCTCCTACCAGCATCAACGCGGTGGAATCCCTGACTAGTGACACCAACCTACATCCCATTCGTCCGGCAGCGCCGGCTACAACGACCTTGATCATCTTCTTCTCACCATCGGCAGGTTAACGTGTGATCAGTAAGGCATCCTTAAGAGCCTGAATCAACTTCTCACGTGTGTCATTCGCCATTGGGCAGAGGGGCAGGCGCAGCTCAGGGTCGATCTTGCCCATCAAGCTCAATGCTTCCTTCACCGGAATTGGATTCGTTTCAAAGAACAGTGCGGCAAAAAGAGGAGAGAGTTTGAAATGGATACGTCGAGCTTCCTCGATCTTTCCTTCGGCAAACGATTTGACAAGCTGGGCCATTTCTGCTGGAGCGATGTTCGCTGTCACAGTAATGACGCCCTTCCCGCCAACCGCCATCATCGGAAGGGTGAGAGCATCATCACCAGCCAGCACAGTGAGGCGGTCGCCGCACATCAGCACGAGGTCCGAGGCTTGTTGGACGGATCCACTCCCTTCCTTGACTCCAACAATCGTCGGAAGGGTGGTGAGACGGGCAATCGTGGCCGGAAGCATGTTCACTCCGGTACGACCAGGAATGTTATAAAGGACCAAGGGAAGGTCGACAGCCTCGGCAACGGCCCGGTAGTGGCGGTACAGGCCTTCTTGTGTGGGTTTGTTGTAATAGGGTGTGATCAACAATGCCGCATCAGCGCCAGCTTGCTTTGCATGTTTGGTAAGGGCAATCGCTTCGTCCGTGCTATTTGAGCCGGTTCCGGCAACCACTGGAACACGACGACGGACGACTTCCACCGTCAGTTCGATGACCCGATTGTGCTCATCGTGAGAAAGAGTGGCTGACTCCCCGGTCGTTCCGCATGGGACGATGCCGTTTGTCCCATTTGCAATTTGCCATTCAATCAGGTCAGCCAGGGCCCGTTCATCAACCTTGCCCTTGCGAAATGGCGTTACGATCGCGACAAGAGATCCAGTAAACATGCTCACTCCGTTTCGTTCAGGAACGACGGGATCGTCTCCCCTTTGACGAGGTCATCATACGTTTCGCGTTCACGAATGATGTGGAATTCACCACCCTTCACGAGGACTTCTGGGACCCGTGGTCGAGAGTTGTAGTTTGACGCCATCACAAAGCCATAGGCTCCGGCACTCATGACTGCCAATAAGTCATCGGGTTGTATGTTCGGCAACGAACGCTCTTTGGCTAGGAAATCTCCTGATTCGCACACAGGCCCAACGATATCCACCATTTGTTTAGGGCGATGGACTGCCGCTTCGTTCACCGGGCGAATCTCATGGTACGCCCCGTACAAACTGGGGCGAATAAGGTCGTTCATGGCCGCGTCGACAATGACGAAGTGCTTTGTCTCGCCGGCTTTCTCGTACAACGCCTTGGTCACGAGGATGCCGGCGTTCCCGACGATGACGCGGCCCGGTTCCATGACCAGTGTTAGCCCCAGCCCCTTGACGAGGGGTGAAATCGCATGAGCCAGATCCTGAGGCAACGGCGGCTTCTCATCGGAATAGGTGATACCGAGTCCACCGCCGATATTCAGATAACGAATGTTGATGCCATGGGTTTTTAGTGTGTCAATCAGAGCCACGACTTTCTTTAACGAATCGACGAACGGCGTCACATCCGTCAACTGTGAGCCGATATGGGCATGGACTCCCACGACATCGATATGGCTCATCGAGGATGCCATTTTGTATTCTTCCAACGCACGATCGGCGGCAATCCCGAACTTGCTTTTCTTCATCCCTGTCGAAATGTACGGATGTGTTTTAGGGTCCACATCGGGATTGATGCGCAAGGCGATCCGAGCCTTCATGCCGACCGAAGCGGCGACATCATTGATCGCGCGGATTTCGGCGGCAGACTCGACATTGAACATAAGAATATTCGCCTTGAGCGCGTCACGAATCTCGTCCGGTGACTTGCCGACACCGGCAAAGACGATTTTTGATGCAGGTACGCCGGCCTTCATGGCTCTAAACAGTTCACCACCGGATACAATATCCACTCCGCTCCCTTCGCGTGCCATCAGCCGCAGAATGGCGAGATTGGAGTTGGCCTTCATCGCGAAGGCGATGACATGCGGGATATCCTTGAACGCGTTGTCATAGGCATGGAAGTGACGAATGAGAGTCTCGTAGCTGTAGATATAACAAGGGGTGCCTAGTTCTTTCGCGATCCGGCTGACTGGTACTTGCTCGCAGTATAATTCGCCCTGTTGGTACTCAAAGCTATGCATCGTCTCAATCCTTAATCAAAAATAGGTTCGTCCGCTAAGCGTCATCGGGTTCCAACTGGCTGTGAGGGTGGAAGCCCAATGTCGTGCCCGTCCAGAGACAGGTCAGGAGTTCCTGTATCGACTGCCTCGCGCTCTGCCTGGAGCGCATGCTGTTTCTTTTGTTTTTCAACGGTAGGAGCGACGCCCACATACTCAGGAGGAACAGGAGATCCCACGACGCCACAAGCAACCAGTAACCCTGTCGAGATCAGAACCGTCAGTGTCCTCATGAGAGGTGCTTCTCCAGTTCCTTGATTCGCTGTTCTACTCGAGCTCGAGCGGTACCACCGACTTGTCCTTTGTGATCGATGGCAGCCACGGCAGTCAATCGTGTGAGCACGTCCTGTGTAATCCGCTGAGAAAACCCGCGTAACTCTTCGAGCGAAAGATCGGTCACCTCACAGCCACGATCAAGGGCTGCTCGAACGATCCGTCCGGTAATACCGTGCGCCTCACGAAATGGCACACCCTTCATAACCAAGTAGTCGGCCAGCTCGGTGGCCAACAGTCCGCCTCCTTGCAATGCGCACGCGAGTCTCTCTCGGTTGACTTGCACGTGGCGCATCAGTTCGGTCATCACCTCAAGCGAAGAGGACACCGTATCCAGAGCGTCAAAGAGTGCCGGCTTGTCTTCCTGCAAATCGCGATTATAAGTGAGGGGCAGAGCTTTTAGCAGCGTCAGCAGGTTGAATAGGTGCCCATAGACGCGACCTGTTTTCCCCCGTACCAACTCTGGGATATCCGGGTTCTTTTTCTGCGGCATCATACTGCTTCCCGTACAGAAGGCATCGGGCAAGTCGACGAATTGGAACTCCTGCGTGGCCCACAGGATCAACTCTTCACTGAGCCGTGACAAGTGCATCATCACGATAGAAAGGGCCGAGGCCACTTCAATCATGAAGTCACGATCAGACACCGCATCCATACTGTTGGCGGTAACGGTAGGAAAATCTAACAACTCAGCTGTATATCGCCGATTGATCGGATAGTTTGTGCCGGCGAGGGCACCGGATCCCAGCGGCATGACGTTGAGTCGGCTCCTTGCGTCACGCAGTCGACCCTTGTCCCGTTCGAGCATCTCGACATAGGCTAACAGGTGATGAGCGAACAAAACCGGTTGAGCTCGCTGGAGATGGGTATAGCCGGGCATCATCACTGTGCGGTTCTCAGCGGCCTTTGTAACCAACGCACGTTGCAGATCGAGTATGCGCGCATAGAGGTTGTCTAAATAGGAGCGTACATACAGCCGAATATCCAACGCAACCTGATCATTTCGGCTTCGACCGGTGTGTAACTTCCCGCCCAAGGGGCCGATGATCTCTGTTAATCGCCGCTCGATCGCCATGTGAATATCTTCGTCGTGCGGCGTAAAGGTGAACTGACCGCGATCCAGCTCTCCTTTCACTGCGTCCAACCCACGAATGATGGTCCGAGTTTCTGTTTCCGTCAGGATCTTTGCCTTTGCAAGGGTCTTACAGTGGGCGATACTCCCGGCGATATCTTCGGCATAAAGCCGGCCATCGACCATCACGGAGCGCGTAAACGTTTCCACTAATTGATGAGTCTTCTCCCGAAACCGGCCATCCCATGCCTTTCGTGCATGGTCGGCGATTTTCTGGTGCTGTTTGCGCTTGGCCATCAGGACGAAGCTTTCTTTCGTTGCGCGCGGATCTTGAGCCGCAATGCGTTCAACCGGATGAACCCTTCCGCATCTTTCTGGTTATAGACCTCATCTTCTTCGAAGGTGGCGATGTCCAACCGATATAGTGATCGCTTCGATTTGCGCCCCGCCAGCGTACAACTCCCCTTATACAGCTTGACGCGCGCAATGCCGCTGACGTCTTTCTGGGCGTCATCGATCGCGGCCTGCAGCATGTCACGTTCCGGGCTGAACCAATAGCCGTTGTAGATCAAGCCGGCAAACCGTGGGATCAAGCTGTCACGGAAATGTAGAACCTCACGGTCCATCGTCAAGGACTCAATCCCCCGATGCGCCACATGGAGAATCGTGCCTCCGGGTGTTTCGTACACCCCCCGCGATTTCATCCCGACATAGCGGTTCTCTACCAGATCAACCCGTCCGACCCCGTGTGCACCGCCTATTTCGTTGAGATGAGCCAGTAAGGCGGCAGGACGCATCTTCTTTCCATCGACGGCGACGGGGTTGCCTGCTTGATATTCGATCTCGACTTCTTGCGCCTTATTCGGTGCTTGCTCCGGAGAGACGGTCAATTGGAAGATTTCATCGGGCGGCGATTGCCAAGGGTCTTCGAGAATGCCGCCTTCGTAACTGATGTGGAACAAATTGGGGTCGGTGCTGTATGGCTTGGCCTTGGTCGCGGTTACAGGGATACTGTGCCGCTCGGCATACTCAATGAGTTCACGGCGAGATCGCATGGCCCATTCTCGCCAAGGGGCGATGATTTTAAGCTGCGGGGCAAGGGCCATGTAGGTGAGCTCAAAACGTACCTGGTCATTGCCTTTTCCTGTGGCTCCGTGCGACACCGCTTCGGCGCCTTCCTTCAACGCGATTTCGGCTTGTCGACGGGCAATCAACGGACGAGCGATTGATGTCCCGAGGAGGTAGCAGCCTTCATACAGCGCATTGCCACGCAACATCGGGAATACATAGTCTTTGACGAAGGTCTCTCGCAGATCTTCCACGTAGACTTTCTTGACGCCGAGCGCTTGGGCCTTGGCCTTGACCGCTTTTAGATCTTCCCCCTGCCCAAGATCAGCGCAAAAGGCAATAATTTCAGCGTGATAGGTTTCCTGCAGCCACTTAAGAATGACCGAGGTGTCGAGCCCTCCGGAGTAAGCCAGGACGATTTTCTTGAGTGATGTGGGTTTCATGATCAAATCCTATCGCGCACCTTTCTTGAGGCTAAGAAGTTGAGTCAAAATGGCCTTTTGCATATGAAGCCGATTCTCCGCTTGATCGATCACGACAGACTGCGAGCCATCCAACACATCGGCGCTAATTTCTTCTCCTCGATGGGCCGGCAAGCAGTGCATGACGATCGCATCGGGCTTTGCCCGTTGCAGGAGCCGGTGATTGAGTTGGTAGGGGGACAGGATGCGTAACCGTCTGGCTTGTTCCCGTTCACGGCCCATACTGATCCACACGTCGGTATAGACGACATCCGCTTCCTTCACGGCCACCAGGGGATTCTCCACCACCTCGATCGAAGCGCCAGTGGCGTGTCCATCGATCCTGGCGCGGTCGATGACTCGTTGATCTGGCTGATAGCCGGAGGGACACCCGATGACCACGCGCATCCCCACCTTTGCGCCAGCTTCGATGAGTGAGTTGGCGACGTTATTCCCGTCTCCGATGTACGCCAGACTGAGTCCCTTGAGTCGGCCTTTCAGTTCCTGAATCGTCAGAAGATCGGACAAGGCCTGACAGGGGTGACTGTGATCAGTGAGCCCATTGATGACCGGCATGGTGGCTTCTGTGGACCACTCCTCAACGATCGCATGGTCATAGGTACGGATGACAATGCCGTCGAGATACCGGGATAAGACGCGGGCCGTGTCCGCAACGGTCTCTCCGCGAGAGAGTTGAATATCACTCATCGGCAGCACCAGGGCGTGGCCACCGAGTTGGTTCATGCCTGCCTCAAAGGACACGCGAGTTCTCGTCGACGGCTTTTGAAAGAGAAGCCCCAGTGTCTTCCCGCGAAGCAATCGATGAGGGACACCCCGTTGCTGCTTCTTCTTGAGGGTCCTTGCCAGCCGTAGGAGCGCAAGGACTTGGGTCCCTGGCATGGTGGCCACGTCAAGTAGGTCCTTGGCGTATCGCTCGGTGCCCTGTGGATGTCTGGGTCGTGCGGTCATCAGTGGTGAGAGTCTTTTTCCGCCCCCTGGCGTTGAGTAAAGAGTGCTCCGAGGAGATCCATGAGTCGATCGATCTCCGGCTGTGTAATGATCAAGGGTGGGACCATGCGCAGCACATGCTCGTTCGCGGCATTCAACAGCACCCCGCGCGCCAGCGCATCGGCAACCACCGTTCTGGCATCGATCGTTAATTCCATTCCCTGTAACAGGCCAAGCCCGCGGACCTCCTGGACGACGCGATAGCGGCTCTTGCAGTCAGCTAAGCCTTTCGCCAAATACTCTCCCATACGCTTCGCGTTCTCCAGCACAGGCCCCTCAAGCAGGACGTGGCAGACTGCGAGGGCGGCCGCACAGGCGAGCGGATTTCCGCCGAATGTTGAGGCATGGGAGCCAGGGGTAAATGCCGCTGCCACTGATTCTTTGGCGAGGCAGGCACCGATTGGGACGCCTCCGGCCAGGCCTTTCGCCAAGGTCATGATGTCGGGCTGAACTCCCAGTTGTTCATAGGCGAAGAGGGTCCCGGTTCGGCCCATGCCGGTTTGAATCTCATCAAAAATCAGGAGGATGTCTTTTTGTGTACAGAGCTGCCTGAGGTTCTTTAGATACTCCCGATCAGCGACATGTACCCCGCCTTCCGCCTGGATCGGCTCCAGCATGATGGCTGCGGTCCGCTCAGTCACGAGCGACTCGATGGCCGTGAAGTCATTGAACGGGGCATAGACGAATCCGGGCATCAGCGGTTCGAAGCCCTTTTGAACCTTTTCTTGACCGGTCGCCGTGACCATGGCCAGGGTTCGGCCATGGAACGAATTTTTCATCGTGATAATTTCAAAACGAGCCGCTCCATAGCGCTCATGTCCGTAGCGTCGTGCCAGCTTGATCGCCGCTTCGTTCGCTTCGGCGCCGCTGTTACAAAAGAACACGCGGTCGGCGAACGAATGGTCGACCAGCAAACGGGCCAGCTTCACCTGGGGTTCGGTGTAATACAGATTGGAGGTATGGATGAGTTGAGCCGCTTGGCGTTGGATTGCCTGGACAAGGTCCGGATGCCCATACCCTAAAATATTTACCGCGATCCCCGCCACAAAATCCAGGTACTCGCGGCCCTCCAGATCGTAGACTTTCGCACCTCGCCCCCGCACGATCGAGAGCGGTTGGCGGGTGTAAGTCTGCATCAGGTACTTGGCCGCGTCGTCCTTCAATTCTTGAGTTGGCATATGACGTATCCCCTTAGAAAGAAAGGAACGCTAGCACAGGGACAGTAGGAAGAGCAACAAGTGCGGAGGGGAGTGTCAAGCTCAAAAAGAGAGGTCGGATCGGTGCTCAAACCGGAAGCGCATCATCGTTTCAAATGATCCTCTCTTCCATTTCGGAGTGTGGTAAGCTGCCTCGCCATGACGATGTGTGGGCAGTGTCAGCAGCAGAATCCCGAGGATGCCAACTTCTGCCATCAGTGTGGGGCGAAGTTGATGGAAGTGAAGGCGTCTTCTGATGAGCCCACCGCTGGGAACACGACAGCCCAACCGATTCAGGACGAAGAGACACGCTGGCGTCAATTTATCGGGCCGAATGCAGACTATTATTTGCGGGTGTTCAAGAAGTTTTCAGTGAACGGGCAACCGCGGTTTGCCCTCTCATGGAACTGGCCGGCGTTTCTCTATATCTCCTTTCTCTGGTTTCTGTACCGGAAGATGTACCTCCATGCGTTTGTCTATGCCGTCGGTCCGATGGTCTCCACCTATCTCACGGGAGATGTGTCTGCCGGGATCATCTGGAGTGTCATGGCGGGGGCGACAGCTAACTATCTCTATTATTGGCATTGCTGGGAGCATATCGGAGAAATGAAGCGAAGCAATCGGATGGACCCAGCTGCTCAAGAAACCGCGCTGAAAGAGTCCGGTGGTGTGCAACCGTACGTCATTTGGGTTGGTGTCGTGTTCTATCTCATTTTCCTGGCGACATTGGTCAAAATGGTCCAGGAAGGTCCGCCGGATTTGGATCAGCCGCCAGGTCGGCCGGCCAAGCAAGCGGCGATGCAGCCTCAGGCGTGACCTGCCGGGATAGTGGGTATCCAGTGATCATCTTGATGGAAGAGAGGAATTTAGGATGGCTCGATTAGTCTTGCTTCGGCATGGGGAGTCGCAGTGGAACTTGGAAAACCGCTTTACGGGTTGGGTGGATGTGCCGCTCTCGCCCAAAGGGATTGAAGAGGCAAAAAGTGCGGGAGAGAAACTGCGTGAGGTGAAATTTCATCGCGCCTTTACCTCGGTGCTCATGAGAGCGAATGAGACCCTGAGGATTGTCTTGGAGGCGATCGGTCAGACAGGGATCCCCATCGAAAAGGACAAGGCCTTGAACGAACGGATGTATGGGGAATTACAGGGATTGAATAAGGCAGAAACTGCCCAAAAGTACGGCGATGCGCAGGTGAAGATCTGGCGGCGCAGTTATGACGTCAGACCGCCGGGTGGAGAGAGCTTAAAAGATACGGCAGAGCGGACGCTCCCCTACTATGAGAAGATGATCAAGCCCCATCTGCTGAAGGGCGAAACCATCATCATTGCCGCCCATGGCAATAGTCTGCGCGCGTTGGTGATGGAGTTGGATCAGCTCTCAAAAGAAGCGGTCTTGGAGCTGAATATTCCGACTGGAGTGCCGCTACTCTACGAATTCGATGCGAGCGGTAAGGTCTTGTCGCATCGGTATCTATAGCAGAACTGATAGTGCTGAGAGGTGAGTGATGAGTCATGAGCTTCGCTCAAAACGGAGAACTCACAACTCTTGAAGTCTTCATCAGAGCCGGTGGGTACTCACCCGATATTCTCCAATAGCCGCCCATATTCCGAAGCAGGCGCATAGTCGATTAATAGTACGAGCAGCTTCTCGCGATCGCCTGACTCAATCAGGCCCAGGTCTTCCATGCGGCCTGCTGTTTCGGCACAGATGCCTGTGGGGTTAAGCCCTTCCTGATCCATCAGGTGGGCATAGTGTTCACGCCGTTCATGAAGCTCCGGTTGATAATCCACCCAAGTGCCTGTCCCCAGCTGCCCAGAAGGCCACCACTCGGTTTGTACGGACTCGAATAGGTCTTCCTTGATGAGGGCTCTGTACTTGGAAGGGATATGCGCGTCGATGGCCGCAAGGGCCCAGTAGAGGTTCAGCGAGAGAATCTCCCGCGCGATGGCAGGGACCTGGGCTTCAGCGGCCTCGATGCCGTATTCCCCAAGCTGCGAAGAAGTAATGGGGGGAGGCATCGTCCTGAACAGTGCTGTCGCGGCTTCGGCTGGTGTCATGATTATTTGACTAACATACTGCACTGGGTGTTTCCCCCTCAAGCGGTGGCTTGCGGCGCCGTTTCGCAGCATTCCGGAACACGTCTACGGCACTATCGAGATGTCGCTGCGACGAGATTGGCCCCTTGTTCCATTGATCCTGAGTTCCAGGTTTCATGTTCAATGATTCAAGTTGTGTAGGCACCAAAAGACCTCAAAGCTGCAACCTGCAACGTGAAAAGGCCTCGAGATTGATGAGGCGTTAATCAGTGGTTGGAACCGATCACGGTCAGAAGTGAAGCAGTATGGGAAGAGTTTGTAAAAAAGAAACGGAGGGGCTTGTGTGAGCGGGTCCTCCCAGCCCATCGCGGGCCGGGAGGGCTACAGCTAACAGTTCAGCGAGTTGCGACTTTTTGAACCACGGCTCCGTATGGAGCAGCAGTCCGGGTCCCAGAAGTCTGCCCGTCCTTCTCACCTGAGGAGGCGATCGGCTGGGTCGATTGGGTCACAATAATCTCAACGCGCCGGTTCTTGGTCCGGCCTTCTTCCGTGTCGTTGGTCGCGACGGGTCGAGAGTCTGCATAGCCGACGGCTCGGACTCGATCGGCACCCAGTCCTCCCTTGATCAACGCCTTGCTTGCGTTCTCAGCACGAGCCTGAGACAGCTCTGCATTGTCTTTAAACGGCCGCTTGGGATTGTATTTGACGGGGATGCTGTCGGTATGGCCGGCCACTTCAATGCTCTCAGGACGGAATTTCCGTAAGGCGACACCGATGCGCTTGACCAAGGCGGCTCCTACCGGTGTCATGGTCACTCGTCCTGCACCAAACAGTTCTCCTGATGCCAATGCAAGCGTGAGCTTGTCACCGCGTTGCTCCATCACCACGGCGCCTCGTTTTATATCGTCCTTGAGTGCAGCCATCAACTTCTCATTGACCTTGGTGATGTCAGGGGAGACACGCGCAACAGCCTGTTGCGGAAAGGCATTCTTCATAGAGGGCGTCAGCTTGACCGGCTTCGGCAAGGTCTTCCCCACGCTCGCCAGGATACGCTTTGCCTGTGCGAGCTGTGAGTCTCGACTGGCGAGTTCCATTGTTAACTCTTGGTCTTTGGCCACCAGCTGCAGGTCCAGATCCGCGATCCGCTGCATGGCGACATCAAGCTGGTCACTGCTGATCGTATATTGCCGCTCAATGTCGGAGACCTGCTGCTTGGCTAACTCCAGACTGCTCTTGGTCCGGTTCAGCTCCTGTGACATCTGTTGGTGAGTGTCTCGTTGCGTGCAGATCCCCGCGAGTTCCTGCTCCTTCTGATTGAGCTGCGCTTCCAAGGCTTCGGCACGGGTTTTTTCCGCGTTCAACTGAGTGGCAGCCGCAGTAGTCTTTTCTCGCAAGAGCGCCAGTTCCTTTTCCTTGGCCGTCAGCTGTTGCAGGAGCAGTTCGAGTCGTGCCTTTTCCTGCTCAATGTCTGCATCCGCCTTTTCTTTCTCTTTTGCTGCCTCTGCTGCCTCGGTTTCCCCCGCTTGGCTCTGGGGCACATCAATGGTGATCGACGTCATGGGAGTAATGGCCGAAACCAGCGCAGATTCCTCGGAGGCCACTTGCTGAGCAGAGGCCGTCTTCTGGTCGTCTTGCTGCAGAAAGCTGACGAGCATGGTCAGAAAAGAGGTCTGCTCCCCCTCTGAACGAACGTCCGTTGATTGGGTGTCAACGTGAGATAGAGTAGCGGCAGCCAGGCTCGAATCAGACCCATTCACCACGAGGGTGACGAGAAAGGCACAAGAGAGAAGCTTTATCGTCCTATTCATGACCCACCTCACAAAATGGTAAAAGTCGGTACTCCGACAAAACTCAGTTTCAATATATGAACACCCAATGGCTGAGGCATCCCCTTGTCCTGTTCTCACGGCTTCATGCCGACACCGAAACAGAAGAAAGCGATACAGCCACAGCACAGGATCTGCTACGGATACAGGCTCTTGAAATTTGGGTGGTACGAGAAAACGCTACTATGTCCTATACGCCCTCTCGCGTCGGTTTGCAACTGGTCAGCATTGAGTCAAGCGCGCCCTCCGTAAGGGTTGTAGGGGAGGTGAGGTGAAAGGGGACACGTGAAGGTCGCGCTAGAAGCAGTACCTAAAAAGTAATAGTACATAGCGAAGGCCGATCACACTGTATGTGGTGGATTGAGATGAGTCTACCCGCACAGAATAGTCATTGGCGCCCTCGCCAGTGAGCGAATAGAAATCCTGACTTACTACTCTGGCTATTCTCTGCCACATCCA
>JAMXAU010000028.1 GCA_024281365.1 Nitrospira sp.
GATTTCATCTCCGGCCCGAGCAGCACATCAACCCCTGGAAATTTGTTGAAGGGGAATACCGCCTCTTTGACCGAGAAGTGCTCAGGCACCGGAGCCTGTGTAAATCCAAGCTCCTTCAGCGAGCGCCCCATCATCACCTTCATCGCCAGCTTCGCAAGCGGCACACCGATCGCTTTGCTCACGAACGGAACGGTCCGGGATCCGCGTGGATTGACCTCTAACACATAAATCATCTCTCCCTTGACGGCAAATTGAGCATTCATCAACCCGATAACCCCCAACTCCCTGGCCAACATTCTCATCTGACGCTCGATCTCAATGACAATCGGCTTCTCGAGGGTATAGGGAGGAAGCGAGCAGGCTGAATCGCCCGAATGGACCCCAGCCTCTTCAATATGCTCCATAATGCCTGCGACTACCACGGTTTCCCCATCCGATATCGCATCGGCATCGACCTCGATCGCATCGGCAAGGTACTTATCGATCAACACTGGATGATGAGGCGATGCCTTGACCGCCGACCGCATGTATTCCAACAGGCCGGTTTCGTCATAGACAATCTGCATGGACCGTCCGCCCAAGACATACGACGGACGCACCATGACCGGATAGCTGATCTGCGCGGCAATCCGCACAGCTTCCTCGACGGATCGAGCGGTCCCGCTCTCCGCCTGACGCAGACCGAGCCTATTCAATAGTTCACGGAACCGTTCACGATCCTCCGCCAGATCGATGGCATCAGGACTGGTGCCGAGAATCTTGACACCGGCCATTGAGAGCGGAAGCGCGAGCTTCAAAGGTGTCTGTCCCCCAAATTGCAACACCACACCAAGCGGCTGTTCCCGATGCACGATATTCAGCACATCCTCATGGGTGAGCGGCTCAAAGTAGAGGCGATCAGAGGTGTCATAATCCGTGCTCACGGTTTCTGGATTGCAGTTCACCATGATCGTATCGATCGCTTCTTCCCGAAGCGCCATGGCTGCATGGACACAGCAGTAGTCGAACTCGATGCCCTGTCCGATACGATTAGGTCCTCCACCAAGAATGACGACCTTCTTTCGATCAGACGGCCTTGCTTCGCACTCGTGGCCATAGGTGGAATAGAGATACGGCGTCTGAGCCTCGAACTCTGCGGCACAGGTATCCACTCGTTTATAGGTCACGCGCCGTTCCCGATGTTCCATGCGTGCCTTCGCAACCATCCCGGCTTCACAGCCCAACAAGTGAGCAATGCGATCATCCAAAAAGCCGAGTTCCTTGGCGTCCCAGAGAAGTCCTCCGCTCAAACACTCAACCGGGTTGGCCGCATGGCCGACAAGAACTCGTTCAAAATCCACTAACTGTCTCACCTGATCCAAGAACCAGGGATCGACTTTCGTCGTTGCGCTCAATTCCTCGTCGGTCAACCCCAGACGCATGGCGTCGGCCAGGTACCACAGTCGCTCGGGTAATGGCGTGCGTAGTACTCCCTCAAGTTTTTCGATCGCCTCCGAACAATTGAAGCCCGTCGGCACACCGCGATCCAGGCCAAACCGCGATACCAGCCCGTTCAGCTCCAATTCCAACGAACGAATAGCCTTCTGCAACGACTCTTTAAAAGTACGCCCTATCGCCATCACCTCACCGACCGACTTCATTTGGGTCGTCAAGGTTGGATCGGCCCCCTTGAACTTCTGGAAAGCAAATCGAGGAATCTTCACCACGACGTAATCGATGGCCGGCTCAAAGGACGCCCTTGTCACTCCGGTGATATCGTTGGGAATCTCATCCAGCGTGTATCCGACAGCAAGTTTGGCGGCGATCTTCGCAATGGGAAACCCGGTCGCCTTCGATGCCAACGCCGAACTTCGGGATACCCGAGGATTCATTTCAATGACGACCATCACCAGTGGCCGGGTTGATACCGAACTGGATATTCGATCCGCCCGTGTCGACCCCAATCTCTCCGCGGATGACGCGCAGAGCCGCATCCCGCATGTGTTGGTCCTCTTTGTCGGTCAAGGTCGCCAACCGCCACGGTGATGCTGTCCCCGGTGTGGACCCCCATCGGATCGAAATTTTCAATGGAGCACACGATGACGACATTGTCTTTGAGGTCACGCATGACCTCCAATTCATACTCTTTCCAACCGATCACCGATTCCTCGATCAAGACCTGGCTCACCGGACTCATGGCCAGTGCCCACTCAATCAACCGCTCAAATTCTTCACGATTGTAGGCAATGTTTCCACCGGTACCTCCCATCGTAAAGGAAGGGCGAATGATCGCGGGAAACCCGACGGTCTCCACAATCGCAACGGCCTCCTGCCGACTATGCGCCGTCCCGCTCTTCGGCACACGCAGCCCGATCCGCTGCATGGCCTGCTTAAATGCCTCTCGATCCTCTGCCTTATGGATCGCCTCCGCCGACGCACCCACAAGGGTGACTCCATGTTTCTCCAGCACGCCTCGCTTGACTAAGCCCATCGTGGTGTTTAAAGCCGTTTGTCCACCCATGGTGGGCAGCAAGGCATCAGGCCGTTCTCGTTCAATGACCTTTTCGACTACCTCCAACGTAATCGGTTCCACATAGGTCCGATCAGCCAGCTCTGGATCGGTCATGATCGTGGCCGGATTACTATTGATGAGAATGACCTTATAGCCCTCGGCTTTGAGGGCTTTACAGGCTTGTGTACCGGAGTAATCAAATTCACAGGCTTGCCCGATCACGATTGGGCCTGAGCCGATCATCAGAATTGATTGGATATCCGTGCGTTTTGGCATGGTGATCTGCTAACAGTCGTTAACTGGATGGAAGTTCTGGACCAATGACGGGGTGATAGGGAGCCGGAACTGGCCCCTGATTCTCCTGAGTGGCATGATAGTACTTCATGGCCTCAGGGAGCCAGGCTTCAATCTGATTGATACGCGCCAGATCGGAGGGATGTGTGGACAAAAACTCGGGAATCGTGTGTTGAGATCGAAAACACACTTTGTCAATCATCTGTCTGGGACATCCACTCATTCGCTCCCAAAACGGAACCGCTTCTCGAGGATCGTACCCGGCCTGCGCCATCAGCTTGAGCCCAATGTAGTCGGCTTCTGATTCTTGTTTTCGTCCGAATGGTAACGACACCCCGACACCATAGGCGCTCATCGCCGCAATGGCTGCATCCGGTCTGCCGGCTGCAGCTCCGGCAGCCAACGCACCGACCTGACCAATCATTTCCAGAATACTCCGGCTATATCGTTCTGCGCCATGTCGTTGAAGAGCATGTGCCACTTCATGACCGATCACGGTGGCTAAGCCATTTTCGTTCTTCGTAATCTTCAAAATTCCCGTGAAAACCGCAACTTTTCCACCGGGAAGGGCGAAGGCATTGATCGTGCGATCGTCTCGAATGATCGCAAATTCCCATTGATATTCCGGTTTCTTCGCGACAGCCGCGATGCGATTCCCCACCCTATTGACCAACTCATTCAACTCAGGATCGTCGCTCACCGGTGCTTTTCGAAGCAATTCCCGATAGGCACCGACCCCCATCTCCATTTCTTTTTCCTCGGAAATATAAATAAACTGATCCCGCGCAGTCCCTGGGGCCCTGACACATCCGCTCACTGCCGCGGCCAGAGTTCCCACGGACCCCATTGTCAGGAGACTCGAGAGCCCCAGCGCTCGGCAAACACCCTCGAGTAGCAACGTCCGACGACCAACGGGCATTGCGAGCAATCGGTCGATCTCGTGGTCCGAAGGCTGCACCATCTGTCACTCCTACCGCACGCTCCCGCTTCATTCTAACACCAGCCACACCATCGGCATCTTTCTTTTTCCTGACCCACATTGTTCATGGCGGTTCCTCACGAAATCGCAAAGTCGCATTGCGAGGCGGTTCGACTGGCTCACCGTCCTGCGGCAGAGTCGAAGGACGGGCACGCGAAAAGTCCGAGGGACCAAGCCGTACTTGAAACAGTACGTCGCGGTCCCCGAGGGGGCGAACCTGCCGCCGAAGGCCTGTCGTAGCAGCGAATACGTGATTGCGGTCGGGGAGGCGTTCATGGACACGGACCCCATTGTCAGGAGACTCGAGAGCCCCAGCGCTCGGCAAACACCCTCGAGTAGCAACGTCCGACGACCAATGGGCATTGCGAGCAATCGGTCGATCTCGTGGTCCGAAGGCTGCGCCATCTGTCACTCCTACCGCACGCTCCCGCTTCATTCTAACACCAGCCACACCATCGGCATCTTTCTTTTTCCTATGGCATCCACAGGTACATAAACTGAGGAGTTCCCCCACGCACGACTGTCGCGAGATCGAACTCAGCAAGACTGGCGAGTCCGCTCGGTGCCACCAGCTTCGAATACACGTTGTTGGAGTACTCACCTGGTCGCTGGTACGTCACGACGCGGGCCTCTGTCAAACCGGCTTGTTTCTTGGCGACCTCAACCGCGTCCTCAAGATAGCCGATCTCATCGACCAAACCGGCCTCCTTCGCTTGCTCCCCCGTATAGATACGACCATCAGCCAGCCGCTTGATCTGTTCCATCTGCAAATTGGTACGACCTTCCTGCACGATGGTCAAGAATCGCTGATAAAATGAATCAATCAACCCCTGGAAAATGGCTCGTTCTTCCACCGTCATGGTTCGAAACGGCGAGCCCATATCCTTGCGAGGGCCTGACGTCACAGCCGACGCTTCGACTCCAATTTTCTCGAGCAACCCCTTGGCATTGACCGTGAGCATAATGACACCGATACTCCCAGTGACGGACGACGGATGTGCCAAAACCCGGTCGGCAGCGGCCGCAATATAGTACCCACCTGAGGTTCCGAGTCCTTCTTTTTCTTGAGAACTGATCATCCCGGAAATCTCGACCAACAACACCTTTGCCTTTCCTGCTCCATCAACCTGCATTTCCTGTAACGGTCCTGGGCCGGGAAACAAAGGGAAATTGAAGGTACAGCCGGACAACATCAGACCAATCACCCCCGCCACAATAGGATTACGCATAATGGTTCTCCATACGCCGCACAAATTCACCGAACAAATAGGCAGCATCGTGCGGTCCCGGTGCAGCCTCAGGATGGTATTGGACTGAGAAGACCGGATGCTCAAGAGAGGCCATCCCTTCAACCGACAAATCATTCAAACTGACATGGGTCATGGCAAGTCGTCCATATCGCGTATCGATCACAGGCGACACCTTGGGTATGTCAACGAGCACCGGTTCACCCTGCACGGCGAAATTATGGTTCTGTGAGGTGATTTCCACTTTTCTTGTTCGAAGATCCATCACGGGGTGATTCGCTCCATGATGGCCGAACTTCAACTTGTAGGTCTTGAGTCCAAACGCGAGGCCAAGGATCTGATGCCCCAAGCAGATCCCGAAGATGGGGTAGCGACCGATCAGTTGCTCCACCGCCTTCGCCGCATACGGAACGCCCTCCGGGTCTCCCGGACCATTCGAAAGAAATACTCCATGAGGCTTGAGAGCCTCAACTGCTTGGGCAGACGTAGCGGCAGGAACGACGGTCACATCACATCCAACATCGACCAATCGTCTTAGGATGTTGTATTTGATGCCAAAATCATAGGCAACAACCCGCCAGCGTGCACCGCTTCCTGCTTCTTCACCGTTTGGCCATGGTGCCCAATCACCGGTCCCGGTCGTCCAATCGTAGGAATGCGCACAGGTCACTTCAGCAGCAAGATCTCGCCCAACGATACCGGGTGCCTGTCTGGCTCGCCCAATCGCCCGTTCATGGTCGAGGTCAAGATGCGTGATACAGCCTTGTTGCGACCCATGCTCGCGCAAATGCCTTGTCAACGCCCTGGTATCGATCCCCTCAATGGCGACAACGTGAGTCTCTACCAACGATTCGTGAAGGGTCTGCTTGCCTCGCCAGTTACTGACCAATCGGCTCGCTTCACGCACGACAAACCCTTCAGCCCAGGCTCGACGGGACTCCACATCTTCCGGCGTCACGCCATAGTTTCCGATCTGTGGACAGGTCATCGTGATGATCTGTCCCTTGTAGGACGGATCACTCAGTATTTCCTGGTAGCCGGTCATGGCCGTGTTAAACACGACTTCACCGACCGTTTCACCCTCATAACCAAGAGCGCGGCCTTCAAACACCGTCCCGTCCGCTAATGCCAAGACTGCTTTTTTCACGATTGTCTTCCGTCGTAGTCCATCACGCGTTTTGCTCTGATCCCAACAAGCAGAAGGCCCAATGCCAAGTTGACCATGTACAGTGATCGGATCGGTAACAGCACGCGGAAGAACGCCTCGAACGCGGCTTTCTTGGCTCCCTCATCCTTTGTTGCAAATGCCTGTGCTTGAAGCCCCGCTGCATCAGGATGCAACACCAGAATGATCACCCCCGCGATCACCACCATCATGGCCAACACAATGATCTCGCTCACACGAACCATCACACGAGGCTCACCGCTCCACCATCGGCCTAACAATGCCACAGTGAGAATGCCGCTGGCCCCTATGATGAACCGATGATACTCTTCAAACGCACGCGTCAAGAACAGCCCTCCGGAGTCTTGTCCTCCGAACGTATTGAATACCGCCGGAATCACCGCACCGCTCAGCACAATCATCCCCCCGACCCACACCGCGAGGGCTACCCCCTCGAGCGTAAGACAACAGATCATCCCCCAACGGGGCATGCGCCGCACGGCACTACCGCTCCACGGGGCTGGCCTCGAATACCACACGGCCGCCTACGATCGTGGTCAATACGCGCCCTTTCACCTTCCAACCGACAAACGGCGTGTTTCGGCTCTTGGACCGAAACTTCGACGGATCGACCTCCCACTGTTCCTGCTGGTCCACGATGGCGACATCGGCGTCCGCACCCACCGCCAATGTGCCTTTTTTGAGTCCGAATGCGGCTGCCGGAGCAGACGTGAGCTTCTGAACGGCTTGCTCGATCGACAGAACCCCTTCCTCCACCAATCCCAACGTCAGCGAGAGCGCGGTCTCAAGTCCGACAATTCCAAATGGAGCCTCGGTAAAATCTTGCTGCTTCTCCTGAGTCGCATGAGGAGCATGATCCGTTGCGATCACATCAATCGTACCGTCACGCAACCCTTCCCTGATCGCCTGGACATCGGTCCACGTCCGCAAGGGCGGATTCATTTTGGCATGCGTGTTGTAACCGCGAACCAGCTCTTCTGTCAGTGTGAAGTGATGTGGACAGGCTTCCGCCGTCACAGGGATCCCGCGAGCCTTTGCTTCTCGTACCATTCGCGCCGACCCGGCGGTGCTGATGTGGGCAAGATGCAAACGAGCCCCCGTCAACTCAGACAGCGACAGATTGCGCGCCACCATCACATCTTCGGCTGCCGCAGGGATACCGGGCAATCCAAGCTCGGTGGAAATCAACCCCTCGTTCATACACCCCCCCTCGGCGAGATGAAGATCCTCGCAGTGATCAACAACGGTGAGGTCAAAGGCCGAGGCATATTCCATGGCACGCCGCATCACCAAACTGTTCATCACAGGTTTCCCATCATCGGAGATCGCCACACAACCGGAACGCCGCAAGTCACCGATTTCGGCCAGTTCCTTCCCTTCGGATCCTTTGGTGATCGCCCCGATCGGCAACACATTCGCGAGACCAGCCAGCCGAGCCCGTTCCAAAATAAACTCAGTCACGGCTTGATTGTCGTTCACCGGACTTGTATTGGGCATGCAGCAGACGGTCGTAAATCCTCCGGCCACTGCCGCTGCGCTGCCGCTTTGAATGGTTTCTTTGTATTCAAATCCCGGCTCTCGAAAATGCACGTGCAGATCGACAAATCCTGGCACAACAAGTTTTCCCTCCGCCTGAATCGTGCGACTGCCGGCGGGAGCAGACAGCTGGGGAGCCACAGCCGTAATCTTCCCCCCATCGATGAGTACGTCGGCCATTCCGACAAACCGACCTGGATCGATGACCCGACCACCTTTAATCAAAATCGACACGATACGCCCTTTCTACGATTTTTCAGAATCTGCTGCTCTGATGATCCGTCACGTTACCCTCTGTGTTCAAGCTCCGCTAATCGTTCGTTCACTCAACAGATCACCAGATTATCCGCTTCACGAACTGGTTCCGGACATGAGGTACAAAATCCCCATCCGCACCGCCACCCCATTCGCGACTTGATCTAAAATCACGGACGACAAACTATCGGCCACATCCGGAGCGATCTCCACCCCTCGATTAATGGGGCCGGGGTGCATCACGATGGCAGCGGAGTCAGCGAGCCGCACACGCTCCGCGGTGAGCCCGTAGAGTCTCGAATATTCTCGGATTGAAGGAAACTGTGCGCGCCCTTGCCGCTCTAGTTGAAGCCGCAGCATCATGATGACATTCACGTCGCGCAGCCCTTCATCCATATTGTGGCACACCGTCACTCCCAACTTTTCGACACCCCATGGCATCATCGTCGGAGGCCCCACCACTCTGACCTCAGCGCCAAGTTTGACAAGCGCATAGATATTCGAACGAGCCACACGACTATGCGACACATCGCCGACAATCGCCACGCGCAACCCTCGAAAACTCATTCCGCGTTGCCGAATCGTATAGAGATCGAGCAACGCTTGTGTTGGATGCTCATGCCATCCATCGCCTGCATTGATGACAGACGATTTCACTCCCTGAGCCAACGCTTCGGCGGCGCCCGCCGAGGAATGACGCAATACGATAATGTCCGCCTGCATCGCTTCGATATTTCTCGCCGTATCGAGCAACGTTTCCCCCTTCACCACACTACTGGAGGAAGGTGCAAAGTTAATCACATCGGCGCTCAGCCGCTTGGCTGCCAATTCGAAGGACGTCCGCGTCCTCGTGCTTGGCTCGAAGAAGAGATTGACGACAGTCTTCCCTCTCAGCGCGGGCACTTTCTTGATTTCACGCCCCGTCACTTCCTTAAAGGAATCGGCGGTATCGAGGATGAGCGTGATCTCATCGACCGCCAGCGGGGCGAGGCTCAACAGATCTTTGCGCTTCAAGCTCATGGAACCCTCCATTCCATGACCATCATCCTGCCTTCAAAATGACCACCCGATCATGCTCTCCATCCTCTTCCAACAACACCTGAACCTGTTCATCTCGAGAAGTCGGCAGATTTTTCCCGATGTAATTGGCCTTGATCGGCAACTGCCGATGCCCACGATCAACCAACACCGCCAACTGAATCTCCTCCGGACGCCCTAAATCCATGAGCCCATCCATCGCGGCTCGTATCGTTCTTCCGGTAAACAGGACGTCATCAACGAGCACAACGATTTTGTTCGCCATATCAAACGGCACCGACGTTTTTCTCAGAATCGGCTGGTTCTTCCGCAACGCCAGATCATCCCGATACAGCGTGATATCCAATTCCCCGATGGGAATGTGAACACCTTCGATACCGTGAACACGTTTGGCAAGCCGGTGCGCAAGATAGACGCCGCCGGTCCGAATCCCGACCAGCGCGAGGTTTGTCACACCTTTGTTCCGCTCCAGGATTTCGTGCGCAATGCGGGTCAAGGCTCGGGCGATATCCCCGCTATCCAGGATGAGCTTTTCATCTTTCCGTTCGAGCGGCTTGTCCATATACGTTGTCATCGCACCAGGAAGCTGTCAGCTAGCAGCAATCGGCTCTCAGCCACCAACTGCGAAGAGAACTACAAGCTGACCGCCGAATGCTGAGAGCGAGCCCTGTTTTTAGACATAAAAAAACCTCCTCACCAGGAATGGCGAGAAGGTCGATTGAAAACCAACTTGAGTCGGAAGACGATCCACTGCGCAACTCCTTACTCACCTCACTGGATGAGCATTAAAGGTTTCGCTATCCTACTGAGTCAGTGATGCTCTGTCAAGATTCGTCACACTGGTCTCCCACGATCACACCTCCCTCAGTGGAAAGACGGCCATGACGTGCTGTCCCCCAAACGACAGGCAATGAGATGAGGTATGGCAGGAATGGCGCTGCACTGAGGAGATCAGAGATGCCGGTTGATTACGAATCCCGTCCATGTTTGCTCCGCCATACCGTCAGCAAGGCGGCAAGTTTGTCTGTTGATGACCGATGCTCCTCAGCCAAGGTTTCCAAAAAATCCGAAAGCCGCCTTGATTTCAGTACGGTATACAGGGTGGCCATGATCACCGGAATCAGCACGATGAGAAAATACCCGATGCGCTTGGTGGACGGTTCCGCACCCAAGTCGAAGAGGTTCATGCCCAATACACCGGTCGTTGCCACCCCGATCAAGCCGACCGTCGCCACCACCGTCAGACGAACCATCGTTTCTCCTTGCCGGCGGAGCGCATCGCTGTCGAGGTATTGGCTCATATCTTCCAGCTCCGAGCGGAGTTCGTCGTAGAGTCGACCGGTGCCCAGATGTTCACTGACCATCCGATACAATTCCTTCACCTGCCCATGATCCGATACCTGATGAGACCAGTAGCGATGGGTAAAACGCAGAAAGATACCGAGCGTTTGGCGGATCACACGGCGAAACTGCCGGACCGAATCCAACTTGGTGAGGTCAAGCTGATGCATCGCCTCGACGAGACGATTCGTCAGCATCAACAGGGCCGCCTTATGAAAATGCGGGATCAGAAACAGCAGAAAATATTCGTGGCGAAATTGTTCCAAATTCGTCTTACGGTCTTCGAACGCCGGTTCTCCTGCCTCCCCCACCATCGTGAACACACGGCCCGTGCACATAAAACGGGCGCCTGGTGAACCTGACCCCTGTCCGTTCCAATACCGGTCATAACAATGGCGTTCTTCAAAGTCACGGAGATAGCGATCTGAAAACGGCAATGTGTCAGCGCTACCCGGTGCCGACGCCAATCCCACTCGCGCAAACTCCCCCCGCGTCAATGCACCCGGATCGTCGAGAGCCAGATACGCCATGACCGGCATCAGGTGGTATTCAAGCTGCCGGTACCGAATCAGACCGGCTTTGTCTGAATGGTGCAACACCAATGGTTCAAGCAGAAACTCCCAGTGGGAGGCCAGGCTCAGTGACCGATGCTGGCAGACGAACGAGAGATATTTCTCACGGTGATCATAGTCGGAAACAGCGAGCACCGTCCCATCAGAAGAAAGCCATTCCACATGCTTGGGACAATGCCCACCATGCCCGTCACGCTCCCAGTAGGTGGGATAGCATCGGCCGAAGCGAAAGAGTGAATTCTGCACCTGTACAAGCGGCACATCGTCGGCAGAGATCTCAACCACCAGGATCGCCACATCAATGTCGTAGAAAAAATACAAATCCACATGAGCTACCGAAAACGTCACAGGAGTTCCATGGGGGCCGGGAAAAAGCATCCGCACCTTCGCAATATCACTTCGCCGAAAGACTCGGATCGCAGATTCCTCGCGAACTTCAGAGCTCGTTCGCTTTCCCTCACCATACAGAAACCGCTGAACGTAGGGCAGAAATGTCACAAACTCGCTGTAATGTCGTTCCTGGAACTGCCGCGGATCACCCGTAAACTCGTCCAGCACCTCTCGCCACGGATTGTTTGGATTGGTCGCCTGGAGAAGCTCCCAATGCTTTTGGATCGGCGCATCCTCCCGAATAGGCGTAAGCTGCATCGGCCACAGCAGGATTTGTCGGAAATGTCGAACAACCTTTTGAGGATCAGACACGTGACATATCCTCACCGATGATCGAATCGCTCGCCATCACATACCACTTACCCAATGCCTGACCTCACAACACGCAGCAGCGCCGTGATGGTCTTATACCACAGCGTCGTCTGAATGTATGCGAAGGAGAGACACGGTCATACCTACTTGGTAGGAGGTAGCCTTGTCTCACCATGACGAATCCAGCGGAGACCTCCTTGCCGAATGAAACAAAACCATCAGCTTCTCTGACTATCATTCGCGGGAAATAGTTCTTGGAGCCTGGAGCACACTGATGCCGTCTGACCAAAGCGTCTCAGGATCTTTATTGAAGATATCGAACGTGCTGGATGACAACACACCCCATGAGCCTTGTCGCATCTCATAGTCGAGTTGCCCCGGGGCCCATGCGGCAAAACCAGCAAAGGCACGGAAAGCTTCATTCGGCTTGAGACTAGCGATGACCCGTTCTAGCACCATCGGTGTCCCCACATAAATTCCATTCGCAATATGCCGCGCATCGGGCAAGATCTGCCTGAGTCGGAACAGCAACACCAATTGTGTGCGCTCGACCGGTCCTCCCCCAAATAATCGGTGGTTGGTCTGCTTCAACATCGGAAGATCCTGCAACACTTCTGCTAACAGTACATTCGTAGGACGGTTCAAAATGAGGCCGATGGTCCCACGTGGCCCATGTTCAACAATGAGCAGAACGGTTTGAGTAAAGTTGGGATCCTCCAATGATGGGCTTGCGACCAAGAGCGCCCCTTTGTGAACCGGCAAGGGCATCAATTCCTGCTGAGCCATGACCGAGAGCGATGGCAGGACCAGCATGCCCCCCAGACATAAAACAGCCCACAGGATTTGCTTCATGGAAGCGCTCACATCGTTCCACAGTGTCGGAGTACGTCATCACCATGGAGATACAACTATCGCATCACAAAAGGCTACGACCCTCGATACGGCGTGTCAACTGCAAGTGGAACGCAACGGGCGGTTACAGAAACAGGCAACCGCCCGAGGAATGAGTCCTCACACTGGTCTCAAAGGAACAGGTCGGACATGAATAACCCGTCTGCCACTACTATGAGCCGAGTTAGGAGTGATCCAGACCGAGAGAGAACATCCGTACTCAGCGTGGACTTGATACACTATCGGCGATTCAACACGTCTGCGAGCACAGAAAAGTGAGCCTGACCATTCCGCACCACAGGATCGGATAGATACCCTTCCATCTCAGGGATGCACAGTCTGTTCCCACATCATACGACCTGTCATCCTCGGCATGGTTCAACACCATCGCATGGTCCAGCTATCGTCTGCACGTGACTCAGATGAGCATGCCCTCTAGATCACCAACCTGCGAATCGCGTATGCTAGGTGTGGTCACTGTGCTGTGCTATAACACAACCGACTGCCGTTTGTGAGCCACTATTGGGATTGCGAAAAGGAATCTTACTTATGACCACCGGCTTGCGCTATATCCTCGCCGTCACCATCATCGGAAGTCTACAAGGATGCATCGATCCACCCAAATCTCCTTATGTTGATGTGCGAGATACCGCATCACGAATCGATGAGTCCCAGTCGGCTGCAGAACAAGGGAGCGCCGAAGCGCAATACAATCTTGGCATACGATATGAGAATGCTCGTCCGGCAGACCATCGGGAAGCCGTACGGTGGTACCGCATGGCGGCTACTCAGCGGCATGTTGGAGCGTTTTATCGGCTTTGCGTACTATCGGACATCGGCCGGGGGATACCTCAGGATTATCAGGAAGCTCTCCGGTGGTGCCGTCTTGCTGCAGACCAAGGACATGGAGCCGCGATGTTTCTCATCGCCACCCACTATGAACAAGCACGAGGCGTTCCTAAGGACCTCGTACAAGCCTACCTGTGGTATAACCTCGCCGCAGCCAATGGCCATGAAGCCGGCGCAAAATGGCGGAATCGCCTAGGGCATGACATGACACCGGCTCAGATTGCTCAAGCACAATTTCTCACACGGAATTGGAAACCGAAAGGGCAAGAACCGCCTCAAGAGTAATCATCAGAGAGCCGTTCAATCAGACTCCTGCTTGACTCATGGATCGAATACTCTGTCCCTCCGTTCATCCAACGACCAGGTTTACGGTCAACCGAGCTCAAATTTCCTCAATACGCCTCCACTCATTCCATCCTTGAACTCCAAGGCATGAGCTGAGTAGGATACATCTCGTAGGGTTCACTGCAGCAACGATGTCAGTACAGTCACACCATCACAGGAGCTCTTTATCGACCAGCATGTTGCTTCCGCTGATCGGTCTACTCACGCTGTACGGATTTTCATCAAGTTGTATCTCTCCTCCCCAACCTCCGTCTCAACCACTTTCGAGTGGGCCAGCAGTGAATGAGCTCCTCACGCGCGCGCAGGGGGGCGAGGCGGAAGCCCAAAACCAGTTGGGCATCCACTATAGTGAAGGCCAAGGGCTTCCACAAAACTATCAGGAAGCGAAGTATTGGTTTAAGAAAGCGGCAGACCAGGGCCATGCCGGGGCACAGGTCAATCTTGGCACACTCTACTCGTTAGGACAGGGAGCTCCGTTCAGCGACCCAATGGCCTTATTTTGGTTTCAGAAAGCAGCAGACCAGCGCAATGCGTTGGCCTTCGCTAAACTTGGCATGATGTACGAACGAGGACGAGGGGTCTCACAAAATCTTGTGGAAGCTCACATGTGGTACAATCTCTCGGCGGCCTACGGTGAGAAACGAGCCGCTGAGTCCCGCAACACCCTAGCCAAACACATGACGGCTGAACAAATCGCTGAAGCTGAAGCACGAGCCAAAAAATGGACGCCGGCTCGACGATAACCTCTTCATTACACGGTCCATCGCACCGATGGGCCGCACTTGACTGACTTAAAAAATTCCGGCTTGTTTCTGCAGCCAACGGACATATTTTACGATCTCGTCCACCTCTTCAGGCTTGACGGCATCGATCTTTGGCATGTCGCCAAATTGCCAATGATGAGCCTTGACCCCATTGGCTGCCGCCCGCTGGAAGGCCACATCTCCGTGATGGTTCGGCTCATAGACCTTATGAAGGAAGGCTGGGCCTTGGTTCGTTCCGACTCCGCCAACTCCATGACATCGGGAACAGTGTGTCGTGAACTTCTGCTCTCCCTCCCGAAACTCGACCGGAGCTGTAGAGCCGGTTCCCGGTGCGTTTGGTTCCACTCCGCTCTGGCTGCACGCCGGAGCAATCCCAAGCATCAAGATTACTGAACTGAGTAACGCGACTTGTAACGACCTCATAGAAATTCTCCACCTGTTTCCAGAAAATTATTCCTCAAGATACCGCATAGGGAATTGGATCCACAACTCCCGCCTCCGCAAACCCTCGCCGTCGAATGAGACAGCTGTCACACCGTCCGCAAGCCACTGCACCCGCGGGATCATAGCAACTGTGTGTGAGGTGAAGTGGCGCATGGAGATCCAGACCAAGCCGTATGATCTCTGCCTTGGTCATTCGCAAGAGAGGTGCTCGAATTTCAAAGCGCCCACCCATCATCCCCAGCTTGGTTCCGAGTTGTAACGTTGCTTCCACGGCCTTGATGAACTCCGGACGGCAGTCAGGGTAACCAGAGTAGTCCACCACATTAGCCCCGAAATAAATCACTGAGGCACCCACCACCTCCGCCTGCGCGGCTGCGATGGAGAGGAAAATCAAATTTCGACCGGGCACATAGGTCACCGGCACATCGCGGCTACGGTCGGAGTCACAGCGATCTTTGGGAACCGGGAAATCCCCCGTGAGAGCGGACCCACCGATTGCCTGCAAATCAACAGGCACCACCAAATGATGTTCAGCCTCCAGAGCACAGGCCACCTGCTTCGCCCGCTCAATCTCCACAGCATGGCGCTGCTGGTAGGCAAGGGTCAACAAATACAACTCATAACCGGCTTGTCGGGCAACAGCCGCCGTCACGGTGGAATCCAGACCACCACTGGCAAGTACAACAGCTCGTTTCAGAAGCTGCCCAGTCATAGGCAGAAGACGGTGCGGGAGGATGCGGCAGGAGACAGAATTAGAAACCTAGTCGCGATCTTCTTCTCGTTCGATTTTCTCCAGCAACTCGGCACGTGATTGGCACTCCACGCACAGTTTGGCAAAAGGGACCGCTTGGAGCCGCCTCTCGCTGATTTCGATTCCACACTCCGCACAAATTCCATAGGTCCCCTCGTGCAGACGCGTGAGAGCTTCATCAATTGACTGCCGACGGCGATTGCGCATCTCCATCAAGGAAATACCCAGCTCACGCTCAAGATCCATCAGTGCCTGGTCTCCGACATCGCGCGCCGACTCCAAGCGTCGCTGCTGATCTTCAGTCAGCGATTGCCCCAGACTCCCTTCGATCTCCTTGATAATTTCTTGGCGCTTACCAAGGAGCATTTTATGAAGCACTTCCTGTCGCTGTTCACGTGCTTCTCGCTCTTTTACGGTTTCTTTCGGCCGCACAGGTCCTTCATCGACTTCGACCGATGGTTTCGCTGTAGCTGCCATACCAGCCGCTGCCGGTTGAAGCTTCTTGGTGATCGGCTCAACCGACTTCGGTTTCAGCTCGCCCTTCTTCTTCACCTGTCCCTTCGTCACCATAGTGATGCATGCTCCGCAGTTAGGTCGTTTAGAAGTCTAAAACCTGGCTTCTCACTCATGGCCCGCGTTCCCTTTAGCAAGAGGAGATTGAACGATACACCCCATTCCTCTTCACGGATACGTGATGGTCGAATGCACGTCGTACCCACCGAGTTTCTCGCGCCCATTCAGGCTCTTCAGTTCAACCAAGAAATCAAGTCCGACAATCGTTCCTCCCAGCTGCCGGACGAGATTCACCGTCGCTTCCGCTGTCCCTCCCGTTGCCAGAAGATCGTCGACGATCAGTACATGCTCTCCAATCTCAATCGCGTCGCGGTGGATTGCAAGACTGCTGTTGCCATACTCAAGGTTATATTTGACCTCATAACAATCAGCAGGAAGTTTTCCGGGTTTACGAACCGGAACGAATCCGGCTCCAAGCCTTGCCGCAAGAATACCGCCGAAGATGAACCCTCGAGACTCAATACCGACGACCTTCCGGATCCCTCGATCTTGGTACCGAGCCGTCAATTGATCGGACAGACTTCGAACAGCGGCAGGATGCTTCAACAAAGTCGTGATGTCATAGAAGAGAATACCGGGCTTTGGAAAGTCCGGCACTTCGCGGATAAGCGCTTGATAGTTGACAGTGGTCACGAAATCTAGAGCAGATCTGCCTGTGTCATGGTTTTTCGCTCAATGGTATGACGAAGACGTGCAAGCGCGGCCATTTCGATCTGACGAACACGCTCTCGAGTCAACCCCATGGTCCGCCCGATCTCTTCCAACGTCTTCGCTTCTCCTCCATCAAGCCCGAACCTCGACACAATAACAGTTTGCTCTTTTTCTGGCAACTCCCTCACCCAAGCCATAAGTTCCGCTCGGCGCCGAACCCCATCGGCGGTTTCGTCAGGGGACAGCCCCGTCGGATCCTCGATCACATCACGAAGAAACGTATCCGTGCGATCATTGAGCGGACTATCGAGTGAACAGGTCGTGCGGACCAACTGCTTCAGATCCAAGACCTCCTCTTCCGAGGTCTTCATCTTGAGCGCAACTTCCGCAGCTCTCGGTTCGCGCCCGAGGGCCTGTACCAATTGCTCGGTGCGATTTAAATAGCGATTCAGCCGTTCCACGACATGGACAGGGAGTCGAACCAGTTTCCCTTGATTGATAATCGCACGTTCAATGTACTGCCTGATCCACCAGGACGCATAGGTGCTAAACCGAAACCCTCGCTTATAGTTGAATTTCTCGACTGCTTTAATCAGCCCGAGATTTCCTTCCTCGACAATATCCGAAAACGGAAATCCTCGATGCATATACCGCTTCCCGATGCTGATCACCAGGCGTAGATTGGATTCGATCATGTGTTGACGAGCTCGCTCATCGCCGGCCATGACGCGTTTTCCAAGTTGCTGCTCTTCTTTGAATGTCAGCAATGTCGATCGACGGACTTCGCGCAAATAGCTCTTGAGCGTATCAAGGCCTTCCGCTCGACCTGTTTCTCGCTCACTCTCCTCTGGAAAACTTCCAGACTCAGAGGCACCCGTCTCATCCTCCAGATCTCTTCGCGCCTCACTCGTCTCGAATTCCTCGTTATGTTGCCGACTCATAGCTCCTCAGCAAGGCCTAATACCAAATCTCAAACACGGAATACCGCCCAGTCGCTGTTCCCCACTCCGTCTCAATCTTCATCACTCGAGCAGCAGCAGGACCGATCCGTAGCTGACGCTCAAGCATTTCGATCCCAGCCTTCTGTCCCTCAACCTCGAGCTCCACTCGGCCATCGGGAAGATTACGCACGCCGCCGAACAGTCGAAGATCTGAGGCGACTCGTGCCGCAAAGGCACGAAACCCCACCCCTTGTACATGACCATGCACAAGGACACGGGCCCACACCGACAGCTCATCGGCAGGTTGATTCATCTGCCTCCAGTTAAACCTCTACATCCGGCGAGGCCCTGCGGCTCCGCTCTGCGGATACTCTCACACCTCTTCAGGGGCGTCACGCGTTTTACAAAATCTACTCCCAGACTATGTCGTCATAATGCCAAGATTTCTTGAGGTTTTCATTTCCACCAAAGACAACAGAACGGACCAAGAACGGGAACGGACGACCTAAAAAAGAGGCTCTCTCGACTACTCCACCAACAAACCAGTGCCAGATGGCATGTAGAGAAGTAACCCTTTGATTTGCATGTAGGATCATTATGACAGACGATAACTATCCGGCACCCCACTGACAGGGACACTGATGCACGTCGCATGGAGTTTCCTCTCAATCGTCGAACGATCAAAAAGAGAGATGTTCAGCCGACTGTGGCCCGAATAGCGCTATTAACAGAGAACTGACGCGAATGATCCTGGCGCTGGTTGTGAGTGAATGAGGAGAGAAGAACCGACCGTACACGGGGCACTGTGATAGTTGAAGAGGATGCCCCTGATCAAGGATGCTTGGTTTGGTCGGGGCGAGAGGATTTGAACCTCCGACCCCTGCGTCCCGAACGCAGTGCGCTACCGGGCTGCGCTACGCCCCGACAAGACCGAGCACTCAACCGAGGGTGTGATTGTCTTACAAGAGAGGGGTAAAAGGCAACCCATGCGATTCCGCCACACCTGAATGTGTCACTTTTCCCTCTTTCAAGTTGACTCCCTTTGCCAAACCGGGGTCGGAACGAATAGCTCGCTCCACCCCTTCGGAAGCAAGGCGAAGCAGATACGGCATAGTCGCATTGGTGAGAGCATAGGTGGATGTGCGAGGAACAATTCCGGGCATGTTGGCTACACAATAATGGATCACCCCCTCCAGTAGATACACTGGGTCAGAATGGGTCGTTGGTCGAGTCGTCTCGATACAGCCGCCCTGATCGACTGCGACATCGACGATCACGGAACCTGGCCTCATCTGTGAAACCAGCACACGCGACACCAGCTTGGGGGCCTTGGCGCCTGGAACAAGCACCGCACCAATCACCAGATCTGCCGAACAGACGGCTTCTTCAATGGCAGCAGGACTCGCAGCACGGGTGACAATGCGCCCGTGATACTGATCATCAAGGACACGCAACCGCTCAATATCGAGATTGATCACCGTCACCTGTGCTCCTAACCCCACAGCCATGCGAACGGCAGATGCTCCGACAACTCCAGCTCCTAGGACCACCACTCGACCCGGCTCTACCCCTGGAACCCCTCCCAACAAGACTCCGCGTCCCCCATGAGTTTTCTCAAGATAGTGCGCGCCGATCTGGATCGACATCCGACCCGCGATTTCACTCATCGGCCTGAGCATAGGAAGACTCCCATCCTTGGCCTCAGTGGTCTCATAGGCAATCGCAGTAACTTTTCGGCCGAGTAACTCTTTCGTGACATCCGGAACAGCAGCGAGATGCAAGTACGTGAACAAGACGTGACCGGGACGAAATAGGGCACATTCAGACAGCATCGGCTCCTTGACCTTCAGAATCAGCTCCGACTTTTCGAACACCTCAGCCTTTGAATTCGCGATCGTGGCGCCGACCTTACGGTACTCATCATCCGTAAACCCACTCCCCACACCAGCTGATGGTTCGATCCAAACTTCGTGTCCCTTTTGGCACAAGCTCGCAGCACTATCTGGCATTAGGCTGACTCGATACTCATGATCTTTGATTTCCTTTGGAACGCCGATCACCATGCTGACTTCCCCTCCCCTTGACTAGGCACCGCGACACCCATCACTCATTATACCTCAGACCTCTGGGCCTCATCCCGATCAGGTACTGTTTTTGAAATCTCCATGATCCATGAACCATGGACAGTCCGGAAAGTCATGTTGTAAGATGCGCCTTCGCCGTTGTGAGGAGGCAGAAATGGACGCCTGGAATCACTCCTGTCAGTCCTGTGGATCCCCTAGTAGCCCACTGAGCAAGTTGTCGCTGGGGAAAGATTTTTTTGGACGCCCCTATGATCGTTTGTCGCCATCGTCAGATCAAAACCCACGGTGGTACTGTACATCCTGTTCCTTGCACAAAGACTTCCAGCGAGATTTTCGCGACATCCTTTCTGAATTCGATAAATTGCGATCTGGGTTTGTTTCTGAACTGTCCAAAGCTGACGAATTTCGACGAGCCTCGTTGCGATTACATGAAATCATGACGATTCTAAACGCGCCTCAACAGACATCTCAGTTCCTCAACAACCGAGACGTCACCGTCCTGATGGAACGGCTCAATACCTTGACGATGCCCGTCTAGCGAATACGTCTATGCCACCATTTCAGCGACATATTTTCGTATGCACCAATCAGCGTCCGAAGGATGATCCGCGTGGTTGTTGCGCCAATTTAGGATCTGAAAAGCTTCACGCCTATTTCAAGAGCGAAGCCAAACGACTCAATCTAAAAGGTGTCGTCCGAGCCAATAAAGCAGGCTGCCTGGATCATTGTGAACTCGGTCCGAGCGTGGTGATCTACCCTGAGGGCGTCTGGTATTGGATCGGATCAGAAGCTGACGTGACTGAGATCATGGAACGCCATGTTCTCCGAGGGGAGGTCGTGACTCGCTTGCTCATGCCAGATCATCCGGTTCCGCAGCAGCTCATTCCGCTCAAGCAGCCGTAGACGGTCCCTGTCACCTCTATGCCCACTGAAGACAAATGGAAGGCCAATATGAAAAAGGTGGCCTTCACTAAACACTTTCCAGGGCTCACACTGAACTGGACACTCTGTGAGGGTAAAACCATCGAGCACGTGATCCCGTTGAGTGGAAAACCGGGTGCTTCGGTGATAGTGTTTACGG
>JAMXAU010000215.1 GCA_024281365.1 Nitrospira sp.
TCCTGAAGAGCAAGCTCGGGGTCGAGATTTACGGCAACCGGACCATGATGCTGCTCTACAACATCGATCCGGCTCGGGTGGCCTCTTCGGTAACCCCTATTCCGCTGGCCGAGATGGTAGACGTGTTCGCGGCCGCTGATCGAGTGATTGTTTATTAGAAATACCGTTGACGGCCAAGTCGACAGAAGGATAGACTGATGCCATGCGATTAGGCTCCTATCACTCCCGATCCTTTCTCGCCACGACCATCGTCGTGTTCCTGCTGGCGTTTAGTTTCAATGCGTATGCCTGTGTCCTGCCCCTGTCATCTATCAGCGATGCTTCGATGGCCAACGGCTGTTCAACTCCTGTCGAACAACCCAGTCGGCAATTGTGTGACGCCTTCAAGATCTTGGGAGTCGAATCCCAGTCATCATCGCTGCTCATGGACCATCACTGGTCGGCAGACCATGCATTGCCGACGCATCCAACGGTGAGCCTCAGGCTCATACGAATTCCCAGTTTATCTCACGCTTTCGAATCGAGTTCTCCTCCGCATCAGTCTCTCGCAAGCACCGTGCTTCGTATCTGATCTTTCCGGTTTTTCCTAATACCATTCACCATCGCGTTATCGGTCCGGCGCCGAACCTCGGCCCATTCGATCGCTTTTCTGCAGCAAGACGGGGCAGAGATTGACGACAGGCGCGGGCGGAAAAGCACTTGGGGGAGGACCATCACATGACTTATTCAATCCGGGTTTTATCGCTCGCTTATAGCGATAACAATCACCAGCCTGACCTTCTGGCCAGGCGGACGCCATATTGCGCATGCCGTTGATCAGGTGATACAACTGACCTTGGTATTACCGGAATTGATCCAGGTGGCCTTAGCTCGAAATCCAGAGATTGTGGCGGCGCGGCAACAATGGAAAGCCGCCAAAAATCGGATTACGCAGATGCGGTCATTGGATGCACCGACTGTGTCTGTTTCTTTGAATCGTTTGATGTTGAAGACCTTTAACGTCACACGGACGGAAAACAGTATCTTCGGTCTACAGAGTATCCCTTTCCCCGCAAATTGGCCCTGAAGGGCGAAATAGCAAGTCGCTCGGCCGAGATGACCGAGCAGGCGGTCCGCGCGAAGGAGCGGGAACTCATCGCTCGCCTCAAACAGGACTACTATCAACTGTTCCTTGCGCATAAAGCCGATCAGCATTCACCTTCTTCGAGCAGATTGATCTGCTCAAGCAGTTTTTTGAGATTGCAAACGCGAAGTTCCGCGGCACAGGGAAGTGCAGCCAGGTCGATGTCCTCAAGGCCCAGGTTGAACTGTCCCTGCTCCACCAGAATCTTCCAATCCTGGAACAGCGTCGAGAGACGGCTCAAGCTATGCTCAACACGCTCTTGGATCGGGATCCACGGTTTCCGCTCGCGCCTCCTGAAGCACCCGCTGGCAGCTGATTCGATTTTGGTCTTGACGATCTTCATCAGGAGGCGACGACCGCCAAACCTGAGCTCAAAGCCGCCGAGCTGGCCGTACAGCGGAGCGAACAGTCTCGCGCATCTGCCCCACGCTGTACGACCCGGACTTTAATGTATCGTTTCGCCGCTTCGTGAACTTTCATGCCGAGGATGGATTCGGCGCCTACGTGGCAATGAGCATCCCGTTCGTCTGACGAAGGCGAAGTACGACGCGGGTGTTGAGGAAACCGCTGCGGCCATTGCGGCCGCGCGCGCACTCCACACATTGGAAAACATCACCCGCTTCCACATCGGATCCTGTTGGCCAAGGTCCGAGCCAGTTGGGAGGTAGCAGTACTGTACAGGACCACCGCCCCGCCGCAAGCCGAACAAGGCGTAGCGGCCGCACGGGCCGGTTATCGCGCGGGAAAACCGGCTTTTTGGATCTCGATCGAGGCCAACCGGGCCTGGCGAGGATTTCAGCTGGAGTATTACCGGGCGCTGGTCGAGCGGGAGAACCGACTCGCCGAACTCGAACAAGTAATCGGAACTGATTTGCGTGGGAACGGATAAAAAGGGAGGAATACGCCATGAATCACAACATGAGGAGAAAGACACTCGTTATCAGCATCGCTGCAGTCAGCCTATTAGTCGGAGTCATCGTCGGGTCTTTCGCCGCTCATCACGCAATGGGTGACATGTCTAGGATGAAGGACAGCAAGGGTATGGAGGACATGAAAGGGATGCCGATGGAAGGCACGATGCCCATACAAGACACAGAATCTATGCCGGGCATGTCCGGCGCTCCGTCCGGGGCTGTGGCTGTTCCGGCCGTGACAAGACAGTTGATCGGCGTCCGCAGTGCTCCGGTTGTCCATGCGACGCTGGAGGAAGAGATCCGTACGGTCGGCACGGTCGGCTACGACGAACGTGGCTTTACGCAAGTGACGCTGAAAACATCCGGATGGATACGAAAGGTCTTCGTCGATTCAATCGGTCGAGCGGTTCGTAAAGGTGAACCGCTCTTTACCTTCTACTCGCCGGATCTCTTAGCCACGCAGGACGAGTATCTCCTCGCCGTGAAAATGCAGGCGCAACTGGCCGAAAGCCCTCTCGACGAAGCGAAAGCCAACGCCGATGCGCTCGTAGCGAGTGCGCGGGAGCGCTTAAGACTCTGGGATGTAACCGATGCGCAAATCGCGGCTCTGGAGCGTCGCGGCCAGGCTGAACCGATTCTCACGGTCTACGCCCCCTCCTCTGGGATCGTGATGAAACGTGACGCCTTGCCGGGGAAGTATGTGGAGCCAGGCGTGACTCTATACGAGATCGCGGATCTCTCCATGGTCTGGATCTCTGGCGATATTTATGAATCGGAAGTGGCTGACGCCAAAGTCGGTCAGTCGGCAACGGTGACCTTCGCCGCCTATCCGGGAAAAGCATTCCACGGCAGGGTGGCCTATGTCTATCCAACACTGAACACCGAGGCCCGCACGGTAAGGGTACGTCTGGAATTACCGAATCCTGAGCTGAAATTGAAGCCGGGCATGTATGGGAACGTGACGTTGCAGACGAATGTGGTCAGGACTTTAGTCATACCAAAGGAAGCCGCGCTGAATACCGGGCTTCGCCAACTCGTATTCATGGATCGCGGGCAAGGCCGGTATGAACCGGTGCCAGTCAAGCTGGGTCGCAAGAGTCAGGATTCGGTTGAGGTGATGGAAGGGCTCAAAGAAGGGGATCGGATCGTCACCTCGGCCAATTTCTTGTTGGACGCGGAAAGTAAACTGGCATCGGCCTCGAGCATGCAGGGCATGATGGGCCGGATCGGCATGGGCGACTGGCAAATGCGCGGCGCCTATGAAGCCAAGATGGAAGAGATGGAAGGCATGAAGGGCAAGGGAGGCATGTCCGGCATGCAAGGGATGGAAGGTATGTCCGGCATGAGGGGAATGGAGGGCATGAAAGGCATGCAGGGCATGGGTGATATGCAAGGGATGGAAGGAATGCAAGGAATGAAAGACATGAGCGGTATGGCTGGTATGGAGTCGGGTTCAGCTAAAGCCATCTCCGAAACCCGTAAAGTAGCCGGACATGTCCTGACCTTCACGACCCTTCCCGAAACGCCCAAAGCGGGCCAGGTTCTCCTCAGGCTTAGGGTGACGGATCAGAGCGGCAAGCCTGTGACCAATGCGCAAGTCCTGTTTATCTACACCATGCCGATGCCGGGCATGACCGATTCCAAGGTGACAGCGCAGCATACGAAGGAAGGGCTCTATGAAGGCAAGGTGATGTTCGGCATGGGCGGTACTTGGGTCGTAACCGCCAACGTCACTATCCCAGGAAGACCACCGGTTATTGAAAAGTTTCAATTTATGGTCGCAGGGAGTGGCATGTAGTTGAGAAAGGCGGGCGTCTCGGGCGGGGGGATAAACAACAATGATCGCACGACTCATCGAAGGGAGCGCACGTAATCCGGTCCTCATCATCCTCTGTGTAGTATTGCTGGCAGGCTGGGGCCTGTGGGCTTTGTTTCAAGTCCCGCTGGATGCCATTCCGGACCTTTCGGACGTTCAGGTGATCGTCTACACCGAGTGGCAGGGGCGCAGCCCCACGCTTATTGAAGATCAAATTACCTACCCGGTCGTGACCTCTCTGCTCGCTGGACCTCAAGTCAAACAGGTCCGAGGAGTCTCGGAATACGGTGTCTCCTACGTCTATGTGATTTTTGAAGACCGGACCGATCTCTACTGGGCACGAAGTCGCGTTCTGGAATATCTTCAGAAGCTCACCGGCAAGTTGCCGTCAGGCGTGACGCCGACACTGGGGCCGGATGCGACCGGTGTCGGGTGGGTCTATCAGTATGCGTTGGTGGACGAGTCGGGGACGCACGACTTGGCTCAGCTCCGAAGCCTTCAGGACTGGTACCTGCGTTACCAACTGGAGAGTGTAACCGGTGTGGCAGAGGTGTCGGCGATCGGTGGATTTGTCAAACAGTATCAAATCGAAGTCGACCCGAACACCTTGGCGGCCTATCGGCTGCCGATTCAGAGGGTCATCGAGGCGGTCCGCAACAGCAATGCGGAGGTGAGCGGCCGGGTGTTGGAGATGGCCGGCACCGAGTACGTCATTCGCGGGCGAGGCTATCTGCGGTCGGTTGATGAAATTGAGCTGATTCCCGTCGGCACGGATGGACGAGGCACGCCGATCCTGGTGCGAGACATCGGGCATGTCCA
>JAMXAU010000029.1 GCA_024281365.1 Nitrospira sp.
GGTCAGGATGACTGAACAGATAGAACGTCTTCGGACCAAGCCGGAAGCGGATCGCATCCCCGTGCTGCCGCCACCAGGCCGAGAGGGACTCCAGAGGATGCTGCCTAAACGCACCCAGGTGACCAAGCAGCGGCACCGCTCCAGGAACATCGACTAACGTGAAGGAGGGAACAGAATCTGGCATGAGAGCAGGGACCGTATCACACTATGCGAGGGGCATCAAACAGGCATGATTAGCTCGGACCTTTGATCTAGCTAGCCCAAGAACAACTGCTTATGAATTTGTGTGATCTGCCGCAAATGCAGTGAGATGGGGATAAAACTTATTGTGGCCATCACGAGTGTCTGCATTGAATAGCTCATCGTGATGCGATGACCCAATTGGAATTCGACGATTGAGGGTCAATGTAGCGCACTACTCGCCTCTCTTGATGGCAGGTTTTCTTAATATACTCACAACGCTCCATGTCCCTATTTGGAGGCTGTTTTTCGAGAAAGAATCAGTTTGGTGCACGCACCAATGCTTTCCAGGCTCATCCGCAGTTCATTTTTAAAGACAGGAAAGTCCTCTGCTACAGAACTCGCCAGTGCTGAGGTTTGCCTTCGGTGAGATGAATTATGCTACGTACATGCTGCCGGGGAGGGTTTGCTCCGAGAAGACCCAACCGTTCGTTAACAATGGATTCGCTTGTAGTCGTGCTCTATCGTGCGTTACGATGTCCACGTATGCAGCGGCACTTTGAACCGACGGTACTAGATAGGAGGAGGACGTCATGAAGCAAAAGTATATATGGACGGCTGTGGCGGTCTTCGCCGTAGTTGGAATAATCAGCCATTCCCCGAGTATCGCCGAAGCGGGGCGGGGGAACGCTATCACGTATCTCCATGGGATGATGTCGAACCCAGGAAACCTGAGCGAATCTTGGCATGAGAGCAGGCTTTCATCGTCGCCGCTCGACCGGTCGTTGATTCACAAGGTGGGAGCTGATAGCTATTCCGGTGGTTATCCAGGGATGTCAGGAGCCGACATGAAGTCTGGCGCGGCACCATCGTCGCAAGGGGGCGTATCAGGTACTCAACCCCGGTCGACGGGGGACTATAAGTTTAGTTCACCCGGTAACGACAGTCGATATGGCTCCGCCCCTTCCAACCCCTCAGACAACTACTTTAAGAAGGAATCGTCTGGATCCTCGACCGGACCTTACGGTGGGTCCATCTATGGTGGGCTCCCGTCGACGCCGAGTGCAGATCCGATGATCAAGGATTTGAGTCGGTAAGTCGTCAATAACGGCAGAGGGGATTTGGATGGAGGAGCGAGGAGCTTCCTGAGACCTGAGGTCACTCCAGTTTGCGGGTCCTCTATTTACCCCGATAGGCTTGAGAGCCTCAGCTACTTAGAAGCGGCTGGTAAGGGCCGGCCTATTTTCCTCATGATGGTTTTCTTAGCCAGAGCACGTGTAGTGTGCTGAAGTAGATCTTACTCCGCGTCCTTCTTGCAGCCTGCTACCTTGGCCGTCATGAATTTGTGTGTCACTCCGTCCGGTATCTCTTCAGTTGCAGTCAGGACCGTGATTTGAACTTGCCGTGTACAGGCCCCTTGGGAAACGCATCTTAGGATGGTATTCTGAGCCCTCGGTGCCTATTCGTCTTCACCCGTTATACCAGCATGATAGGAGCACCCTGCTCAGGGGAAGCAGTATCTATGGCCGATTCTACACGTACCTCCTCATTTGAAAAGCACGACCTCTGGACTAAGGACCTGACGAGCATGTCCAGGTCTCGGCGGTTGGTCACTCAAGTGATCAGGTTAGCTACTGCCGTCGGTATGGAGTTCCGTCACCGCCTGCTCGATGCTCGGGCGGCCGGGCTGGTCTATGCGACGTTGTTGTCGTTGGTCCCGTTTCTCGCCGTCATGTTCTCAGTGCTCAAGGCCTTTGATGTCCACCACGTCATCGAACCTCTCCTGGCTCAGGTGTTGGAACCGCTGGGTCCAAAGAGTCACGAGATCACGGCCACGATCGTGGGATTCGTGGATAATATCAAGATCGGTGTGCTCGGCGTCGTTGGCATCGCCGGTCTCTTCTACACGACCTACTCACTTATCGACAAAATCGAACAGGCGTTGAATGCGATCTGGCAGGTGAAGCAGGGGCGTACCTGGGAACGAAAGTTTGCCGACTATTTAAGTGCGGTCCTGGTAGGGCCGGTGCTCGTCATGAGCGCGTTCGGGATGGTGGCCTCGCTTCAGAGTCACAGTCTGGTCCAGCGACTTGCCAACATGGAACCGTTCGGGACGCTGCTGGTGTGGACCGGCGAAGTGATCCCATTGTTGATGCTCTGCGTGGTGTTCACGTTCTTTTATAAGGTGATTCCCAACACCCACGTCCATGTCCGCTCGGCTGCTGTCGGTGGTGTCTCGGCAGCCACCCTCTGGATCATGGCAGAGGAGGTCTTTGCCAAATTTGTCGCAGCCTCAGCCAACTACAGCGCGATCTATTCAAGTTTCGCCGTGCTCATCCTGTTTCTACTGTGGCTGTACACCGGATGGATGATCGTGTTGATTGGGGCGCAGTTCTCCTTTTTCCATCAATTTCCCACGGCCTATTTGTCTCGTCTGCTGTGGGAACAGGGGACCTACGTCTTTCGTGAACAACTGGCTCTCAAAGTTTTACGAGTCCTGGGACATCATTACCTGAAAGGCGATCGTCCGTTGAAACTACCCGAGCTTTCGAGCGAATTGAACATGCCTTTGTCGCTGGTTGAGGAGGAGGTCGAACGTCTTGTGGCCAATGGATTCGTGGGTCGTCTTCAGGAGCCGGAAGGGTTCAGCCTTCTTAAAGCACCGGATCTGATTTTCGTGAAAGAGGTGCTCAGCTCGGTGCGTAATGGCACTCCGCCATGGATCGTTCCCCACCTGGAGGCCAGTGATCCGGTATCGGCCCTCCTACACCGTCGTGATCAGGCAGTGGAGCGCGCGCTGGCTGGGGAGACGATACACTCACTCCTACATGATCGCTCGCCGTTTCAGTCGACTGAGTCGTAACGAGCTGCGGAAGAGTCTTCTTTCCTGCGGTGGACTTAAGAAACTGTTCTGTTCCCGGTCGTCTAATCGAGTCTAAAAAGGGAACCTGCGGTCTATGGCTGGTTCTCGGATACCGCTGTAGCCCTGTTTTGACCGAACGAGCGCACGTAGAGCAGGACCTGCCAGGCTTCCTCTTCGGTCAGGATCAGTGGGATAAATGGCGCCATCGCTGTGCCTTTGCTGCCGTTTTTCAAGATCCAGAGAAGCTCACCATCGGTTCTAGCCGTTTGCCATTCCTTGTCGGTGAAATTGCGAGGCAAAGGACCCTTGAGCGTTCCCGGCTCAATGTCCGCTCCTAGTCCCTTGCCGTCTCTTCCATGGCAGGTGGCACAGAACGCCTTCCCCTCAAACAGCCTTTTCCCTTTGTCAATCGTCTCCTCCGTAGCCGGTAGCGGATTCTTCCATGTCCTTACCTGTTGGAGCTGGTCCACTGGCACTCGGGGTTTCAGGATTGCTTCATCAGCCCCAAAGGCGGACATGGCTGGCAAGCCCAGGACCGACAGTAGCGCGAGCAGTAGATACGCATTCATGTCTATTTCTCTCGTTTTCTCATCTGGCAGGATCATCGGCTCAACGACAGGGGTCGGCCCGATCCACGGAGGATCAAGCCGACTCGCTGCAGATGATGAGTCTATTTATCTGAATATCCAGGGAATTTGTGTCCCAGGGACTGCGGGAAACTTACAGTTCCATCAGGGAATTCCTGCCCATGTTGCCACAGTTGGTACACGATACCGTCTGTTCCTGCAGCTATTTCTACGACCTTGGCGGCCTGGTCAGCAGGCATATCCAGCACTTGAACTCGCCCGGTCGCGACCTCCACCTTATGATCGTGGAAATGCCGGTGCCATTGAATGGCCGGGAGCTTGCGTGTGAGGTCCTTGGCGATGAAGTACTCGACCGCGACCAGCGGAGCCTTTGGATCGGTGGATTCGAAGAGTAGACATTGGAGGATCTTCTCGGAAATACCCTTGCAGTAATGATGGAACGGGCCACCTGGAGTTCCATCTGCCATCATATGAGGCGCCTGGACATGAATGTCATATCCGACTGCGGGACCGGCTGGTTCCCCGCTCATGGCTTTTTGCGTGGCAAGACTACTACATCCGATGGCAACCAGTGCAAATGCGGCTAAGAGTCCTTGTCTCATTGGAATACCCCCCTCGTCAGTTTGAGGAGCCCTCTCCTAGCCTATCTAGGGAAAGAACAACCTCAGTATTCGATAGGGCATTAGATAGCACATGACTGAAAAGGATTCGAATAACTCCAAGAAAAAAGAGCTGCCAAACGTGAGGGAAGGTTTGGTGCGAATTACGATGGCAGGACCGGAGAAGAAGGCGAGTTCGCTTTGGTCGGAGTAATGAGTTGTTGGGCTTGAGACGGAATCTTTCCCTGGGCATCCATCATCTCAAACATCAAACAACACTTCAGTCTCCCGCAGACGCCGAGCAGGCGTGGATCATCGATCGGCAGGTCCATTTTCTTGGCCTGCTTGGCTGTGACCGGTTTCACGTCGGTTAGAAATGATGCACAACATAAGACCAGACCACAGGTATCGATTCCACCGAGCCGCCGAGCTTCTTCACGGACCCCGACCTGGCGCATTTCAATCCGACCGCCAAAGCGCCGTGCGAGGTCACGCACGAGTTCTCGAAAATCGATGCGCTCGTCCGCCGTATACACAAAAGTGAGCTGCCGACGGTCCATGGCTCCATAGACCTCGACCAGTTTAAGGCGGACGCTCAGATCGGCAGCTTTCGCTTTGCAATAGCCGGCAGCCTCCTCAGAGAGGCGCTCCAGTCGAGCAATCAACTCGGCTTCCTCAGCATCCGGCTTACGCAAGATGGATTTCATGGCTCGCATGGGTGGAGTAAACGGGGCTGAGTAGGGCGTAGTGTAGACGATGCCGTAGGTCATCTCACCATCGGCCTCGAGTAAGACGGGGTCACCGTGCGAGAAGGGCAGCCCATTTGATCCCAACTTTTTGACTTCGCCACGGTTCCGAATCTTGACGCCAACAAGGGAGACCCATGTCGGCCAGGGATTCAACACATCATTGTCCACAGGGGATTCCATGCGTCGATCATACACAATTGCCGTGCGTGGTGGAAAGGGTCGACGGTGTGGAGGGGATAAAAGTTCCAGCAGCGGCGTTTCTTTGAGGGATGTCGTAACGTATCAATATTATAGAAGAAAAATGCCAACACTCGAGCTATCTGCTTGTGGTAGGCTAATCTACCAAGGGGAAGAAGAGGGAGTGGACCATGGGGATCATGTTGAAAGAGAGAAAGAAGATGCTCCGAATTCCCAATCAAGTGGTCTTGCCGTTTGGCTATCGCATCTCGGTTCGGCAGTTATCAGATACAGAGATGGACAAGCGCGACCCCAATGCCGACGGGATTTGGGACGATGACACGAAGACCATTTATGTCCGAAAGCGACTTCCCGTGACCCGCCGCCGCTATATTCTCGCCCACGAGCTCGGTCATGCGTGGTTGGATTGGCAACATCGGTATATGGACGATGGGAAAGCCAGTATCTAAGATGCTCATCCGTCATCTTCCGGCCAGATGCAGAATGTGTTTCCATTCGCCCGACGTGACGGGCTGAACCGAGAGCCGAGAGCCTTTCCGCAAGAGAACCATCCCCTTGAGTTGAGGGTCTTTCCGCAAGTCGTCCAGTGTTAACGGTTTAGAAAAGGTTCTGACATATTTGATGTCGACCATGTCCCACCTTGGTTCGGTGGGTTTGCTTGCCGGGTCGTAGTGCTTGTCCTTCTTATCGAATTGCGTTGAATCCGGATAGGCGGTCCTGACGACTGCTGCAATACCGACGACCGCCGGGGGATCAGCGTTACTATGGTAAAACAGAATGTGATCACCGACCGCCATCGTGCGCAGAAAATTGCGAGCTTGATAATTACGAACCCCATCCCAACAGGTCCTCTGGCCGGGGGCTTGTGCGAGGTCGTCGATCGAGAACGCAGTGGGCTCGGATTTCATCAGCCAATACCTTCTAGGAACCATTCCTATCGCTCCCTTCTCATGATGCTCTACGCGAGTGTGTCCACCCCGTTGGTGCACTAAACCTGAATTACGGAGAGACTCCGTGCCCTGAAGGCTCAATGCCCTCTTCTTCTGAAGAAGTATCGATAAAATCGATCAGCGCACGATAGGTCAGTTCCCTCACGGTCGCCTTTCTCGGACTCTGGCCGTCAAGATTGGCCTCAAGCCAGACACGGTCCGAGATTGGCGAGAGGCCTTCGTTACAGAGATTCCACATGTCGTGGAGAAAGCCATCAGGCAATCCGACTTGGACGCCTTCCGATTCAATGCGGTCGTCCAGCAAGGCCAAGAGGTCAGAAATGGCCTGGTCAGGCCGGTACACTGCAGTCGTAAAGCCAAACTGTTCTTGTGAGCGTGCTTCTTGAGCCGCCTGATCGACGAGATCCTGCATGTATTCTTTGAGCAGCCCGATGACATGACCGGAAAAAGTTTTCGGTGACCCCATGCGTCATTATCGAGCTTCTGTGAAGAAGGAGCAAGCTGATGGACTAGAATCGTGGGGTGAGCGAAGTATGGGCTGAGCAGGATAACTTCATTTGAGGCCGGAAGCAGGGAGTGGTGATTGGGCGGGGGTACACCTCGCTGCCTCGATATGAGCGACGATCTCTCATTGGCTATCTCATGGACGGCAGGGTCGGTGTACCCGCGCATTGTAAACTGTACGCTTTTTCCTCAGTCACGCAAGACCCAAAGATGGCCTTATATGGAAGTCCATTTGGGGTACGGTGATTGAACCGGTAGGATCTGCTGTGCGTGATAGGGAAGATCCACTGGGTTTAGGACGGGAGCTGATGCGCACAATGGTGTGATAGGCTGCTAAGCGCGAGGTCTTGATTCGTCGGACGGACGCATATTACTGTCTATGCACAAGTGAGCAGACGAGCGGATCCTATTCCACATCGGTTGCTTCCATGAGTTCCCAGGTCAGTGAGCGATTCGAGGTTTCTCTGAACACATCTGCCGGCCAAATTACCACGGCCGTTGATGTGCCGACCGGGTTCGTTCCTGTTACCTCTATTGTTCCTTTCATGAGACGTTTAGGAGAAGAGGCCCAGGCCCTGGAGGTTGCACGGGTGGGTGAGCAGGGGAGGGTACCTTCGTGCCAAAAAGGCTGTGCGGCCTGCTGTCGAATGTTGGTTCCCCTGTCTGCGCCGGAAGCGTTTTCGGTACGAGAGTGGGTTCGTTCTCGCCCTGTCGAGCAACAGTCTCGGATCATGGCACGCTTTGCTGATACAAAGGTACAATTGCTCTCCAAGGGGATCTGGCAACGTCTCTCGGAGCTGTGCGAGGCTTCTGATCACTGCAGTGACGAAGATCTTGATGGAGTCAATCGCAGGTACTACGAGCTGCGGCTGGCCTGTCCATTTTTAGAGGAGGAGGTCTGTACAATCTATGATGAGCGCCCAGCAGCCTGCCGTGAATTGTTGGTGACGTCACCTGCCGACCGTTGTGAGGACCTTCTCGCGAACCCAGTGGACACCATTTCCACACCGATACGGATCAGCACGGTTCTTGGGTTGTTGTGGCAGGACTTGACCAACACCTCAACACGGTTGATTCCACTTCCGCTGGCTCTGGATTGGGCAGAAGTACATGCAGGAACGACCGATCGAATGTGGAAGGGTACTCAGCTTTTTGACCAAGTGTTGGATAAGGTCTGGCGATTCTTGAGCCAGTCATTTTCAGATGATGGGAAGGCCGCTGGCGGCTGACCGTCTTAAGACATGGGGTCGCCGGGGGAGAGGGAGACAAGGAATGCAGAAGCCCGTAGTTGTGTGTTTAGACTTGGAAGGTGTGCTCGTGCCTGAGATCTGGATTAATGTCGCGCTGAAGACCGGGATTGATGAGTTGAAGATGACCACCCGTGAGATGCCGGACTATGACCAGCTCATGAAGCAACGATTAGGAATTCTTGACAAGCATGGTCTGAAAATCAGCGAGATTCAAGCTGTCATCGGCGAAATGGGTCCATTGGAAGGGGCGGTTGCCTTCTTGGGATGGCTTAGGGAGCGTTGCCAGGTTATTATCCTATCGGACACTTTTTATCAATTCGCTCAGCCGCTCATGCGACAGCTGGGTTACCCCACACTCTTCTGTAATCAGCTCGACATTGATCTGCATGGTCGGATCGTGAATTATCACATGCGGATGCAGAATCCCAAGAAGCATGCAGTCGCCTCCCTGAAGGCTTTGAATTTCTTTACCATGGCTGCGGGGGATTCATACAATGATCTTGGGATGTTAGGTGAAGCTGACAAGGGGTTTTTCTTCAGACCGCCTGACCACTTGCCAAAAGAGTTCCCGACGTTCCCTGTGACGCAGACCTACGGAGAACTTCAGGACTGCTTGGTGAAGGTTGGATGTTTCCCTGCCTGAGGAGTACCTGCTCATAAAGCGAGCCAAAATCTCTAGCTAAGGATGGTTCCGGCATTGCCTCAGAAGTTGATCCAAAGCTGGGCATAGGCCCAGTCTTGACCGACTGCTCGTCGTCCGAGATTTTGCGAAATGTATGAACCAGGAAAGAGGTGACCGTACCCTGCCTGAAAGGCAACCATGCCGTGCATGAAGAAGTGTGTCCAGGCAACGTCCACCTCGTCACCGATATGGGTCTTGGTATTGCCCGGTTGCGAAAAGACATAGACGCCTTGACTGGCTCGGTACCAGTTGTCTTTCGCATTGGCGAGATGGAGGTTGGTGTACCATATTTCGATATGATCATCGGGGGAAAGACGGGCCTGGAAGTTTCCTGAGAAACTCATCATATTCTTCCACCCCATGACATCCATGTATCCCATATGGATATGGTTCGTGGGGAAAAAGTTTTCAAAGGTATTCGCTGTCTTACAAGCTCCGTAGGCCCCGTTCGATAACGTGCAATTCGCGCGACCGTCGCCGGACGCATAATCAAAATTGAAGGCGATGCGAGGTTTGCCGGGCAAATTAAAAGCCGTGTATCCGATCCAGTTTCTGGTGGCCCAGGCGTTGATGTGGAGACATTTTCCCTCTCCACCGGGATCGCCACAGAGACTACTGGCACTATCGGCGGTGTCCCCCATCTGACCGAATTGGTAGACCACTTCACTCGAGAAATCAAAGTAGCCTTTTTTCATCGCAACCCGGTTTCCGATGACATGGCGGGTTTGATTGCCATGCTTGGGAGTGCCGAGTCCTTGGAAGGAGACATCGCCCCCTCCGAGATTGTTTTTGTAATAGATATAGAACGGTTCGATTAGAAAGCCCGGGACAGCCTTGATTTGATTGTAAAAGATAATAAAATCGGCGTCACCGGCTGCATTTCTCGCCTGACCAGTGCCGCCGATATTTGGTCCGCCGCTTCCGAGGGTGGCCCCCTGTAAGAGATCGGTTTCGGCTGTGCGAAACCAGCCCAGGTGCGTATCTATAATGCTGGTTGAATACTGAAGCATCACCCCGTCAAACGACCATCCGGTATTGGCCCAATCAAAGTGACCGAAGAGGCTTTGATCTCCGAAGACAAGGTATTGCCGGCCTGCTTTAAGTCCTAGGCCTTGGACGCCTGCAAAGTTGCGGATCAACATGTACCCGGCTCGGATCCCAAGGGTACAGGCAGGTCGTACGTTTGCGGGGGTGGAGCCGACAAGGGTGGAACCGCAGGTATGGATGGCGGGATCTCCGTTATTTCCTGCACCATTCGCACCGACGGGCGTTCCATTCCCGCCCCATGTTCTCGAGTCGATGAACTCAAGGTAGAAATTGACGTCCGGTGAAAGATCATACCCGATACCTAATCGAGTCATTTGCTGGACGAACTGGTCGTTTGCCTTTCCTGGAAGGTTGTTGGCAACGAGTCCTGGTGCGTTACATTGGCCAGCGGCTCCAATACCTCCACCAAAGCAGACATTGGTCCGATACTCGGGTCTCACACGCATGTCGGCTCGCATCCAGAGGTTTTTCAGATTGAAATTGCGACCGATCCTTGGATCGAATGGCTCATAGGCCTCTTTTTGGGGAATGCCCCGGCCGATGACGATGGGGTTCGTGATTTTTTCTCCTTCCGGGAGTTGGAAGGCTGCCTGTACTGTAGAGTGACCTGCGATGAGACTGACGACTGTCAGGAATTGGAGAAAAACTTTCTTCCGATGACCGAACTGCTTCGGTGTTCCCATGCCATACAGTATGTCCATCGTGTCGCTAGACAGGCAGATACCATCCGGTGCTCTCATCGTCAGGTGGATTTGGTTGCGGTCTCAAAAGCCCAAGGGAATTGCATACGAACCCGAGGGGGAGAACAGCTGGGCCAGGGTGTCCAACCATCGTCATGAAGATCTTGATGAGTGCGAAGCTACGAGATGTCGGTGTGGCGGCTGCCTTTCTCCTTTATGTGGATGATCAGGGGGAGTGTGATCCTATGTTTGTGTCATGCAGGACCAGACTTAGGCAATGATGATGGACCCGCCTCTCCCGCCTTGGGTTCCGCTGTGAGTTCTTCTTCGGCTTCTTTGAGAGAGGCTTGAAGGTCTTGCTCTACCATTTTGACTTCCTGCTGTATCAGGTTGAGTTCCGGCTCGACGGATTTGCGAAGGTCATCGGCCGTATCTTTAAAACCCTTGATGGCTTTACCAACTTGGCGACCGACTTCCGGCAGTTCTTTGGGTCCAAACAGGAGAAAGGCGATGATCAAAATGATGAGGATCTCGCCTGCGCCCAGTCCAAACATGATTGGCTATTGCGGTTATCGTCTGACGGCGCCCCGTCATTTATTCATCCACCGGGGGGTGGGTTGTTAGCCTTGTTTCACCTGAGTGGGTTGGGTGGTCGCGGGCCTGGACGATGGAGTTGGTTCAGCCTGAGTACCGACCTGAGCGGCAGAGCTAGCCTGAGGCTCGCCCTGTGAAGGCTGTTCTCCTGGTGTGATATCAATTGCGTCGGCTTCATGAACCGATTTCTTAAAACCCTTGATGGCTTTCCCGAGGCCTTCCCCCAATTGGGGTAGTTTCCCTGCACCGAAGATGATCAGCACAATAATCAGGATCAGGAGTAGTTCCATCCAACCAAATGAACCGAACATGATGCCCTCTGACCAATAAAGACCACTTTGTCTGTCGATGACAGGACGGAGTGGTACGATTGCGCACCCGAACCTCCAAAGGCTATCTGAAGATTCAGGGACAAGTCAAGAAGCACGGCTTCATTTACGATGGTGGGAAGGGTTGGATGATACCGCCACCAAGAACGTCGTCCCCACTATAGAACACTGCTGATTGTCCGGGGCTTAACCCGCGTTGCGGTTGGTGGAACTGGACATGCAGGGCTGACGAGTCTAGTACTATGAGTGTCGCGAGATTAGGAGGCGTTGCATAGCGAACCTTCACGTGAACGTCGGCGCTGTGGGAGGGGAAATCGGGAGCAAACATATTAAGGTCCGCGACGGTGCATTCTGAGTGAAGTCGTTCGCTGGGTCCGAGCACCACTGTATTGGTTGCGGGCTGCACCTGATGAACGTAGAGGCGCTGGCCTGTGGCGATACCAAGGCCTCGACGCTGGCCGGGTGTATAGAATGCGATACCGTCATGCTGCCCCAGGGGACGGCCCTCCTGGTCAGTAAACAATCCTTGTTTCCGGGAATGTGGCGCTTCTTGCTCGAGAAAGGTCCGATAATCACCCTGGCTCACGAAGCAGATCTCCTGGCTTTCCTTGAGTTCCTCGACTGGCAGGCTCAGTGCCTCGGCTTCTTTCCAGACGGCGGCCTTCTCCAGACCTCCTAATGGAAAGAGGAGGCGAGGGAGCCATTCAGCTCGGAGACGATAGAGGAAATATGTTTGATCTTTTCGAGGATCGACGGACCGTGAAAGGACGGAGAATCCTCTGTGGTCATGCAATCGCGCATAATGCCCGGTTGCCACATAGTCGACTCTGCGTTGTAGCGCGAGGTCAACGAGGGTATGAATCTTCACCCGTTCATTGCAACGCACGCAGGGATTGGGTGTCGTGCCGGTGGTATAGCCTTGGATGAAGTCGTCAATGACGGCGTGACGAAAGGTGTGTCGGGTATCAACGACCTCGTGCGGGATGCCGAGAAGCTTCGCGACATGCCGTGCGATCCCAACCTTGCAGCAGCCGCGTTCTTGCCACTTCTTTGATGTGGCGACGGAGTCGTCTTCGTGTTCCCACACCTGAAGAGTGATGCCATGGACGTCATAACCTTGCCGGACGAGTAATGCTGCGGCGACGGAGCTATCAACTCCACCGCTCATGCCCAGTAGGACAGACTTCCGAGCCATAGGAACGGTATTGTACCGAGTGTCTAGGGGAAAGGGCTAGTCACTTTATCGGGGAGTTCTTCTACTCCAATTTGCTCCCGGCTGAGGTGACTGTTTCCGTTGGGCGTCGTCCGGTTGTCGATGACACACAGGGCCATGAGGCTGCCGAACGGTGAAACGTGAAACGAAGACGGGAAAAGCGTATGTGGTTCTTTCCCACGAAAGAGGTACGCTGATTCAGGACATTGTGTAGCCCAAGCAGGTTCATTACGAAGCGGTTGAACAATGTCGGCTAGAGGCTGGTGGAACGGGTCTTCCCCCGGAAGGTAGTGGCGTCATGAGTGTTTTTGGACGAGGACGAGGAGTGCTCTTCCACCCATTTATGGGCCCCCATATCGCACATACCATGAAAGTGAGCGCCATCTTCGATAGAAATACCCGGTGTACGGATATCGCCAATGAGGATGCCTGGTTTCTGGATTTGTATTTTTGCCGTTGCTGAGATCGTGGCGTTGACTTTGCCGCTGGTGATAAGGACCCCGGCCGAGATCACCCCTTTCACAACGGCTTGCTCCCCGATAATGAGGGTCCCACTGGTGGTGATTTCTCCTTCCACCCGACCGTCAATTCGTATGGTTCCGTCAAAATTCAGGATGCCCCTAAAATCGACTCCCTTACTGAGAAAGGTAAAGTTGTCGTTGGGAGGGGTGTCGGTTGCCTGTTTTTCTCCGATGGCCCACATGAGCGCTCTCTGCTCCTTGTGATAAGACCGGGGTCGAGGGAGTGGTGAACGTGGTACATGGTCCAGGATCCTTTGACCTGGCTGCCGCGCGTCCCTCGCTCACCGCTCCGACACTATTCCGCTAGACGGTCAGCCGGCGAACGGGTGGCTCGGTACCGGTCCCAACAGAATGAAGCGGTAGATCTTTGTGAACGGGAGGGGCTTGTTGTTCCATCTCCAACGTTCCGTTGAATGAGACGCCTTCCTCCATGGAAAGCATTGGAGTCGTGACCCCACCGTTGATCACCGCGGGCGCTCGCAATTTCATCTTTTCTCGTGCCGTGATATCCCCGGTGATCTTGCCCTTACAGACAATTGTTCCGGCCGCGACTTTGGCATTAAGAACCGCATCTTCGCCCACGAGTAAGATGCCGTCCGTATGAATTTCCCCCTCTAGGGTTCCGTCAATACGCACGGTTCCGTTATACGAGATGGTTCCCTTGAACACGACTCCCTTACCGACGAACGCACTGACGTCATGGCCGGTGTCAGGCCGTGGCGTATCGAGCGCCGAGCTCATGGCATCTAAGTCGTTGTCATCCGTGCGTCTACCATCTTGCTTATCTTTCCACATACGATCCCCTCCTCTCACAATGTGGCTGGCCCCTGACAGAACAAACGGTGCGGTGCCGTTATGTTCCATATCGGTTGGTTTGGGGGAGATATTTAGTGGGTGGGCAGGGGTGGGCGAAATATTGAGGCTTACGGGGGAGGAAGGCTTGGGGCGAGCATTAACCCAACAGGGTTTCGACGACCCCGTCCAGTTCGTCGGAGGAGAAGTAGTGGATCACGAGTTTCCCGCCCTGACCACGGGGGTGGAGGGTCACTTTGGTGCCAAGACGCTTTTGTAATCTGTCTTCAAGATCTCTCCATTGTGTGGTTCGAGGGGGTCGCGCGACGGGCTGTTTAGCGATGATGGATTGTTCGATCAGTTTCTCTGTTTGCCGAACAGACAAATTTCCAGCTGTCACTAGTTTTGCAATCCGCAGCTGCGCTTCTGGGGTGGAGAGGCTGAGAAGGGCTTTGGCATGACCGGTGGAAAGAGTTCCTCCTTCCACAAGTCCTTGGAGATCGAGGGGGAGATGGGTTAAACGGATAAAGTTGGCCACTGAAGACCGGTCCCGGCCTACCTTGGCGGCGACGGCTTCTTGGGTCAGACCGAATTCTTTCATCATTCGTGAATAGGCGCGAGCTGTCTCCATCGGGTTTAAATCTTCACGTTGCAGATTTTCGACCAGAGCGAGGAGTAAGGATTCCTGATCCGTACAATTCTTGAGTACGGCGGGAATGACGGTAAGTCCGGCCTCTTTGGAGGCCCGCCAGCGTCGTTCTCCAGCAATTAACTCATAGACGCCATCGCCCTTCCGGCGGACCATAATAGGCTGAATAACGCCGCTCTCCTTGATGGATGCCGTGAGTTCAGTGAGCTCTTGCTGAAGGAAGGTCTGCCGTGGTTGATAGCGATTCGGCACAATCTGGTCGATCGGAATCCGTTGTACATCGGCCGTGTCTTCAGCCCTGCTCAGCCTGGCTGGGGGCAATAGCGCGTCGAGCCCTTTACCGAGAGCCTTTTTCTCCATGCGCAATAAACTCCTTAGCTAGTGATACGTAAGACTGCGACCCGGAGGATGCCATGTTATAGAGGATTCCCGGCCGACCGTAACTGGGTGCTTCTGCAAGTGCAACATTACGAGGGATCACGGACTGGTATACCTTATGCGCAAAATGAGACCGTACTTGGTCTGCCACCTGCCGAGAAAGACTGATTCGCGAATCAAACATCGTGAGGGCGATACCCTCAATCTCTAGGCCCGGATTGTACGATTGACGGACGAGCTCGATGCTTCCGACGAGTCTGGTCAGGCCTTCCATCGCGTAGTATTCGCATTGAACAGGTATGAGCACAGAATTGGCTGCCGTGAGGGCATTAATGGTAAGAATACCAAGTGCTGGTGGGCAATCAAGGATGACAAAATCGTATCGGTCTCGTATTTCAGCAATCAGTGATCGAAGATGACCTTCACGACCATCGAGATTTGCGAGTTCCACCTCAGCACCCGCGAGATCGGCATTAGCTGGTAAGACGTTGAGTCCAGAAATAGTTGTTTCTATTATGGATTCGTATATAGTGCTGTTTTTGACGAGGCAACTGTAGGTACTCCTTTTCAAGGTTCTCTGGTCTATGCCAAGGCCACTTGTTGCATTTCCTTGTGGATCTATATCAATCAACAATACAGTTTTTCCCTCAAGGGCAACCGCTGTTGAAAGATTAATGGCAGTGGTCGTCTTTCCTACCCCGCCTTTCTGATTGGCAACCGCTATAACTCTTCCCACGAAATATAGACCACCAGGCCTTCGTCAATGATGTGCTCCCTGGTCATTGATGGCCCTGAATCACCGGCTGACTCAGGATGAGGCGCAGAGACAATATCGGCAAGATGCAGCGTATGTGTGGGAAGGGTATCGAGAGATCCGTTTGTGCGCAGCCTCACAAGTTTGGAGGCGATGGTTGTTGCATTCTGGCCGCTAATGCGGATGATCCCAATGCCACCCTCACCCATCGGAGTTGCAATGGCACAAATTGTGTCCTCAGGCGCTCCGTCGATAGGCACGATCCACCATAGTCGTGACGCCTAATCGTATGAAGCCGGCCCAGGGAACTTCATTTTTGCTTGCTCGGTTCATCCGTAGTCAGAGCCACTGATCGATTTTTAAGGAAGAACCGGTCCGTGACAAACTGCTGGGCGATGGACAAGACGTTGTTGGTCAGCCAGTACAAGACTAAACCAGCAGGAAAGTTAATGAACAGGAACGTCATGACCACGGGCAGCATCAACATCATCTTCGCCTGGGCGGGATCCATCGTGGTGGGCTGAATCTTCTGCATCACCATCATACTGATTCCCATGATAATGGGCAGAATGTAATAGGGATCCTGAACGGACAGATCAGTGATCCAGAGGCCCAGGGGCGCTTGTCGAAGGTCGATCGTCATATAAAGAATATTGAACAGGGACACGAACACCGGCATTTGAAGGACCATCGGTAGACAGCCCCCCACAGGATTAACCTTATGATCGCGATACAGCTTGATCAGCTCACGATTCAACCGGTCACGATCATCCTTGAACTTCTCTTGGAGTGCAGCCACCTTCGGTTGGATCGTCTGCATCTGCTTCATGGACGAGTAGCTCTTGTACTGCAAGGGGATGAATAACAGCTTGATGGCAACCGTCAATAGGATGATGGTGACACCGTAATTGTGGGTGTACTCGTTGATGGAACGAAGTACGGAAAAGATCGGTTTGGCGACGGCCCTCACCATGTCCCAGCTACCGAACAGAAACCACCCAAAGTCAATCGTATCTTCAAGGCGGATATGTAGGTTTTGAAGTGTGTCGAATTCTTTCGGCCCCGCAAATAACTGTAATGTGAGCGGTGCACCAGATGGATCGACACCCATGCGAACGCCGGTAGAAACCAGTTTTTCACCCTGCTTCTTCGGCCAAGCGGAGGCACTCCCTTTCGGAATCAGCGCAGACATGAAGTACTTGTCCTGCAAGGCAGTCCAAGCCAGTGTGCCTTTACGCTCCGTGTCGGATTCCGGGGCGTCTGTGTCCAGCTTGTCGTCAAGCAACGACACCGTCCCAACAGAACCGATGAATCCCTCACCCCACTCCACCACGCCGAAATTGGTGCCCAATTCCACTTTCAAAGGCCCTGTCAGTCCTTTGGACCTCAAGCTGATGTCCACAATATAGCTGTCGGCATGAAAGGTGAATTGTTTCTCAAGGTGTATGTCGGAACCGGGGTTGCCGTAGTGGAATGTGATGTGGCCGATTGGGTGCTCTTGATCTAAGGTCGTAAAATCCTGCTCAACCTTGTAAACGTTTTCCCTCAATTCCTTTGCAAGTGTTGCGTCGTCTGTTGTGACGGTGAGGGGGTCGGCAAATTTTCCTCCCTGTCGAACGAGCTGGACAAAAGATTTCCCATCAGAGCTGCTGCGATAGCGTTTAAGCTCCCAGCTTGTCAGCACGGCTCCTCTAGAGGTGAACTTGGCACGATAGAGCTCAGTCTCTATCTCAACCGATGCCGCAGTGATGGACTCCATGCGAGCGGATGGCACCTTTGGATTTTCACTGCGGGATGTACCAGGTGACTCCGGGGTTTTCCCAGCCTCAGGAGTTGCCGGCTGGCTTACCGAAGTGGTGCCTGGAGCAGAGGCTGCTTCATCAGGGATTGATCCTGCGGAATCCGAGACGGTTGGAGGCGGTAGCAGGCCCAATCCTTTGAGCGCATACTCATATCCAAAGACAATCGCGGCTGAGAGGATTAAAAAGACAACGAGGCGCTTTTCCATGTGGAGAATATACTTTCGTTAATAAAATGAGGCTTGTATCACTACCTGACTGGATCTTCCCCTCCAGGATGGAAAGGGTGACACTTCAACAGTCGGACACAGGCTAGCCAAAATCCATACCATGCGCCGTATTTGGCGATAGCATCCGAAGCATAATGCGAGCATGACGGATAAAATCGACAAGTCGGACCATACATGGGTGAGATCACCAGACGGTATCCCTGTAGCATCCATAGGAAAACTTGTTTCATGATAATCTCAATCAGGGCGAAGAAGGCTCATGCGTGCGAGTGCTGCCTTCCAGGCTTGGAGTAAATCGATCCGCGACGACAAGAGAACATCCCTTTTGGGGAAGACAAGGATTCCACTTCCGGAAACCAATCCCGAATAAGAATCTCTCACCAACTCGCGGAACACACGCTTCGCACGATTGCGTCTGACGGCATTCCCAAATCGTCTGCCAACGATAATTCCAACCCGACTCGGTGTATGGTCCATCTTGCAAGCCAAAAGGTTGAAAAGCGCCGTCGAAATTCGTCGCCCATGATCCTTGACAGCTTGGATATCTCGGTGACTCCTCAAAAAAATATCATCACGCTTGTATGTCTTGGGTGTTACCGGACAAGGGGGTGTGCTTTTGTCGTGTCCCATCCGCTCATGACCCCGGGGAAGGCTGTAACTGGTAGGTGGGCGTACGCTCAACAAGAACGCAAGAGATTGGGGAGCGACACGAAGAACACCTGCACGACCCGAGACGATAGGCCTAGACAGTCAACCGAGCGCGTCCTTTCGCGCGTCGACGGGCCAGAACCTTACGACCGTTTTTTGTGCTCATGCGCTTTCGAAACCCATGTTCACGCTTTTTCTTTAAGTTGGACGGCTGTTGAAATGTAAACGACATGGTTCCCCTTTCCTTCCAAACCGCAACGAATCAACATCAAATGAACGGTGGATTATAGGGGAGGCAGAGGGGTCTGTCAATTTCATGGGCGTACGGTCGGTGATAGATAGTAAGGACCCCATAGTTATCCTGTCCGATCTGTTTATGTTGAGGCGGTTTTGCGTTCACTCACCAGAATGCCACAAGATCAAACTAGTCGGTACGATACTATCAGTGTAAGTATATGAAATCGAAGGAGTCGGGATTCACGAACAATGGTGATCAGTGGCACCGGGCTTGCTCGTTCGTTTAGGTGTGTTAGTATGCCTAAAATCAGAAGTCTGATACTCTGGCCGAATCTACCTAACATCTGACTCATCAAGGAAGACTTGGGATTAACTTAGCTTTCAGAAGCGAATCCATTAAGGAGGACCCATAGCATGGCGAGAAGAGTAGCCCTTGTATCGATAGCCCTCACTCTGTCACTGACGGCGGGGTGTGCGGACCCACCAACCCAACAGCTCCAAGAGGCTGAAAAGGCATTGAAAGAAGCACAGGAGAGCGGGGCGGCCACGTATTCTGCGGAAGAATACGCCAAGCTTGAGGGGACACTGGCGGCCATGAGGAAAGAAGTCTCCGATCAAGAAGGAAAGTTCGGATTGTTTCGGGACTACGGCAAAGCACAACAGCTCTCTGCTTCGGCTAAGGCAGAAAGTGACCGAATAAAGACCGCATCAGTTCAAAAGAAGGAAGAGGCCAAAGCAGCAGCCTTGCAGGCTCAACAGGTTGCAGAAGAGGCTGTGAGAGCGACCCAAGATCTCGTTGCCAAGGCACCGGTTGGGAAGGATCGGGCCGCGGTGGAAGCGATCAGGAACGATGTCGAAGGCCTGAAGTCGTTGCTCAAACAGGTTCAAGCATCCATAGACAAAGAAGATTTTCCAGCCGCACAAACTCAGGCTAAGGCCATTCATGATATGAGCCAAGCTGTTTCAACTGAAATACAAAACGCCCTGGCCAAAGTGGGGAAAGGAAAACCTGGACGGAGAAAATAATCACAGTATGGGGGGTAATCAGACATATCGAATAGTGACCGCACTACTCTGTATGGCCGGCTTGGTCGGTTGCGTGCAAGCTGTTCCTCCAGATCTGGTTGCCGCTGTTGAAGCCATCGATCACGATCTCATCGCCCTGCGTGCTCCCGAAACCGCTCCTGAAGAATATGGCCAGTTCGTTCGACAATGGGCACTGCTAAAAGCCCGCGCCCAACTTGACGATGACGTGATTCGCTGGCCCTGGGAATCCAGCGAGCTTGAAAGTGATCTCCGCTGGCTCTACGTCATGGGTGAGCGTACCGTGTCGCAACTCCACGATCGGCAGGTCTCGCAACAGCGTGCCATGCAAGCGAAGGTGACACGATTAGAGGACCATCTTCGCAGCGTCGCAGCCAAGGTTGAGGCGATTGACGGACGCATTCTGCTCGGAGAAAAAGGCGTTCAGACGGATCTCCTCGTCAAACAAGCGCGATCGTTTCTTGAACAAAAGGACTACCCGCGAGCCATGCAGGCAGCGGAGAAAGCAGGTCACGCGCTCAAAGCGCAAGCGTCCTTACTCAGTCAAGAACTAGGGCGGTACGCTGACGAGAGTCGGATCATCTACTGGCAGACCTTGGCCAAACAGACGATTGATTGGTCGCGTACGCATCAGGCGACCGCCATCGTGGTAAGCAAGGCCGAGCGAGAGCTGAGTGTCTACAAGGGTGGTCGGAAGGTGGTATCATACCCAGTTCGCTTGGGGTTCAACGGCATGCTCGAGAAACAGTTTCAGGGAGACGGGGCGACTCCGGAAGGGCGCTATCGTGTTATCGACAGACGGGGGCCAGGCCAGACGCAGTTCTACCGAGCATTGGCTCTAGACTACCCTAATGGCGAGGATCGACGGCGCTTCCAGCTTGCAAAGCGGTCGAGGAAAATTTCCCCGTTCAAAAGCATTGGCGGTCAGATCGAAATTCATGGTGCAGACAATGAGCGGCTGGCGCAGACTCTCGGGTGCGTGATGCTCGATAACTCCAATATGACGGTTCTCTATGAGAGTGTCCCGGTTGGGACACCGGTCACCATCGTCGGTGCGTTAAGCAAGCAAAATGCAGTCGCATCGGCATTAGCGCAACTCGACCATAGCAAAGAAGAAATCTGAGCGTAGACCAATGGGGCGAATCCTTCTTGCAGCGTTCGCGGTCATTCTCATCCTCCTCCTGGCGATGAATGCTCCGACGACCACCTCTCCCACATCCGGTACAAGTCATGAGATTCAGCCGGTACCAGTTGAAGATAAAGTCTCCCTTCGTACGCTACAGGCCAGATATAAGGCGCTTTCTAAACAGCTGGCCCAACTCACGCCTAACCAGCCTTATATTTTGGTAGATACAGCCCGAAACCGACTCTATGTGAAGCGTCAGGATGAAATCGTTCTTGATGCCATTGCATCGACTGGGAGCGGGACGATTCTTGACAAGCCCGGTGAAGGCAACAATCAATGGGTGTTTGACACGCCGCGAGGGGAATTTCTCGTCAAGTCCAAATTGACCAATCCCACATGGATCAAGCCGGATTGGGCATTCGTCGAAGAGGGGGTCGCCGTTCCACAAAATGCTGTGGACCGTGCCGAACAGGGAGTACTCGGTGACTATGCACTCGGGTTCGGTAAAGGGTACTTCATCCATGGGACGCTCTATACCAGGCTATTGGGAAAGAACGTGACGCATGGGTGCATTCGGCTCAACGACAACGATCTGAAAGGTGTCTACAAACTCGCTCGAG
>JAMXAU010000030.1 GCA_024281365.1 Nitrospira sp.
TTGAAACGAGACGCCGTATGCCCAAGGACATGCCAGAATATCGTAAGGAAATCGATAGGATCGATGATGAAATCATTCGGCTTCTGAACGAACGTTCAAAGAGTGTCATCGAAATCGGGCGATTGAAAAAAGAGAAGGATGCAGATGCCAACCTCCATACCGCTGGCCGGGAGGCTGAGATCATCCAACGGCTCACCAAGCTCAATACCGGTCCGTTCCCCAGCGAGGCCATTCGCTCTGTCTATCGGGAAATCATGTCAGCGTCTCTGTCGCTTGAGGCTCCCCAGAAGGTCGCCTATCTAGGACCGAGGGCAACCTTTACCCATATGGCCTGCATGCAGAAATTCGGCTCATCCGTCCAGTATGTGCCGGTCCAGAGCATTAAAGAGGTCTTCAGTGAAGTGGAGCGAGGCCGAGCTAATTTTGGCGTAGTGCCGATTGAGAACACGACGGAAGGTGTGGTTAATCATACGCTCGACATGTTTATCGATTCTAACTTGCGGATCTATGGAGAAATTCTTCAAGAGGTCTCTCATCATTTGCTGTCCAAATCAGGCCTCATGGAAGATGTGAAGAAAATTCAGTCACATCCCCATGCCCTGGCTCAGTGCCGGAATTGGCTTGAGACCAATCTCCCCCACGTTCCTACGGTGGAGGTGGCGAGCACGGCCCGGGCCGCCGAGATGTGCGTCGATGATCAGGCCTCCGCCGCCATCGCGTCGGAGTTGGCTGGTCAGCTCTATGGCCTGAAAGTGATCAAGGCCCGGATCGAAGACAACCTGAATAACTTCACCCGTTTCCTGGTGCTGTCTCAAAAACCTTCCGAACAGACGGGGAAAGATAAGACGTCGTTGATGCTGTCAGTAAAAGATAAAGTCGGAGCTCTGTACGACTTGCTTCGTCCGTTCGCTTCCTATGGCATCAGCATGACAAAGATCGAATCACGTCCCTCTCAGCGGAAAGCCTGGGAGTATATTTTCTTTGTGGATGTCGAAGGACATATCAATGATGATCGAGTCAACAAGGCCGTGGAGGAAGTGAAGGCCCGCTGTCTCTTTATGAAGATCTTGGGCTCCTACCCGGCACATAACTAAATTATGCCACTCCAGGTCCATCCTGATATCCGATCCCTCAGTCCGTACGTCCCCGGGAAGCCGATTGATGAGCTCCAGCGGGAGCTCGGCCTGACTCGCGTCATCAAGCTTGCCTCCAATGAGAATCCCCTGGGGCCTTCACCCAAAGCCGTAGCGGCTCTCAGTGGAGCGCAGGATACGCTCCATCGCTACCCGGATGGAGGTGCCTATCAATTGCGCCGGGCGCTTGCCGATCGCTGGAAAGTGACTCAAGAGCAGGTCATCCTCGGAAACGGGTCCGATGAGATCATCGGTTTGCTCGCCAGAACGTTTTTGGCTCCTGGCGATGAAGCCGTGATGGCGGATCACACGTTCGTGATCTACAAGATGGAGGTCACGGCCGTTCACGGAAGGCCGGTGATCGTTCCTCTCGTCAACTGGACTCACGACCTTGAATCAATGGTTCAGGCGATTACGCCGCGAACGCGGTTGCTGTTTCTCTGCAATCCCAATAACCCCACCGGGACGATGGTGTCGGCGGACGCGGTCGAGCGCTTTATGGCACGAGTGCCGGACGATGTTATTGTGGTGTTCGACGAGGCATATTACGAGTATGTCCGCCATCCTCAATTTCCAGATGCGCTGGGCTATGTGAAGCAGGGGCGGAACGCGATTGTCCTGAGGACTTTCTCGAAGATTTATGGGCTGGCCGGATTGCGAATTGGGTATGGCATCAGTACTCCAGAAGTCATCGATTACTTGAATCGGGTTCGGCCTCCATTCAACGCCAATAGTCTTGCCCAGAAAGCCGCGCTGGCTGCCCTGGCCGATGACGATCATGTGGCGAAGAGCCGGGCGGTCAACGCCGCCGGGATCGAGCAGGTGGGGCAGGGGCTGCGGGCACTCGGACTCGTACCGATTCCAACAGAAACCAACTTTCTCTACTTTGACGCCAAACAGGATGGACGTGGAGTGTTTGACGCGCTCCTGCGAGAAGGCATTATTGCGAGGCATATCGAAGGGACCATGCTGCGTGTCACCATCGGCCAACCCGACGAGAATACCGCCTTCCTTCAGGCGCTCGGCAAGGTCTTAGGCGGCCGCAGATAAGAGTCGTAAGAGGGAACTATGATCATTGTATTGAAACCGGAGGCATCGGAGAGCGAGGTCGACCATATTATCGATCGACTGAGGGACCTTGGCCTCAAATCACAAATCTCAACGGGCCAGGAGCGCACCATTATCGGGGTCATCGGCGACGATCGTATCCTGCACAATCAGCCGTTGACGGCCCTTCCCGGTGTGGAAAGTGTCTTGCCCATCCTAGCTCCTTGGAAACTAGTCAGTCGAGAGTTTAAGAAGGAGCCGACGATCATTGATGTCGGGGGTGTTAAAATCGGCGCCAAGAAACTCGCGATTATGGCTGGACCCTGCGCAGTGGAGCGGCTTGAGTTGACGGTCGGGATTGCCCATGAAGTCAAAGCGTCAGGAGCCACGATTCTGCGAGGCGGGGCCTATAAACCACGGACGTCGCCCTATTCGTTTCAAGGATTGGGGCGTGAAGGGTTGGACTACCTCGTCGAGGCGAGAAAGCAAACCGGCTTACCGGTCGTCAGTGAAATCTTGGATACACGGGATATCGAACTGTTCTTAGAAAAGGCGGATATCATCCAGATCGGGGCTCGGAACATGCAGAACTTCGAGCTGCTCAAGGAAGTCGGAGCTTATGATAAGCCCGTGCTTCTTAAACGGGGGTTGTCGGCCACGATCAAAGAATTTCTCCTGTCAGCTGAGTACATCATGTCACGGGGAAACCAAAACGTGATGCTGTGCGAGCGCGGTATTCGTACGTTTGAGACGCAGTACCGCAATACCTTGGACTTAGCGGCCATCCCAACCTTGAAAGAGCTTTCTCATCTTCCGGTCATCGTGGATCCCAGCCATGCCACAGGCAAGTGGGATCTGGTGGCACCGATGTCTAAAGCGGCGGTCGCGGCCGGGGCGGATGGTTTGCTCATTGAGGTTCATTCAAACCCAGAATGCGCGCTCTGTGACGGCGAAGAATCGATCAAGCCGTCCAAATTCAAGACGCTGATGGGAGATCTTAAGAATATCGCGAAAGCCGTGGGAAGAGAGTTATAGCATCCCGATGCCGGTCCATTTTAAGCAAGTCGCCATTATCGGGGTTGGACTGATCGGCGGATCGCTGGGCATGATCCTCCGCCGAAAGGCCTTGGCCGATCATGTGGTCGGCATAGGCCGTCGGGTGGAAAACCTCAAGACCGCCGTTGGGTTGGGGGCGATCGATCGATATGTGGCTGATCCCCAGGAGGGCGTGCGGGGGGCGGATTTAGTCGTGCTGGCGACACCGGTGGATACGTATGAGCGACATCTTCAAGAATGGGCCCATTGCCTCGCTTCCGGATCAATCGTCAGTGACGTAGGGAGTGTGAAGGGGATGTTGGTCGAGCGGTCTGAGGCCGCCATGCCCGCCGGGGTGCATTTTGTCGGAGCGCATCCCATTGCAGGGAAAGAAAAGACAGGAGTCGCCGCTGGTACTGATCAGTTGTTCAAGGGGGCGCGCTGTATTTTGACGCCCACGAAGCGGACCGATGCCACGGCTTTGGAACGGGTGAGACAGTTGTGGGAAGAAGCCGGGTCGATCATCTTGACGATGGACCCTCATCTCCACGATCAAATTCTTGGTGCCGTCAGTCACTTGCCGCATGTGGCTGCTTTTGCGCTGATGAATGCCTTGTCCGAACTTCGTGATCAGGCGTTGCCGTCTCTCGATCTTGCCGGTCATTCCGGGGGGGGGTTGCGGGATACGACGAGGATTGCCGCGAGTTCTCCTGAAATGTGGCGAGATATTTTTCTGTGGAACAGAGAGAATGTGGTGGCGTACATCGACCGGTACACACGAGCTTTGGAAGAATTGAAGCAGCTGATTAAGGCCGGTGATGCGGCGGGGATCGAAAAAGCACTCGACCGGGCAAAAGGCGAACGCGAAAAACTTGCGAGCGCGACTGTGCGGCACTCATGAGATCATTCACCATCAGGCCAGGCCGTCCACTCAAGGGAACCACGACTGTCCCTGGCGATAAGTCTCTCACCCATCGGGCGATCATTCTCACGGCGTTGGCCGAAGGGACGAGCACCATTGCCGGGTACTGTCGAGGTGAAGATTGTCTGAACACGATGAGAGCGTGTCAGGCACTGGGGATTTCCATCACGGAGACGCCGACTGAATTGACCGTCTGCGGAAAGGGGTTCTGGGGTTTGACTGAGCCGAGTGGACCGATCGATTGCGGAAATTCGGGGACAGGGATTCGGCTGTTGGCTGGCCTGTTGGCTGGTCAAGATTTCTTCTCCGTCCTTACCGGCGATGAATCGATCCGACGACGCCCCATGGGGCGAGTGGTCAAACCGCTACGCGAGATGGGTGCAGTGATTGCGGGCCGCAAGGGAGGAGAATTGGCTCCGTTAGCGATTACCGGTGCAGGCCTTCATGGAATCGACTACCGCTCCTCCGTGGCCAGCGCCCAGATTAAGTCATCGCTTCTTCTCGCCGGCCTCTTTGCGCAAGGGCAGACTCGTTATAGCGAGCCACGATTGTCACGAGACCATACTGAGCGGATGTTCCAGTTCTTTGGTATCCCCCTCAGACGCGAAGAAGGAGCGTTGATCTTGGACGGGAGACCATCGGTTGGGTGGCGAGGGGTGGAGGTGACGGTGCCCGGTGATTTCTCGGCTGCGGCCTTTTTTTTGGTTGGCGCGACGATCGTGCCAGGATCCGACGTCACTATTCGAAATGTCGGGATGAACCAGACTAGAACGGGCCTCATCGACGTCATGAGAAAGATGGGGGCCGATATTCAAGTATTGGGTTTACGCGAAGCGGCTGGGGAGCCGGTCGGGGACCTGCGTGTACAGTCTGCCGCCCTGAAGGGTGTGACGATCGGCCATGACCTCATTCCCAAAACGATCGACGAATTTCCGGTCCTGTGCGTGGCGGCCGCCGTCGCGGAAGGGGATACCGTCATTTCAGGTGCGGAAGAATTGCGGGTCAAAGAGAGTGATCGAATTGCAACGATGAGTCGAGAGTTGAGGGCCATGGGCGCGCTGGTCGAAGAGCGACCGGATGGGATGGTGATTCGCGGCTTAGGTCGAGGGGGAGAGAACGGACGATTACAGGCTTCCAGTCAGGCTCAGAGTCATGGAGACCATCGGGTGGCGATGTCCCTGGCCATTGGTGGCTTGACGGCGGAACAGGGGATGACGATTGCGGATACCGCTTGCGTTGAGACGTCATTCCCAAATTTTGAGACCACGATGATGGAGCTGTTGACCCAGTCATTGTGACGGTTTGATGGAGCGAGGAGTCAGTGATTATTGCGATTGATGGGCCAGCCGGGGTGGGGAAGAGCACGGTGGCCAAATTATTGGCGAGTCGGCTGGGGTATCTCTATCTCGATACCGGGGCACTCTATCGAGCTGTCGCATGGAAAACCTTGCAGTCGAGGATTCGTCCTGCCGACCATGCACGCGTGGTCACCCTCTTGCCAACCACCTCGATTCATATGCAGTTTCACGAGGGCGCGATGCAGGTGTTGGTCGATGGCTGCGACGTGACTGGGCAACTGCGTGCACCCGAAGTGACTGCCGCTGCCTCCATTGTGTCCGCTATTCCGGCCGTTCGTGAATGGCTGTTGCCGATCCAACGACAGATCGGCCAGGGAGGTTCCGTAGTGGCGGAAGGTCGTGATATCGGCACCAAAGTTTTTCCCGCCGCCTCGTTCAAATTTTTCTTGGATGCCGATGCTGATGTTCGAGTGGCACGACGGCACCGTGAGTTGGTCGCTGCAGGGCGGGGGGACTCGATTGAAACTACATCCCATGATCTATCGGCGCGAGATCAGCGAGATCGTACCCGCTCCATCGATCCATTGGTTCCTGCAATGGATGCACGATTTATCGATACCTCTACTCTCAGTCCCGATCAGGTCGTGGAGCAGATGATCGTGGTTGTGTCGACTGGGTCGTGAGCGGGATCGTCTACGGATTGTTGTGGGTCCTGGCGCGAGGCGTCGCCGGGCTCTGTTTTCGGTATCGTGTTGAAGGTCAGGTTCCTCGCACCGGAGGAATGCTGGTTGCTGCCAACCATGCAAGTTACCTCGACATTCCGCTCCTTGGTTGCGGGATGAATCGAAGGGCCTGGTATTTGGGGCGTCACGACTTGTTTCCTATCCCGGTATTGAGCGGTCTGTTGCAATCGCTTGGGTGGATTCCGGTGAAGCTGGGCCGTCTGGATCGGGAGGCGTTCGGGAAGGCCATTAACCTGATCCGAGCCGGTCACGTGGTGGTTATTTTTCCTGAGGGGGGACGCACGCAGGATGGACACCTCCGACAGCCCAAGGCCGGTATCGGAGTGATTGTATCGCAGACGGGATGTCCGGTAGTTCCAGCATATTTGAGAGGCACCTTCGACGTGCTGCCGCCAGGGGCTTCTTGGCCTCGATGCCGTCCCGTGACTGTACGGCTTGGAGCTCCGATCACATTTGATACGGGGAAGCAGAAAGAAAGAGCGGAAACAAAGCAGTTTTATCAACAGGTCAGCCGTACGGTGATCGAACATATCGCAGCCTTGGGGGAAGTTCCCGTTCCAACAAGGAAGGACGATATGGTGGGCGATTCGCCGAGCAGGTCGACCGCCGATGCTCACAACGCTGAGTGAGCTCGGCGATTTCACCATCAGCACCCGGCGAGAGTCGGAAGAGTAGGATGTTCATATGGGTACGGTATCCAACAGTAGCGACGCGCAGTTAGACCGCAATGCCTTAGCGGCGTTGTATGAAGAAACCTTCCGCAACCTGGAAGAAGGCACCATTACCGAGGGGCGAGTGGTGGCGCTGACCAAGGACAAGGTCATCGTTGATATCGGGTACAAGTCGGAAGGCATGATCCCGAACGATCAGTTCTCGTCGGACGACTTGGCGAATCTCAAGATCGGTGATCGGCTCCAAGTCTATATCGAAGAATGTGAGGACGCAGACGGCAATCTCGTGCTCTCCAAAGAAAAAGCCGACAAGATGAAGATTTGGGAAGAGCTCGAGAAGATGTACAAGGACGAGAAGAGTATCGAGGGCAAGATTGTGTCTCGCATCAAGGGCGGTATGATGGTGGACATCGGCGTCAAAGCGTTTCTGCCAGGCTCTCAGATCGATCTTCATCCGGTGCGTGATTTAGACGGGCTCGTTGGGAAGATGTTCCCACTCAAGATCATCAAGATCAACCACCGGCGAGGGAACGTGGTGGTGTCGCGCCGGGTATTGCTGGAAGAAACTCGCGATAAGAAACGGCAGACAACATTGGCGAATCTCAAGGAAGGTCAGCTGATTCAGGGAACCGTGAAAAACATCACCGATTATGGATCATTTATTGACCTCGGTGGGATCGATGGATTGCTCCACATTACGGATATGTCGTGGGGACGAGTTGGACACCCATCGGAACTGTTTACGGTTGGTGACAAAGTGGAAGTGACGGTGCTCAAGTACGATCGCGAGACCGGACGTATTTCTCTGGGCCTCAAGCAAAAGAGTGCTGATCCCTGGACCAATGTCGCCGGCAAGTATCCCATCGGGACTAGAGTCCGCGGGCGGGTCGTCAGTTTAACTGATTACGGGGCATTTGTAGAGCTCGAACCAGGCGTAGAGGGCTTGGTACACGTCTCAGAGATGTCTTGGACACATGAGGTTCGGCATCCCTCCAGGGTTGTGGCGGTTGGCGACCAAGTCGAAGCGGCGGTGCTTAATGTGGATCCGGCGAGCCGGAAGATTTCTTTAGGCATGAAACAAACCGCCCCGAATCCTTGGGATATGATCGAGGGAAAATATCCGATCGGCACCCGCATCGAAGGAAAAGTAAAGAGTTTGACGGATTTTGGGGTCTTTGTTGGACTGGAAGAAGGGATTGATGGGCTGATCCATATTTCCGATATGTCCTGGACGAAGCATATCAAACATCCTTCAGAACTCTTTAAGAAAGCGCAAAAGGTCGAGGCGATTGTCCTGCGCATCGACAAGGAAAAAGAACGGCTCTCACTTGGCTATAAGCAGCTGACGCGTGATCCGTGGGACGAGGTAATCCCGTCGCGGTATCATGTCGGCGATTCGGTGACCGGCAAGGTGTCGAAAGTCGCCGATTTCGGGATTTTCGTTGAACTGGACGGTGGTGTGGAAGGGTTGATCCATGTCAGCGAATCCGGTCTTGATTCTTCCCAGAAGCTGGAAGAAAAGTTTAAGTTGCAGGAGGACCTGACGGCGAAGATAATTAAAGTCGATCGAGAGGAACGCAAGATCGCACTCAGTCTTCGCGATCATCAACTCGACTGGGAGCGCAAGCAGGTCGACGACTATCATTCGTCGCAGGGTGCTATTGATCAGAGCCTTGGTCGGGCTGTTAAGCAGAGCCGGAAGCGAGCGCAAGCCGACGATCAAGAATAGGGGATTCCTGAACCGGACCGGTTGGTACTATGGCGGATGATGTGACACAGGATGTGCGCCCACCCAAACGCCATCTGCTTCGCAAAGTCGTTTGGCTCTTTGCGGCAGGGGTGGGTGCGATGGTGCTGGTGAATCTCCTTTATCCTGACCTCGATTTGTCAAGTGAGGACCGGATCGCCTTGATTCGTGTTGAAGGCGTCATCATGGATTCCCAAACGACAGTCAGTGAACTGAAGCGTTTCAGCGAAAACCCTTCCATCAAGGCGATCGTCCTTCGGATTGATACGCCAGGGGGTGGTGTGGTGCCATCTCAGGAAATCCATGATGCGGTCAAGCGAGTGCGGAACAAGTCCAATAAGGCGGTGATTGCGTCGATGGGGAGTGTGGCGGCATCGGGAGGATACTACATTGCCGCGGCCACGGATCGGATCGTGGCGAATCCGGGGACCTTGACCGGGAGCATCGGCGTCATTATGGAGACCGCCAATGTGGAGGGGTTGCTTCAGAAAATCGGGGTGGAAGGGGTCGTCATCAAGAGCGGAAAGTTTAAAGATGTGGGATCTCCCCTTCGCAAGATGAGCGCTGAGGAGAGAGGCTTGCTCCAAGGGGTGATGGATGACGTCCATAGACAATTTATTGAAGCGGTGGCAGAAGGTCGGTCGCTGGAGCTGCGAACGGCACAAGCTCTGGCGGATGGACGCATCTTCACCGGTCGTCAGGCCAAAGACGTCAAGCTGGTGGATGAACTCGGAGACCTGGATGATGCCATTCAATTAGCTGCGGATGTGGTAGGGATCCAAGGGGAACCGAAAGTCGTCGAACCACGCCGCCGTTTTTCCCTCCGTGAAATACTGGACTCGAAACTGAGCATGATGTTCCCTAAATTGGATATGCAGCCGGGTGTCAGCCTGAAATACTTGATGGCATTTTAGCTGTGTCTTAAACATGTGGTGATCATCAAGCGGAGGGAAGAAGATATGACGAAAGCGCAAATTATCGAGAAAGTCTCGGAGCAAGTGACCACATTGACCAAGCGGCAGGCCGAAGTCGTGGTCAATACGATTTTTGATTGCGTGCGAGACTCACTGAAAAATGGAGACAAGACGGAAATTCGAGGGTTCGGTAGCTTTCGCTTGCGTGCTCGTCGGATGAAAGAAGGACGGAACCCCAAGACCGGGGAAACCGTCGCTGTTCCGGCCAAGCGGGTCCCATTTTTCAAAGCCGGCAAAGAGATCAAAGAGTTACTGAATCAATAACGACGTGGCGCTCTCATAAGGATTCAGATCGATGTCAGACCCATCCCAGTTTGCAGCAGCAGATATTCGGTGGACCGACGGCGCACTCAAGCGCATGGAACGCGCACCGATTTTTCTTCGTGGCATGGTCCGTCGCCTGGCGGAAAAAAAAGCACGGGAATTGGGGTATGAAGAAATTACTGAAGAGGTTCTTGAGCGATTTAAGGGACAGATGATGGGTGGAATGGGCGGTGAAGCCGGTCTGACGGCTGCCGCTGAAGCGATGGAGCAAGGACGGCTCCCATGGACGGCTGCGGCAAAAGATCGGTTGGCCACCGTGCCGGAATTCATGCAGGCCATGATCAAACAGATTGCTGAGGAGATCGCCAAGGAGCGAGGCCATCTCGAGGTGAACGTAGAGTTATTTGAAAAGGTTGAGGCGCTCGGCGATATCCGTGAAGAGGAGAAGCCTTCGATGGAGTGGACGGAGGACGCTTTGGCGTTACTCCAGGACAAACTCAAAGAATCCCCGCCTATCGCGGCAGACTTTGTGACGGATATGCTGAAACGCGACACCGAAGACTTGGCCAGGGAGAAGCATCTGACGCGTATCGATGCCTCAGTACTCCGCGATGTGTGGGATACCCCTCAGGCCAAAATTGGCTGGACGGATGACGCATGGAAACGGCTTCAGACATCTCCTGACTTTGTCCGAAGTGGAATCAGAAAAGCCGCAGAGCGGAGAGCTCGTAAGCTCGGATTGAAGGAGATCGATTCCGACCATTTGACCACATTTCGAAATCAGGCGATGATGAAGGCGGTCAAACGCATCCGTTCATTCGGCTATCAAGAGTTGACATTCGACGCGTTTGAGACCGCACTCAAGAAGACCAAGCGTTTGCAGAGCAATGACCAGGCAGAGAAACGCCTCCAGGAGATCCGAGGCCATTTTGCCGATCCGACAACCAAGAAACCTGAAGGCGGTACGCTGGGAGCTGAGCTGATGGATCGTTTTCGGAAATATCTGAAGGGGGAAGGCACCCTCTAGCATCGGCGTGGCTGTATGCGTGTAACTCCTCTGCGCCTTCCAGTTTCCCGGTATTGAGTGCCCCGCCGATCCGGTTTCAAATCGTCTCGCTGTGACCTCGTCAATATACCGTTATGTTGCCCATCTTGATCCTTGGTCGGTATGAGGATGGCGAGTAGATGTATTTCTATATAGATTCGTTCAATTAACCGAGGAACAAGTCATAAAAACACGCAGAGGAGGGATTAGGGAGAGGTGCATCCATCCGGAATTCCACGCTCTCGCGATCGAAGGCTGCCAGGCGTCCCGAGAGCGACGCCTGGGGTCGCTTGATAGCGTGAATTAGTGTGCCGCAACTTCCTGGGGCCAGAACTTATGGCGGATTTGGGGAAGCGGCTCATTGTCAAAGTTCGGGATATCGTAGAGACATCGGTCTATGGTCGCCACTTCGTCTTCAGTGAGCGGCAAGCTGACTTTCTTTTTCCAGAACTGGTCAAGAGTGAAATAGTCACCGGATTGAGGTTTTTGCGCCAACAACTCCTGCATTTTCTTAAAACCTTCCGTATCAACTCCTGGAACGCGACCTTTGTTTCGGTCATGACACCAGTTCAGAACTTCAGCAATTCCATACATCGTGATATCAACGTTCACCATCTTACTCATAGCGTCCTCCAAGAAATATCCATGGATCATAACGTAAACGGATATCGAAATTCAAAGGCCGATGGTGGGTCATAGAAGATTGCGGGGCCAGACAAGGCCTCTGTATACTGGCCCCTCTCCCGGGCGCGTATGAGCAGTAAACGGGTTTCCCAGCAGTGTGCCGGCAAGGGAGTGTCCCTTTGGGCCCTGACCCATGAGAACCATGCCCCGGAGGACGAGGTTCTTAGAGCTTCGCACGTTCTGATAGGGCGCCGCTCAAACTGCTTGTACGGAAATGACATCTCATGACCTATGATGCGAGGAGATTTATCTGCAGCGTGGTGGGACTCTATGTCCTCATGGGAACCGGTTGGTGGGGTTGTTCCAAGGCAGAGCCTTATCTCCCACCTGATCCCTTTTACTACTTTGCGAGTTATCCCGTCGGCAAGAACCCAACGACGATTACGACCGGTGATCTTAATCACGACTCATTTACCGACCTGATCACGACGAATATTTCGAGCAATACCGTTTCTATTTTACTCGGCAATGGCGACGGCACATTCAAGGACCAACTGCAGGTTCATGTTTGCCAAGAGCCACGTGCCCTTGCCATGAATGACTTCAATGAAGACGGACATGCTGATGTGGCTTTAGCTTGCTCAGGCGGGGACGAAGTAGCGCTGCTGCTTGGCCGGGGGAACGGAAAATTTGAAGAAGGGGCTCGGTATCCGGTCCATCGTAGTCCGGTGTCGCTGGCTGCCGAAGACGTAAACGGCGATCATCATGTCGATCTGGCCGTGGCTCTTCGAAACGACAAGGTCAAAGTGTTTCTTGGAAATGGAAAGGGCGAGTTGCGACATGGAGCGCAATATGAGCATGGAGATACTCCGACCTCCGTGGCTCTGTCCGATCTCAACGGCGACGGCAAAATGGATCTGGTCGTCACCAACGGAGGGCCGATGTCCAACGCGGTGTCCGTCTGGCTCGGAAACGGGGATGGAACCTTTCGAGACCCCAAGGACTATTCCACTGGCAGGCGACCATTGGGAGTGAGTTTCGGGGATTTCAATAACGACCACAATAGCGATTTGCTGGTCATTAATGGAGAAAAGGACAGTTTTACGACATTTTTGGGGAATGGTAATGCGACGTTTGGACCGGGGAAGGATGCCGGTGCGGATGCCGGACCAAATTTTGGCCTTGCCAGAGATTTCAACGGCGATCAGCTGGTTGATGTGGCGATTGTGAATCTCCAATCGAACGATCTGTCGATTCTCTTCGGGAAAGGCGATGGAAGCTTTCACTATCCCCCAAGAAACTATCGGACAAAGTCGGGTCCGTTTGCGCTCTCCTCCTTCCGTGTCACCACGGCCGGGGGAGAGGAACCCGGGCTCGCCATAGCGGACAATGGAAGCGGCAGCGTGTCCATCTTTCTTCACCGCGGGCTCAAGTCCCTCGCGAGGTCCAATTCGAAGGGATAATCACGAGTAATCCCCGGCTATTTCTTGACAGCTTGGGGGGCCTTCGCTAGAGTTGAAAAAGGCTGGAGAGACCACGAGTTACGAGCGGAAGAATGGCGCTTCGATCCTTTGCATGGTGGTTCATGATAGGGGCTCTTCTGACACTGTCAGTCTTGATGGTCCAGGGTGGGGTTCGCGACTTATGGGAAGGGACCCAGCCTTCCGGGGGGACGAACGTGTTCGTCTATTTTGGCACCACCCTTCTCGGTGGGGGGCTCCTCGCCGGATGTGTCGCATTAATTATGAATCGTATTCGATAACGTAGCAGGCCGTCTTTTTTAGCATCCTGTTAGAGAGAGCAGGACATGTATGCGATGCCTCAAGTGCAGAGGGTTTATGATGGTCGAACGCCACTATACCCTCATCAACCGCAGAATCTACGCTCGATGCCTCAACTGTGGATTCTGGATTGATCTGGCCGACCTTCTTCGATTCTTTCACAAGGTTATTGATAGCGGGAGCAAAGGTGATAAGGTTCGGGAATCATTCATGTTTTAGCGAGGCGGTGGTATTTGGCACGCGAGGATCATATCCGGCCTCCTCATCGTCCGTGGAACAGCAGACCTGACCTGTATCGGGTCACACTTCTGATCGCATTCTCATTTCTCTGGAATGCCGTCACCCCCCTTCAAACTCAGGCGAGAACTCAGCACAGCGTTCAGGATGCCGGTCGATCAATCGACTACGCTCCTCACGCGCTTCACTGGAAGCGTATCCCAGCACATAGCATTCTCCTCAAAGAGTTACGATCGGGACGCGTACTCTTTGAACATGACACGGAGAAACGCCTTTCGCCTGCCAGCTTGACCAAGATTATGTCGGCGTTGGTGATTCTCGAGAAAGCCCGGCTCGACGAGCTGGCAACCGTGAGCAAAAATGCCGCGCGGGCACCAAAGACGCATTTGCGGATCAAGGTTGGTGAGGTCTTCCGTTTGGGTGATCTGTTGAAGGCCATGATGATGGTATCAGCGAATGACGCCTGTTTAGCGGCTGTCGAGCATGTCGGTGGTGATGAAGAACAGTTTGTCACATTGATGAATGCCAAGGCGGCCGCGCTTGGATTGGCAGATACGCATTTTAGTAACGGATGTGGGTTTGATAGCCCCAATCACTACTCAACAGCGGAAGATCTCGCCAAGCTCAGTGAAGTCGCCATGGGAAATCCAACCTTTCGCAATCTTGTGAAGGCAGAACGGGAGATCATCACCCCGGTGAGCGGCTATCGCGCCTATGTCTTGCACAATACGAATCGGCTGCTCGGCCGAATTCCCGGCGTGGAAGGCGTGAAGACCGGCTTTACGTCCAAGGCGGGCCGGTGCCTGATCGCCAAGGTGTCGCAAAACGGCAGTGACTTGTTACTTGTTATCTTGAATTCGAATCGTCGATGGACAACCGCAAAGAGCCTGATCGATTACGGGTTTCGTCTCACGCATCCGATCCAATAGACGCCAATCATCTCGGGAATGTGAGGGGAATCGACTAACTTCCTTGTGGAGAAAGCAGAACGTCATGGTTGCCGCTAGCGCGGGGCGGCGAACTCGATGTTGATGTCTTTGCCGAGATAGTTTACTTGAAACCCTTGCTTGTCGTAGGCCATGATGGCCCCCATCACGTTTTCATCCCCATACTCTTCTTTGCCCAGTAACTTTCTAATGTCATCAGGGCTTTCGCTATTGAGCACATTACGAAAGATCCCTCTTGTTCGATGGGCAAATCGGTTATTGATGAATAGCAAATCGACCTTGCCGTCTTGGATCCGGACACCAGCCATTGGGCCAGTCGGTTTGCGTTGATCAAGCAGGAAGATGAACGTGGCCTCCTGTTCGACTTTAATTCCAAGGGTCTTCCGATTCACCAGCGTCTCAAGGGTCTCGACGGCCTTCGCTTCTGGATCGCCGAGTTTGACCCCAAAGAGGGACACGGTGTTGCTGGAAATGGCCTTTGGTTCTGTGACGTCGTGTTCACTCAATTCATAGGGCTCAGCCAGAGCGAAGGTGGATATGGAGAGAAGGCCAAAGAAGACAATGAGTGCGAGGTAATGTGGAGTCTTTTGCATGGTGTCGTCACTCTCCATCGTGGAGTCAGGTGGTCTCTTGAAATTATCGTCAGAAACTGGATTGGGAAAATCCATCCGATAAATTGTAACGAATCATCTCCTGTCCCCGCAAGAAAGCTGTATAGGACTGCGTGGCTTCACTACGAACTGAGAAGAGTCATCCTACTGCGTTTGCGGATCATGACGCGGGTTTTGTGTCCAGCAACAGGCGTCCAAGGTGTCGAAGTCGGAGAAAGTATGGCCGGCACTCAGCGTCGAGCTCGTCGGTCAAATCATCCAAGTCATCCAAGCAGTCCTTCAAAATGGCACATCGCTGAGCATCGAGGCCAGCTGAGCTGTCGAGATAGTAGACGACACAACCACCGATCACGGTGTCGATGGTCATCAACGGCCCTTGATGGGGACTTGAAAACTGCGGCCAGCCATCGGAGCAATGATGCTTCCACGCAGTGATAATCGCGTTACGATCCACGAGCGGTTCCTTATTCGATCCATCGACCGGCTGGATGCCCGCACCCTAACGCAGGGACAGGCCAAGGAGCAAGTCATACGTGACGAACTGAAACGGGACGTCTGCACCCAATGGCTGCTCAGGGGTAGAGCCCACGTTGGAGGTGTGCCTGGGCGACCTGGTCAATCCCGCTCATGAGCGCCGCCATTCTCATGGAAACGCGACGTTCGCTGGAGAATCGAAGGGTTCGGTGAAAGGCAGAGGTAATGATGTCTTGCAGGCGATTCTGGATATCAGCGGCACTCCAGAAAAAACGCTGCAGGTCCTGCACCCACTCAAAGTAGGAGACAATGACGCCTCCAGAATTGGCAAGAATGTCCGGGATGACAAAGATACCCTTGTCGGCCAGGATGCGGTCGGCCTCCAGTGTCGTGGGACCGTTTGCACCCTCGGAGAGGATACGGCACTTCAGGCGATCGGCATTCTTGCCGGTGATTTGTTCCGACAAGGCGGCAGGAACAAGGACGGTGCACTCCAGTTGAAGCAGTTCCTCGTTCGTGATGGCGTCTCCCAGCTTGGTTTGATGAAGAGGTTGACTGGGATCACGTCTCATCAGCAGCGCGATGTCTAATCCCTTTGGATTGTAGATTCCCCCCGAGACATCGCTGACTGCGATCACGCGCGCGCCCTGTTGCTGCATGATGCGAGCGGTGTGTGCACCGACGTTTCCAAATCCCTGCACGGCTACGGTCGCAGTCTCAATCGGTAGATTGAGATGGCGCAAAGCCTCCAATGTGACATACACGACACCTCTGCCGGTAGCTTCCTCACGGCCAAGACTCCCTCCAATAGAAAGTGGTTTACCGGTCACGACTCCGGGAACCGCATAGCCGACTTGCTGGCTATAAGTATCCATCATCCAGGCCATGATCTGCGCATCGGTGCCGACATCAGGGGCCGGGACATCCTTGTCGGGCCCGATCAGTGGAAAAATTTCCGCAGCATAGCGTCTGGTCAACCGCTGAAGTTCACCCGATGAAAGACTCTTGGGAGCCACCTGCACCCCGCCTTTTGCACCGCCGTAGGGAAGCCCGGCGAGTGCACACTTCCATGTCATCCACATGGCAAGGGCGGCTACTTCGCCAAGACTCACATCCGGATGGTACCGCACGCCTCCTTTCGAAGGCCCTCGCGAGGAATCATGTTGAACACGGTAACCGGTGAAGACCTCGACGCGTCCGTCGTCCATTCGCACTGGGAGACTGACCACGAGAGAGCGTTGGGGGAGTTTTAGTCGCTCACGGAGGTTTGTATCAAGCCCCATGGCCTCCGCTGCTTGATCGAACTGGGCCACCGCTAAACGGAAGGTTGGTGTATCAAGCTCCTGCATAGGCCTCCTTAAGGGCGATCCATCCACGCCTGTAGACCGGTTTATCATTCTGCACAGGTTTCAGAAAGAGAAAACACCTCTGTGAAGGTTTGTGCCAGTACATGCTTGACGGCATCAACTGAGATCGGAGCGTGGCGCAGAGCTGCCATTGATGTGACTAGACAGTCGGCCAGTCCACAGGGGTGGATCCGGTGAAATGGAGTCAGGTCGAGATCGACGTTGATGGCCAAGCCATGCAAGGTGACCCCGCGTTCGATCCGTATTCCGATAAAGGCAATTTTCCGAGGTTCTGGGGTCATCACCCAAACACCTGGCTTTCCCTCGAGACGACTGCCGGTGATATTCCAGGAGCCGAGTAATCGAATCACGACGTCTTCGAACAGTCGGACGAGCTGTTTTGGCCCAGTAGCATGGCGATCAACCTTGAGAATAGGGTACGCCACAACTTGCCCGGGACCGTGATACGTCACCGAACCGCCACGATTCACTCGGTGTAGTTCCGCGCCTGATTGACATAATGCCATTTCATTTCCACCCCAATCAGATCGTCGGGTCCGTCGTCCCAGTGTGTAGACAGGCCGGTGTTCCAGGATGAGAACAGTATCTGGTTGCAGGCCGAGAAGGCGGTGCTCATGCAGGCGACATTGCAAGTCCCATCCTGCGAGATAGGGGACTGGTGCGGAGAAAAGACGAACCACACCTCCCTGCATCTGGCGACTATTCATCTGTGGAGTCGTCACGGGAGTGGAGTGGATCATAAGGTGGCAGACCCTAGGGATCGATGCCCTTTTGAAAAACGGTCAGATCCGCACGATATCGATGCCGGACAGTGGCGGGAGATGCGAGAATACCAGGCCTCCGCATGGTGAAGTCATTCTGGCATAACTCACCATGCGGAGGGAAGGTAGGTTGTATCGAAAATCGAGCTACTCTGAAGCTCTGCTTGGCCCCTTGTACATAGGAATGTCTACCTGATCGCCGCGAACAGTTCCTTAATCGCAGGGGTCTTCAGTTTCTTCAACGCTTTCGCCTCAATCTGACGGATCCGTTCTCGTGTGACAGACAGGCTTTTCCCCACTTGCTCGAGGGTGCTGGATTCATCATGCCCTATGCCAAATCGTAGCCGGATCACCGTCTGTTCCCGCGGAGTGAGCGTGCTCAGGATATGATCGAGTTGTTCCGTCAGTTCACTCCGGTGGACATTGGCGTCCGGTGGGATAGCTTGGTGATCCGGAATGACATCACCGAACTGGGTATCTCCATCACCGATCGGCGTCTCCAAGGCTACCGGTTCCTGGAAGGCCTGTACCGTCTCTCGAAGTCGTTCGGGTCGCATACGCAGCACCTGAGCGACCTCTTCCAATCGGGCCGGTCGCCCCAATTGCTGGCACAGTCTCCGCATCACTCGAAGAATACGGTGCGAGGCTTCGGTTTGATGAACCGGAACCCGGATCGTTCGAGATTGGTCGGCAAGCGACCGCGTAATGCCTTGACGAATCCACCAGGTCGCGTACGTGCTGAACTTGAACCCTTTTCGGTATTGGTACCGTTCCGCTGCTTTCATCAGCCCGATGTTGCCTTCTTGTACGAGATCCAGCAGGCTCAACCCCCGACCAGTGTAATGCTTCGCAACATCGACGACCAAGCGAAGATTACACCGTACAAGCTCATCCTTGCCTTGTTCCAAAATCACTCGTGCAGTGCGTATTTCGCCCAGCACTACCTCCAGTGGTTTCGCAAGGGAAGCCGGGGGATGAATGTCGGCACTAGACGGATGGAGTACGGTATTCAAAGCCTTCTCTGCGCTGTCCAGCGCGGTGGCAGATAGGCCGCTTAATCGTCGAACCGATAGGAGCAGCTTGGCACTCTCTGCACAGGCAGGGATTTGTCGAGCCTTGAGCAACGTTCTCGTGGCCTGCCGTAAAGCGGCTCGAATGCGTCTGGTTCCCTGGTCCACCCGCTTAGCAATCAGGATTTCTTCCTCTCGCGACAGGAGTCCCCGCTCACCGAATGAACGGAAGTATAACGATTCTAGGAGAAATGGACTGGCCGCCTGACTCGTTCGCATGGCCGGTCTGGATTTTCCCTTCGAACGAGACCCCTCACCCGCGCTGCGACCAATTCGGCCTAGCATTCCGCTTGCCCTGGCGTCATCGGCATCAACATCGGAGACAAGCTTCTGTTGTACGTCTATCTCTTCTTCGACTCGCAATTCTTCTTTCATGGCGCCACCCTTCCTAAGAGGTTGAACATCCTCTTCTCTTTCACTCGTTGGAGCCCGGTTCAGCCGAAAAGATTCATCCAGGTCAGGCCGAATTTAGTGGTTGAAAGAAGCAAAAGAGATGCTGGATGAAAGATGAGAAATGGATGTGGGGATGAGCCCGATAAATCGAAAAGATTAACGTGAGTTAATGAGAAGAATCAGAGATCACTGTCGTATGAATGCGGCATCTATGTGGAATTCGCATCAGTTCTCTACCGAAACGCCACACTACTTCGATAAGAGCCCCTTAATGAAAGGGGCGAGCGTATCGATGGGTATTGGAAAGATTGTCGTGGAATTCTTCTCGGCGGCGATTTCCACCAACGTTTGGAGATAACGGAGTTGAAGGGCGGCTGGGTTCTGCCCGATCACGTTGGCGGCCTCAGCCAGTTTTTGTGCGGCTTGAAACTCTCCTTCTGCATGGATGATTTTTGCTCGACGTTCCCGTTCGGCCTCGGCCTGTCGGGCGATGGCCCGTTGCATGTCTTGTGGAATATCGACATTCTTCACCTCAACGGCCGCGACCTTCACGCCCCATGGCTCAGTCTGCTGATCGATGATTCGCTGTAGCTCGGCGTTTATGTCGTCACGCTTCGACAGTAAATCGTCGAATTGACTCTGCCCGAGCACGCTGCGCAAGGTGGTCTGGGCAACCTGAGAGGTAGAGTAGAGATAGTCTTGAACGGCCAGGACGGCGCGTTGCGGGTCCACGACTCTGAGAAAAATGACGGCATTCACCTTCACTGAGATGTTGTCTCGTGTGATCACATCCTGCGAAGGAACTTCCATGGTGACGGTTTGGAGATTGACCCGTACCATTTGCTGCAGCCCCGGAATCACCAACCGGATTCCCGGGCCCTTGACCGTGTGGAACTTACCGAGAACAAACACGACGAGCCGTTCATACTCCATGACGCGTTTAAAGCTGGCATAGAGCAAGAGGCCGAGTAAGACAAACGGGATCAGTAATGACATAACAGCTCCTTAGTCTTCGGGCGGGTCATTGATGAGGCGGGGTTACGGTCACGGTCAATCCTTCAACCGACACCACCTCCGCAGTCTCCCCTTGTCGAATTGGACGTTGACTGATCGCGTCCCAAATTTCACCGTGGATCGTGATTTGGCCACGTGGGTTCAAGTCTGTCTTGGCAACGCCGAGCAAGCCGATCATGCCCTCTGCTCCAGTGACCGGTTTGCCGCGACCACTCTTCACGGCCATCCATGCAACGACACCGACCAAGCCACCGGCGGCCAGGACCGTCGGCAATAAGAATGACAGAGACACCTGGAGGTAGGGTGCATCACTCTTGATAAGCAAGAGCCCGCCCAAGGTCATCGCGGCCACACCACCCAGCGCAAGGAGTCCATAGCTGGTGACTAAGATCTCGAGCAACAAGAACACCGCGCCGAGGATGACCAGGAGTGCCCCGGCATAGTTCACGGGAAGCGATTGGAGCGAATAGAAGGCCAGAATCAAGCTGATAGCGCCGATGATCCCAGGCAGGATCGCTCCGGGACTATAGAGTTCGGCCATGATTCCGATCGTCCCGATCGACATCAGCAGATAGGCGATGTTCGGGTCACTTAGGATTTTGAGCAATTCCAGGCGCGTCCCCATGGGAAATTCGTGAAGCGTGGCAGCCTCAGTCGCGAGCGTGATCGAGCTATTGAGAAGACTGACTTTTCTGCCATTTAATTGTTTCAACAGCGCGGGAATGTTCTCAGCCACGATGTCAATGATCTTAAGCTTGATGGCTTCTTGTTCTGTAACGGACACGCTTTTACGAACCGCCTCTTCGGCCCATGAGACATTGCGTCCGTGCTGGTCTGCGATGCTTTTGATATAGGCCACGGCGTCGTTCTCAACCTTTTCCTTCATCGTACTGTCCATCTCACCGCCACCCATGGCGACGGGGTGGGCGGCTCCGATGTTGGTTCCGGGGGCCATCGCGGCCACATGGGCGGCCATCGTGAGAAAGACACCGGCAGAGGCGGCGCGGCCTCCTGAAGGAGCGACATAGACGATGACGGGAGTGGTGGATGCGGTCATATCTTTGATCATCAAGCGCATGGAGGTGTCTAGCCCTCCGGGCGTGTCCAGTTTCAAGATGAGGGCTTGGGCACCGGAGGATTGAGCAAATGTGAGGGCATCGTGCAGATACTCCGCCGCAACGGGGTTAATGACTCCTTCATAGGTTGCCACCACGATCTCAGAACCGTGAGCGGGATTCAGGGAGAGAATCGGACAAAGAGCTGCTCCAAGGCTCACAATCACTGTTGTGAGGCTAGGCCAACGTGAACAGCTCCTGTGCCGACTATGAAGAAGCATTGTCGGAAGTATCTAAGGATAAGAAGATCTTACGAGCCCCTCACTACCCTGTCAAGGAAGAGCCCTTGGTTGCAAACCGAGGAAGGAACCTCCTAGAATGCGCGCCATGTCTCAGCTTGCCAACGGCGATCGCATCCACCTCGTCGATCAAAAAAAGCGTCAGTATGCCCTCACGCTGAAGGCGGGAGAAACCTATCAATTCAGCGGGCAGAAGATCGCCCATGACGCGCTCATCGGCCGTTCTGACGGGTCCATCGTGACGCTCTCAGGCGGAAAGAGGATGATGGCGCTCAAGCCGACCTTTGGCGACTATGTACTCAAAATGCCGCGCGGAGCACAGGTTCTCTATCCAAAAGATCTTGCCATTATTCCTATGTGGGCGGACGTCTATCCGGGAGCAAGGGTCTTTGAAGCTGGCACCGGTTCAGGGGCGTTGACCATGGCCTTGTTGCGTGCCGTGGGACCAGAGGGTCTCGTGGTGACGTACGAGCTCCGAGAAGACTT
>JAMXAU010000031.1 GCA_024281365.1 Nitrospira sp.
TCTTCATTCGTACACCGGCCTGAGATCAATCCGCCGAAGCTCGGTCCTCCGTGCGCAGTTTTGATCGCGCTGATGCGATCGGCGACATATTCCAAGGCCTCTTCCCATGTGGTCTGGACCAATGCACCATTGCGACGAATGAGCGGGTGAGTCAGGCGTTCCGAATGGCTCGACGCATGGAACCCAAAAAAACCGCGAGCGCAAAGGTCCCCGTTGTTACGCCCCGCTCCATGGGCTGAGTTGACCTCGATCAACTCCTTTCCCTTCGTATGCACGGTCATCTGGCATCCGTCTCCACAGTACCCGCAGATGGTGTCGGCTCGCTTCAGCATCCAGGGCCGGTATTCATACATGGACAACCGGCTGGTAATGGCTCCGACCGGGCAGATCTGCACGCAGCCGCCGCAGAACTCGCAGTTCAACGGGTGTGGGCCGAAGTGCTTGATTTCCGTCATGGTGCCGCGACCGGCCGGTGCCAATGCCTTGACGTCCATCACTTCATCGCAGTATCGGACGCAGCGGAGACATTGCACGCAGCGATTCATCTGGGTCTCGATCAGCGGACTGAAATACTCCTTGGGAAACACGCGCTTGGTTTCAATGAACCGGCTGGTGGCCGTGTACTGATGGGAAAAATCTTGAAGGTCGCATTTCCCGCCTTGATCGCAGACCGGGCAATCAAGCGGATGGTTGGCGAGGATAAATTCGAGTACCGATCGATGGGCATCGTTGACCACGCTCGTGGCGGTGCGCACACTCATGCCCTCGTCGACCGGAGTGCTGCAGGCGGTTTGGAGCTTCGGCATCTTTTCGACTTCGACCAGGCACATGCGGCAGTTGGCGTCCGGTTTGAGCTTGGGGTGGTAGCAGAAATGTGGAATCATGACGCCGACACGCCGGGCGGCTTCGATCACCAAGGTGCCTTTCGGAACCTTGACGGTCATTCCATCGATCGTCATGCGAACCATTGGGGCCGTCGTATCAGGCATAGTCGAACTTTGTTATCTGATGATCTGTCAATCTGTTGATCTGAGGATTTGAGGGATGTCTTCCACTCAACAGATCATGAGATTGACAGATTCCCATCAAGGTTTTCCTACCGGCTCGGGCCGGATCAAATTCGCGGCTTCTGCTTCGTGGATGAGGTCCACATATTCTTGCCGCCAGTGCTTCAGGGTGCTCTGGATCGGAGCGACTTCCGCATCACCGAACGCACAGACCGTTCGGCCTGCGATGTTCTTGCATAGATCCAACAAGGTTTCAAGGTCTTGCATCCGGCCACGTTTCGCCAAAATCCTGCGCAATGTTTGAACCAGCCACGAGCTGCCCTCCCGACAGGGACTGCACTTCCCGCAAGACTCGTGGTAGAAGAATTCCATCAACCGGAGCGCCGCCCAGACCATACTGGTCCCTTCTTCCATGACGGTGACGCCGCCGGATCCGAGCATCGATCCTGCCGTGGCCACATGCTCAAAATCCAGCTTCACGTCGAGATGCGCCGGCGTCAGAAAGGGGGCCGAGGCTCCGCCGGGAATAATGGCTTTCAGGGGTTTATCGGATCGCATCCCGCCGGCATGTTCGTAGACCAACTCTCGGATCGTGATCCCCATCGGCACTTCATAATTACCGGGTCGTTTGACATGTCCACTCACACAGAACACCCTGGTCCCAGTGCTTTTCGGCGGGGACCCGATCGCCGCAAACCATTCGGGGCCGCGGTTCAGGATGTGGGGAAGATTGGCCAGCGTCTCCACGTTATTGACGACCGTCGGTTTATTGTAGAGCCCGTGCGTGGCAGGAAACGGCGGTTTAATGCGTGGGAGTCCGCGTTTGCCTTCGAGGGATTCCAAAAGTGCCGTTTCTTCACCGCAGATATAAGCGCCTGCTCCACGATGCACCCACACGTCTGCGTGAATACCGGTGCCGAGAATATTCTTTCCGATGTATCCGGCAGCTCGGGCTTCATTGATGGCCTGCTCCAAAATCCTAGAGCCCAGGACCATTTCTCCGCGGATATAGATGTAAGCCGTTTCCGCTCCAATGGCATAGCATGCCAACAGGATGCCTTCCAAGACTTGGTGAGGATCGCGCTCCATCAGCTGTCGGTCCTTGAACGTGCCGGGCTCGCTCTCGTCGGCGTTACAACAGAGGTATCGGGGACCTTGGTAATCTTTGGGGAGGAAGCCCCACTTCACCCCGGTCGGGAAGCCGGCACCACCGCGTCCGCGGAGGCCGGATTTTCGCACCATCGTGGTCACATCCGCCGGCGCGATTTTCCCAAACGTGTTGCGAACAGCCTGATAGCCTCCCGTCTTCTCATAGTCCCGTAGCGTTCCGGTATAGCCGGGCTGCATCATGTTTTTCAGTAAGATCAGTTCGTGTTGCGGCATAATACTCAGTGTGAAAAGTAAAAGGTGAGAAGTGAAAAGTTGAAAGAAGCCCGCATGTGCATACTTCTCACCTTTTACGTCTCACTTTTTACCTTTCACTGTTCGCTGGTTCCGGCCACATAAAAGGCCCGCTCTTCAATGCGCTGGTGCCCGTCGTTCGTAAATCAGCCAAAATGCGGTCGAGTTTGTCCTCAGTCACCTGTTCATAATAGTCCTCATTGATCTGCATCATGGGACCGGTCCCGCAGGCCGCCAAACATTCCACCGCGCTGAGGGTAAACAGGCCGTCTGTCGTTGATTCACCCGGTGCAATCCCAAGCTTGGCTTTGATCCATCCGATCATCGTATCTGAGCCGACCAGTGCGCACATGAGCGACTTACAGACCTGAATGTGAAACTTGCCCACCGGTTTCAGGTTGAACATCGTGTAAAACGTGACGGTTTCGTAGACTTGCGGTGGGGTTAACCCGAGTAACCGCGCAATTTCTTGCATGACCGCTTCACTCACATAGCCCTGATCGCGCTGAGCGACATAGAGCAGCGGGATCAACGCAGAACGCTTGACCGGATAGCGGCTCAGGATCTCGTCGATTTCCTTTCCGTATTTGTCCTTCAGCACGGTTCCTCCACACATCCCTTTATCGAGGCGGCGGTCAGGACGTTCCAAACTGCGCGCATTGACCGAGCACATTCTGATCGTGCGCGGGCAGCGAGCACTGGAACATCCTGACCGTATGCCTCATCTATCACATTCCCCCATGACCACATCGTACGTTCCAAAAATCGTAATGATGTCGGAAATCAAATAGCCTCGCGCCATATGGTCGAACGCGCCCATGTGAATAAAGGACGGTGAACGAATCTTCAGACGATAGGGGCGGGGACTTCCGTCACTGATGATGAAGAAGCCGAGTTCCCCTTTGGGGGCTTCAGTCGGGCAATAGGTTTCGCCTTTGGGCGGTTTGAACCCCTGCGTAAAGATGATGAAATGGTGAATCAAGCTCTCCATATCCCGCATTACCAGTTGCTTCGGCGGCGGAATGTATTGCGGCATGTCAGCGATGATTGGGCCAGGCGGCATCTGGTCGAGACATTGTGCAATGATCCGCGCGCTCTGGCGCATCTCCTCGACGCGTATCCAATACCGGTCATACGTGTCGCCGTTTTTCCCGACCGGGACCTCCCAATCCACTTTGTGGTAGACCCCGTAGGGCTCAAGCTTGCGGACATCGTACGCCACGCCGGATCCTCGCAGAGACGGACCGGTCATGCCGAAATTGATGGCGTCGTTCCCGGAGATCACCGCGATATGTTTGGTTCGTGCCAGCCAAATGCGGTTGCTGGCGAGGAGTGAATCGTACTCGTTGACCTTCTGCGGGAAGGTCTCCAGGAATGTTCTCAGGCGAGTCACCAGTTCCGGAGTGAAGTCGCTATCGACTCCGCCGATCCGATAGTAATTCAGGGTCAGTCTGGCCCCGCAGAGTTGCTCGAACATATCAAGCAAAATTTCGCGCTCGCGAAACGTCCAGAAGAACACCGTCATCGCGCCGATATCCAAAGCTTGGGCGCCCAGCCAGAAGAGATGTCCGAGAATGCGCTGCATTTCCGCAACGATGGTGCGGATGTATTCCGCGCGCTCGGGTACGGTGATACCGAGGAGTTTCTCCACGGCTCGGACATAGGCGTAGTTGTTCGCCATCGCACAGACATAATCCAGCCGGTCGGTGTGCGGAATGATCTGCATGTACGCCAAGCCTTCAGCCAGCTTTTCCACTCCCCGATGGAGATAGCCGAGATCCGGCGTGGCTTTGACGATCCGTTCACCATCCAGCTCGAGGACGACCCGCACGACACCATGCGTGCTGGGATGTTGCGGTCCCATGTTCAACAAGAGTTCTTCCCGTCGATTGGGCGGGGAGGCATTGGGGTTCGCCAGGAACACCTTCCTATCGGCTTCGGAGACCTCGCTGTCGACCTGTTCCACCGGCGGCTCATCAAGTCGTGGGATAAAGTCAAACTGACTGCGCCAGCCACGTCCCTCGGCGGGGAAATCTTTTCGCAAGGGATAGCCTTCGGTGTAGTCTTCGGGGAGGAGAATACGGCGCAGATCCGGATGCCCGGCGAATCGGATCCCCATCATGTCGTACACTTCGCGCTCCAGAAAGTCTGCGCCACGCCAGATGCTCGTGATCGAATCAAGCGAGGGGTTCTCTTCCGTGAGCCTGGTTTTGAGGCGGATCCGCTTTCCGTGGGGAATTGAGAGTAACTGGTAGATGACCTCGAACCGCTGTTGGTCGGACGGATAGTCGGCTGAGCAGATATCCGTGATGTGGTCAAAGCAGGCCTCCGGTGCATCATGAAGGAAACGCATCACTTCCAAGATCCGGGGTGCGGCGACCTGCACGGTCGTTTCCGCGTGCGCAGTGTCGACGTCAGCCGAGAGCACGGCCTCAGGAAACTTGTTGAGCAATGTCTCGATCAGTGTCTGCATCATGTCACATTGCGAAAATCACGTGATTCGCGGGAGATGCGTGAGTGGCGAGTCGCGCATGTCCCGCGAGTCTTGCGCGTCACGCCGGTTATTTCACAAACACTCTTTCCCGCTGAATCTTTTCCTGTAACTTCAAGAGTCCGTCCAGCAAGGCTTCCGGCCTCGGCGGGCATCCGGGCACATACACATCGACCGGTACGATCTGGTCCACACCCTGCACGACCGCATAGCTGTTGTAGTGATTGCCGGAAGTCGCACAGGAGCCCATACAAATCACATAGCGCGGCTCAGGCATTTGATCATAGATCCGGCGAATCACCGGCGCCATCTTGCGCGAAACCGTTCCCGCGACGATCATCAGATCCGATTGTCTGGGTGATGCCCGAAAGACGCCGGCCCCGAAGCGATCTAAGTCATAGCGAGAGGAGACGCTGGCGATCATCTCGATGGCGCAGCAGGCCAGCCCGAACGTCATGGGCCAGAGCGCGGACTTTCTCGCCCAATTGACGACTGCATCCAGGTTGGTCGTGACAATGTTGGCGTCAAACTGGCGTTCGAAAAGACTCATGGGCGACCCAGTGAATAGTAAAAGGTGAATAGTGAAAGGTGAAGCAAACGGCGGCGGCGTAAACTTTTCACCTCTAACCGTTCACGTTTTACGTCTGCTAATCCCATTCCAACGCGCCTTTTTTCCACGCGTACCAAAACCCCACGACCAAAATGGCGATGAAGACGATCATTTCCACTAATCCCACCAGGCCAAGCCTGGTAAAGGCGACAGCCCAGGGAAACATAAAGACGATTTCGATATCGAAAATGACGAACAGCATCGCGATCACGTAGTACCGAATCGGAAACTGCACCCGGGCGTCCTGAAAGAGCGGACTTCCACTTTCGTACGGCGCCAGCTTGGCGCGGTAGGGCTGGTTGGGGCGAACAAACTTCCCAACATAGAGCGTCAATGTCCCAAGGACAATCCCTATGGCAATGAACAGGAGAATGGGTAAATAGTTTTCAGGAACGGGAGCGATGACAACATCGTGAAGCGTGACACCTGAACCGTCATTGAATGCTGGAGAGGTCATCATGCTTCAGCCCTTACGCCGCCGACTGTGTGGTGAGTGCCGAACGGAAGAACGGTTGATACTGCAATCCATCAAGTTTCGGATTCGGCACGGCTTTATGCTGAACGAGGACTTTGAACGTGGTGCCCATCCCGTTTGGTTTCAGCAACTGAATCGCTGCCGTGAGCTCCGGGCTGTCCTGGCTCAGCCCTGTGAGCATCTGCTCAATACCGAGCCCCATGAGAAAACTCATCTGGTTGGTGAAACCGGTCGTCTGGAGACCCTGCTCTTCACCGGCAGTCGCCAAACTCGAAAAATCCACATGGGCGGTCATGTCCTGTTCCCCCACGTGCAGGAACGGATTCTCATGAACCGCGTGGTGGCGGTAACAGAGGAAGGTTCCGCGTTTTCGGTCGATGGAGTACAGGTCCTGTGCGGTGTGGCCGTAATCGATGGTGAGCACAAAGCCACGAGCGAGACGTTGGGCCATCTGAGTCATCCAATCGACTGCCTGGAGATTCACCTCCGTGCGGTACCCTTCCGTCCAATCCGAACCGATGTGGCGAAGATGAGCTGCGAGCCGATCCGATGACAGCGGTTTGTGACACTCAACGAACCGCCCATCCCGATAGTCCACCCAGAGTTCTTCAAGGCCATGTGCCGTCAGCTGAATGCGGTGAACCGGAAACGAGTCTATGAGTTCATTGCTGAGGCACAGCCCGGTCAGGCTGTGCGGGGGAATAGAGGCAAGATCGTCCACCCAGGTGATGAGATCAGGTCGCTGAAGCCAGGGGGCCAGATGGATACGTTGTGCCTCGCGCATGGCCGGGCTTCGGTCAATCAAAATATAGTGGAGGCGGTGGAACAATGCAGGATAGTCGCGCTGACAAGTCGACAAGATATGTCCTGCCAACAGCCCCTTGCCTGGGCCCATCTCTACAAGAGTGAAGGGGGTCGGTTGCCCGAGCAGTCGGTCCATTTGTTCGGCTTGTTTGGCTAGAGCGTGCCCAAGAATCGGATGGACGTCCGAGCTTGTGTAAAAATCACCCTTCCAGCCGATCCGCTCAGCCACCGGTTCCGATGAGCGCATGTAGTAACCGAGCTGTGGATGGTACAAGGCTAACTCCATGAACCGCGCAAACGGAATTGGACCGGAGGCGATCACCTCCGATGCAATGGCAGCAACGAGTTCTGGATGCCCAGTACTCACGAAGAGCTCCAAAATTTGCAGTCACTATGGGAAAAATGACACCCCTAGAGCATGGGCCAAATGTACCCATCTCCTGGTATTGAAAGGGGGATAGGGTAGCTTCTTGAGCTGCGTTAAGTCAAGGTGAGATCAGGGAGAATTGCCGGTTGCCAGGCCAACAATCGAGCCATATTTGTATACAATCGGTGACCCTGGGCGAGCTCTTAGATTCGCGGTGTATCCAGCCTGAGTTCCTGGGGTTGCTCCAAGAGGTATGGAACGAAATCAGTGCGGCGAGTGCCGCCTGTGTCTTATGTCCCGTGGCACTTCTTGTATTTCTTCCCGCTGCCGCAGGGGCAGGGGTCGTTGCGACCGACCTTGTTCTCGGTCCGTTGGGCCGGAGCAGGCGCCGCGACCGGTTCATCGCCACGGTTCAAGGTCAGCTTGGGTTGCGGGCGTTGGGGAATCGGCTCAGGCGGAGTCGCCGGCTGTTCACCCTCATGGCGGACGGCCTGGACATGGAACAGCCGTTCCAACGTGTCGGACTTGACCCGTTCCATCATGCCGGCGAACAGATCAAACCCTTCTCGTTTATATTCGATGAGGGGGTCTTTCTGACCGTAGCCACGAAGCCCGATGCCGTCTCGCAGATGGTCCATCGCGAGCAGATGGTCCTTCCAGTGGTGATCGATGACCTGGAGCATGAATGTCTTTTCCAGAAACCGCATCAACTCCGGTCCCAGCTCCGCTTCTTTTTTCGTATAAGCTTCTCGAACATGGGTTTTGAGATCTTCCAGTAAGGCGTCACGCCCCACGTCGCGCAGCGAGTCTCCGCCATCGTGCTTGCCTTGGGTGACGTCCAAGCCGAATTGAGCATGCATGACCTCGGTCAACCCTTTGACGTCCCAATCTTCAGGGTATTGATCAGGAGGGCAATACACGTTCAGGGAGGACTCCACCGAGCCGGCCATCATATCGTGGAGATCAGTGGTCAGGTTGTCTCCGCTCAGCACGGCCCGGCGGTGACGGTAGATCACTTCACGCTGCTTATTCATGACGTCGTCGTATTCGAGCAACTGCTTCCGGATTTCGAAGTTATGGGCCTCAACCTTCTTTTGCGCGTTCGCGATCGCCCTCGTGACCATGCCATGTTCGATCGGGACGCCTTCCTCCATACCGAGCTTGAGCATCAGCTGAGACACCCGTTCGGACGCGAAGATCCGCATTAAGTCGTCTTCCAGCGAGAGATAGAACCGTGATGTGCCCGGATCGCCCTGCCGACCGGCTCGTCCACGAAGCTGGTTGTCGATGCGGCGGCTCTCATGGCGCTCCGTTCCGAGAATATGCAGTCCCCCCACGCCGATGACGTCCTGCTTGTTCTTCTCGCAGTCGGATCGAATACCCTCATAGACCTCGAGCTTGCGGCTCTCGGACATGTTCTCCTCGCGATACAGCACCTGCTTGTACATGAAGTCCGGATTGCCGCCCAATAAGATGTCGGTTCCGCGGCCTGCCATGTTGGTGGCGATTGTTACCGCGCCTTTGCGTCCGGCTTGCGCAACGATTTCGGCTTCCCGCTCATGCTGCTTGGCGTTGAGGACGTTGTGTTTCACGCCATTACGGCTCAGTAGGCCTGCAATTTTTTCAGATTTCTCGATGGAAATGGTGCCGACCAGCACCGGTTGCCCGCGCTCATGGCATTCTTTGATCTCTTCGACGATCGCCAGAAATTTCTCTTTCTCGGTTCGATACACCACATCGGCATAATCCTGCCGGATCATTTGACGATTGGTCGGCACGACGTTGACATCGAGGTTGTAGATCTTGGCGAACTCGGCGGCTTCCGTGTCGGCTGTCCCGGTCATGCCGCTTAGCTTGTTGTACATGCGGAAATAGTTCTGAAAGGTCACGGACGCAAGGGTCTGGTTCTCGTTGGCGATCTTGACCCCTTCTTTGGCCTCGACAGCTTGATGCAACCCGTCGCTCCAGCGCCGACCCGGCATCAACCGTCCTGTGAACTCGTCCACAATGATGACTTCGCCGTCTTTCACCACATAGTCCACGTCTCGCTTGTAGAGCGTGTAGGCCTGCAGGGCCTTGACCACGTGATGGACCATGTCCATGTTGGCCGGATCGTACAGATTGTCCACGCCCAATAGCTTCTCGACCCGGGCATTGCCGTCTTCGGTCAAGGCCGCCGTCTTGGTTTTTTCTTCGATGGTGTAGTCTGTTTCGGCCTTCAACTGGGGAATAATCGCATTGATCTTGTAATACAGGTCCGTGGTCTGATCGGTTTGGCCCGATATGATCAGCGGAGTCCGGGCTTCGTCGATCAAAATGCTGTCGACTTCGTCCACGATCGCGAAGTTCAGTTCGCGCTGGACGCACTGGTTCAATGCCGTGACGACCAGATTATCGCGAAGGTAGTCGAACCCATACTCGTTGTTCGTCCCATAGGTAATGTCGGCGCGATAGGCTTCGGGTCTCGTGCAGGGACGCAGGTGTTGCAGCCGTTTGTCAGAGGCCTCGTAGGTTGGGTCGTACATAAATGAGGCATCGTGTTGAATGATGCCCGTGGAGAGTCCCAGCGCGTGGTAGAGCTGCGCCATCCATTGGGCGTCGCGCTTTGCCAGGTAATCGTTGACGGTCACGAGATGGACGCCTTTGCCTTCCAGGGCATTGAGGTAGACAGGCAACGTCGCCACCAGGGTCTTCCCCTCGCCGGTTTTCATCTCGGCGATACGACCGCGATGGAGGATCATGCCGCCGATCAGCTGCACATCGAAATGGCGCATATTGAGCTTGCGGCGCGACATTTCACGGCATACGGCAAACGCCTCAGGCAAAATGTCGTCGAGGGTCTGGCCTGCTGCAAGCCGCTTTTTGAAGTCCTGGGTTTTGTCGGCGAGCGCCTCATTGGAAAGGGGCGTGAGCCCGGCCTCCAGTTCATTGATCTGAGTCACGATCGGCCGAATGGCCTTGATTTCACGATCGTTTTTGCTGCCGAAAATCAGATTGAGTACTTGTGTAACCATAAAAAGAATGTGTGGTGAATAACGATGATGGTTTAAAAATAGATCGTGGAGTATACAGCATCTTTTCGGTGAATCCTACCTGATCCTCCGGGAGCAGTTCTGGTGGCTTGACAGGTGTTCTTTCGGTCGCCTAGTATGCAAGAGTTGTTGCATCTGTAGCATGCGTAGGCATATCAGTCATCAACCAGACCCCTATCGGGAAATGTCTTCGAATATGAGCCAGACATTCCGAAAATTCCTTTCGATCTCTCTCGTGCTCTGCGTCCTTGCCATCGGTGGTTTGGCACAGGCGCAAGCTGCTGAACACGCTGGACACCATGCTCAGCATCAAACGGCCACGCACGGGACGTTGCTCTGTTCCTGGATGTGTGCTGCCGGTACAGTGCTCTATAGTCAGGTGGTATTGCTCCGAGCCGAACTTAGCCCCGTTGCGCTTCTTCAGATTTTTGACTCAGCGGATACAATCTCTCAATGTGTTCGCAGTTACTCCAGCCGCGGTCCCCCTTCGTACTCTCTATAGTCCGCACCACACCCTCACAGAGGTAGGGTGTGATTTTGTCCAATCAGGTCATCCTATTGATGAGGGACTCTGATCTGATGGGCAAGTAACGGCGTTCATGGAGAGATACAGATCCTAATAGCATCATGGGACAGAAATCATCTCAACTCATTATATCGGTCTTTCTCGCATTGGCACTCTCAGGCACGGTTATCACTCTGCGGACTGCGGAGGCGTCCTGTGGGTCTGTAACATGTTTTGTGGTGATCGGGTCCCAACAACAGGTATCGCCCAAGGGGCTCCTCACAGTGAACGCCTTTTACAACTACACACCACAAGGGACACTGCTCAGTGGGACCGACGGGGTGATTCCTGCCGTCGACCTTGACAACCGGCAACTCATTTTGGGTCACCACAAAGAGATCCGAACCATCACGCAAATGTATACGCTTGATCTCAACTATGGGGTGACCGATCGGTTTGGCATCGAAGTCGCCATCCCCTATAAGAAGATTAAACACCGTCACTTTGATGGGTTAGGCGAAGTGAACGGAGGGGCCGGTGAGGAGACCCGATTTTCAGATAACGGCTTCGGTGATGTCTTCATTAACGCGAAATACAACATCTTGCCGTCACTGAGGAGTCTCCTGGTGACGGGAGTTGGTGTCTATGTTCCCACGGGCGATCATAATCAAACGACTGCCGGGCTAGAAGGAGCTGAAACGATGGAGCCGACCGCTCAGGTTGGGCGCGGCCAGGTCGGTGTGCAGGCGTCGTTCTATCAGGCTTATGAGTTGATCCCTCATCGGTTGAACCAGTTCACGTCCGGCAGTTACCGGCACACGTTTCGGAACAACTTTGGATACCAATTCGGGGATCAATTTGATTTTTCACTCGGAGCCAATCTGGTGACGGTCCCATGGCTCGTGCTGACCAATCAGTTCAACTTTCGTTACATGATGCGGGATCATTATCGGGGGTCGCTTGCTCGATCGCAGACACCAAGTGATCCGACGTTTCCTGACGAGGTGATTGTCCTGGATGAGAACATTAGGAGCCGATCCGTTCCGACAACTGGTTCCACGTATTTTGCCTATACGCCAGGATTTCAAGTCAGTCTGGGGGATTTGATTCAAACAACGTTGAACGTCAAGACGCCGCTCACCGATAATACTTCGCTCTACTTCTATGCGCAGGTCCCCGTGTACCGGGATTTCAATGGAAATCTGGCACAAGGCGTAAGCTACGTCTTCGGCGTGACGAAAGTTTTTCAGGTCTTGAATCCGTCGTGAACGTTCGGTTAGGGAGGATGCCGTGAAACAGTCGTCTATTCTAACAATGGGTCTTCTGGTCGTGTCTCTAGGGCTTGTGCCGATTGATGGTTTCAGCATGGGCTCGCGGGTGCCGGCAGTCGGCACAGCGGCTGAAGATTTTCGATTGGCTGATTTGGACGGTAAGCAGCAAAGCTTGAGTCAATATCGTGGAAAGGTCGTACTGGTGAATTTCTGGGCGACCTGGTGTAAGCCCTGCACGACGGAAATGCCGGCGATGCAAGCGATGTACGACAAGTTGCGTGACAAAGGGTTTGTGGTGTTGGCGGTTAACGAATTGGAAGACGAAGCCAAAGTGCGCGACCATATCAAGCAGCATGGCCATACCTTCCCGGTGCTCATGGATCGAGACAACAAGGTGGCGAACCAGTTTGGAGTCTTCGGATTACCGGTCAGCGTGTTCATTGATGAAAAAGGTGTCGTGCAAGAATACATCAAGGGCGGGCTGTTGACCGAGCAGGTGATTCTCGACACCGTGGCACGGATTCAGAAGCCGGAACCGATGAAGGCGGCATCGCTCAAGTAATCGACGCAGTATGTTGGCAAGATTAAAACAATCCTGGTTTGTTTGGCTGCTGCTGGTCTGTCTCGTGCTGGTGAACGGGGCAATGGCTGCCCCCAGTGTGGGCCATGCCGAGCACCACGGCGACCATCAGGCAGGTACCCACTCGACCGGAATCTGTGCCTGGCTTTGTGCGGCAGGCCAGGACGTTGAATCGACGTCGGTTTCGCTGAAGTCCACTCTTCTGCTGGTTGAGCAAACAGTCGTTGTTCACAGTAGTCCAATTCGACTTCCTATTGCGGTCTACTATTTCTTTCGCGGGCCTCCTCGTTTCTTCGCATAGCGCCCACAGTCGACGGGTGCATTCACAACAACCGTGTCTCGCGGCGGCCTCCGGATGAACGGATCTCGTCGTGTCACAACACAGAAAGAGTGTGGGAATCATGGTACGGACGATCTGGTCCAGGGTCATCAGTGTCAGTGGTGTAGTCGGAATGTTGTTCTCGATGCTCAACCCATCCTGGGTCGAGGCATCGTGCGGGTCGGTCAGCTGTTTTGTCGTGATCGGGTCGCAACAACAAGTGCCGATGAAGGGACTACTGACGGTCAACGCGATTTATAACTGGACTCCGATGGAGGCGCCTCCTGGGGAGGGTGGACGCATTCCATTTGCCAATCAAGGTACCCGGACTCTTACCCTGGCTAATTTGAATGTAAATCGTATCGAAACGACGACGCGCACGGCGACCTTGGATCTGAACTATGGCTTGACCGACCGCCTCGGCATCCAAGTGGCGATCCCCTACAAACATGTCGAGTCCAACGCCCAAATCGGAGGGCTTGTTCCTGTTCCATACGGTGAAGGGGGACTTGGGGATATTCGGGCTTCGCTGAAGTACAACGTGCTTCCTACCTTGCGTAGCATGATTGTGGTTGGAGTGGGAGTCGATTTCCCTACCGGCAGCTACGGTCGGTTTGCCCAGGGAACCTCCCTGGCGGAATCGACGCTGCAAATCGGTCGGGGCAACTTCGGCATCGTTCCCATGCTATATCAGACCTATGAGCTGATCCCTCACCGGGTGAATCAGTTTGCGTCGGTGAGTTATCGGCACACGTTTAAGAACAGCGACGGATACAAGTTCGGCGATGAAGTGAGCGGGGCATTGGGGGTCAATGTGATCCCCCTGGAACAGACTCCTTGGTTAGTGCTGACGCAGCAGTTCAATTTTCGATGGATGCAGAACGACGCCATGGACGCGTCGTTGTTCCAGTTCAACCCGGGGGGCGCGCCTATTTTATTGGATCCCGCGATTAAATTCCGAGCCATCCCGACAACCGGATCGACCTATGTGGCCTATTCACCGGGCGTCATGTTCAATGTCATGAATTTCGCCTCGTTCTACTTCATTGCGCAGATCCCCATTCATCGGGATTTCAACGGCAATCTGGAGCAGCAGATCAGTTACATTTTTGGGATGACGAAGTCGTTCCAATTGTTCGGCGGAGCGTCGTAGAGAATCCCCAGGAACGACGGAATCGAATCGACGATGTTAGGGAAGATGCGACAAGAGGTTTCTCGAGTCCTGACCGGTTGTTGTGCCCTGCTGTGGCTGACCGGATCTCTCTCGGTCGGACAGGGAAATCTGACGGCACAATGGACGGCGCCCCATTGTCCGAGTGGGCAGACACAGCACAGCCAACAGAGCCACAACCATTGCGCGTGGCACTGCAGCGGTTTCGATATTCAGAGTAGTGGCGGACGAGGCGAGACCTCCGCAGACCTTCAGGTAGGTCTTGTCTGGAGTCTTGGCACCATTCCATTTCAGCACGCAGATGTGGATGGCCAGTTCCCGCCCCGTGGCCCGCCGCAAGCTGTTCTTGAGACTGCATAGCACAAATTTGTTCGGGGAGCCGGCTGCGCTCCCATTAATAAAAACGTTGAAAACGAAGATTCACGAGGAAGGAACGTTCCATGGAAACGAGGAAGAGAAGCAACTCTATTTCGAGTATCACAACCGGCGCGTTAGGGCTTGCGCTGATCAGCCTTGCGGCCTGCAATTCAGGAGAAACCACCACGGCAACACCGGCTCCTGGCGGCAGCGCCGGGAATGTCAGTGCGTTGGTGTTCGTAAATAATACCGGCGACAAGACGTTGACCAGCGTGGCACTGAAGGGAGATTCCGGCAATGCGGTGGTCAACACGATCTACGCGGCGAAGTTTGAGAACGTGGCCCTCGGCGGACATGCAGTTCTCGCAGATAAAGATTGGGTCTTTTTAAATCTTGCTGCAGCGAACAAGGTCGCGACGATTGATCCACTCACAGCGGCGACTCCTGTTCACGAAGCCAATTTGAACGACTGGTACCAGGCCTGTTCACCTTTATCGGGATAGAAACGATGGCGAGGTGATTTGGATCATGAACGACGGTGATAATGCCGCAGGGACCACGACGCCCGGCGACGATTTGATTAATTGTGCCACGTCTGGCGGGGGGTCGGTGACTGTGGTCCACAATTCGCATCTCGGCCTGGAGGCATCCACCGGCGGTTTTAGGAACAACTTGTCTTTTGGCTGATGGACATAAAGTCGCAGCCTTCGCGGAGAATAAGCGAGTCTTTGTCTCCAGTGAAACGGCCGGAGAAATTGCCGTTCTCAACAGCAATGAAACCTCTGTGAACTATCGGAAGCTGATTGCTCGTGTCGACCTCTGTAAGTCAGCCAAGGAAACCACGCCTTGCAATGACGAATCCGCAACGCCCATTACGACGGCGTTTACGCCCAATGCCTCAGCTCCGCACGGCATCCGCTGGTCTACGCTGACCAAGAAGGTTTATAGCATTCAAGAAGGGTATGGTGAGATCGCAGAGATCGACCCGGCAACATTGGCCATTACAAAGACGTTTGACCTCGCTGGAACTTCTTATACATCGTATGGGATTTCTCCTGACGGCAAGTATTTGCTTTTGCGCGGCGAAACCACGGCTCCTCAGGCAACCAAGCTGGGAGTCATCGATCTTAGCGCCGCGATACCGGCTATCGCTTATTTGACGATTCCGGAACTGAATGGAACCTCGCCGGGCGCGTTCAAGTTTGCGCCGAACTCCGGGCGATTCTACATTCTCAGCCGGGAATGGAGCAACGGCCACAAAGAAAGACCGGTTGTTTGCGTTTGATTGGACCACTGTGGCGCCTCCAGCACTCACTCTGTTGAGGGAGATTCCGTTGGTGTCGACTGGTGGGCACGGCTTCGATATCTTGGCTGAAGGAGCCGGTGAAGCGAAGTATCTGGGCGGTGTCGGATGCAGCGCCGGCAAACTCACCGACGATCATCAATGCGACCGATAATCAGGAAAAGCAGACGGTCCCTGTCGGGACAAATCCGGGAGGGGTGATGGTATTCGATTCTGGTGCGGCCGCAGCCGGCAACCAGGCGAGCAACTAGCTCAGTCGTGATATAGGGAAATCCATCGGAGTTGCCATGCACTCCGATGGGTCACCTATCGGTTGTTACACGAGCGATCAGTCGATCTGAGCATGGTACTTTGTTCGAGCCGGCTGCCTCCGGCTCGGACCAGCGCGGGGTGGGGGTGCACCTCCCTTGGCCTTCGCCCCGCACTTCAATTCGAACGAGTGATGTGGAGCGTAGCTTGTCAGTAGACGAAGTAACATCGATAAATACCAAGCGGTTTTTTCTTCCCGCATGGGCGATTTCCTTGACTCTGCATGGGGCCGTCATAGGTGTGGCGCTTGCCTTTGCAACACAGGTCAAACCAATCTTGCAGCAGGACCTGTTTCAGTGGGATGTCGCGCTCGTTGAAGCAGCGAAATCTTCCGTACCGTCCGAGCCGGTCGAATCCGTGACGGCACCCCCGCAGCCGATGCCGAAGTCTGTGCCACAATCACGTCTGAAACGAGTGACGGAAGTCTCCCAGGTGGTCTCACTGCCGGAGAAACAATCAAACCGCCTGGTCGGTTGAGCAGCACATTGAAACCCCTCAGGTGCGTGAAGAACCAGTTGAACAGCGGGTCGTCGAGGTGGCTGAGCCGAAGACTGAGCCGGTTGCAGAAACCACGGTGCCTGAACCGGTTGCTGTGGCTGCGTCGCCCGATCCGGTAGAGGCTCAACCGGTCCAACAGGAACCGGCAGCCATGACAACGGCTCCTTCGTTGTCCGCTGAAGCTCCACTCACACAGCAGAGGGCGGTGGATGCTGTTGGGACGCCTGGGGCTGAAACGAAAGCAGACAACCGATGGTTGGCCGAGTCACTGTGGCGACGGGTGGCGGAACTGAAACGCTATCCAAGCATAGCGCGTCTGAATGGCCAAGAGGGAAAAGTGATCCTGAAGGCCGTCATCCGATCCGATGGACAGTTAGCTGATGTAGTTGTTCAGAAGAGCTCCGGATACAGTGCGCTTGATGCGGCCGCCATCGAAGCGGTCAAGCTTGCCTGTCCACTGCACATGAAACATGCGATCGGAAAGCCGCAAATTGTCGTGAGTCTTCCGATTGTCTATAGTTTGGCAAACTAATATGTATGGGATGAGGCTAGTGCAACGAAGAGTTCGGTTGAACAAATCAAATGATCAAAGAATGTGGTGCAGTAGTGAGCAACTGTAGCAGACAAATCCTGGGCACTCATGTATAGTGCGAAATTATTGATAGGGACCAGAATGCACGTGAATCGCTCGCGCCACTCATTGCTTCATCTTTCAATCGCCGGCGGTGCAGTTCTGCTGTATGCTGTGCTCCTTGTCCTGGGCAGTAGTTGCAATCTGGTTCATGGTGATATAAGCCCCACTCACCATCACCATCACGCTGACGGAGACACCTCTGCGGCGGACCAGTTCTGCGCCTGGGCTTGTCAGGCTACGGCGGACACTGTTGCTGAAGCTGGTCCGCCACTGGCGGTCAGGGACCTGGATAGTGAGCCAGCCGAATTTACTTCCAGCGAGCTTGTTTTCTCCACATATGCTTCCGCGATCCATTCCCGAGCGCCTCCTTCGATTTCCTTCGTCAGGCTTGGTTGATCCGTACCGCATAGTCGTGCTGTCGTGCGCTGGTACGAATACGGCCTGATTGCGTCTATTTCACAAAAACTGTCTGTGTGAACTGTCCGAGCAGGTGACCCTCCGGCTCGGACCAAGCGCGGGGCGAAGGTTGGCTGCCTCCACCTTGGCCCCGCCCTTTATCCCAAGGGGAAGCACGGTAAGGGGTGACGCTCAATGGCACGCTGCGGTCCTGCAGCCATAGCGAGTGGGAGCGAGAACGATGGTCCCAGCAGGTGACCCTCGGCTCGGACCAAAGCGCAGGTGCTGCGACGCTGCGGTCCTGCAGCCATAGCCGGTGCGTGCTGCGTTTGCTCCGAGGTGCTGTGACCGCGTGGCCAGGTTGCACGAGTGGGAGCGAGAACGAGAACTGTCCGAGCAGGTGGCCCCCCGGCTCGGACCAAGCGCGGGGCGAAGGTTGGCTGCCTCCACCTTGGCCCCGCCCTTTATCCCAAGGGGAAGCACGGTAAGGGGTGACGCTCAATGGCACGCTGCGGTCCTGCAGCCATAGCCGGTGCGTGCTGCGTTTGCTCCGGGGTGCTGTGACCGCGTGGCCAGGTTGCACGAGTGGGAGCGAGAACGATGAACTGTCCGAGCAGGTGACCCTCCGGCTCGGACCAAGCGCGGGGCGAAGGTTGGCTGCCTCCACCTTGGCCCCGCCCTTTATCCCAAGGGGAAGCACGGTAAGGGGTGACGCTCAATGGCACGCTGCGGTCCTGCAGCCATAGCCGGTGCGTGCTGCGTTTGCTCCCGAGGTGCGTGCGTGGCAGGTTTTGAACTGTCCGAGCAGGTGACCCTCCGGCTCCACCTCCATGGCCCCGCCCCTTTATCCCGGGGAAGCACGGTAAGGGGTGACGCTCAATGGCACGCGGCGGTCCTGCAGCCATAGCCGGTGCGTGCTGCGTTTGCTCCGAGGTGCTGTGACCGCGTGGCCAGGTTGCACGAGTGGGAGCGAGAACGATGAACTGTCCGAGCAGGTGACCCTCCGGCTCGGACCAAGCGCGGGGCGAAGGTTGGCTGCCTCCACCTTGGCCCCGCCCTTTATTTCATGAAATGATTATTGACATAAACCTTATCGGCTGCCGTTAGAAGGCAGGTTATAGCGCAATGGGGGGCTTCATAGTCTGTTGTGGTTCGGGATGGCTTGTTTCAGTACTAGGCGCTGCGATGTCAAAAGTGTAGCATCCATGAGCATCCATGAGCATGCATAGGTAGACAGTTTCTGATAGCTCATGTACAAGAGCTCCTAGTATTAGTAGGGCTGAATGGTCTAGTTAGAACGGCTTGCAGAGGCCTAAGACGTGAAACGCTTTAGTTCGACTTTATCTGGTCTTGTCATTGTCGGCTGTACGGTGCTCATTTATGCCGCGCTTGTCGTATTGAGTGCGGGCTGTGCGCTGGCTCATGCCGACCGAACCCAGGCGCATCACCACCACAGCGAGAAGAGTTCATCTCCTCAAAACGCGTTCTGCGCCTGGGCTTGCCAAGCGACATCGGATATCGTCACTGTAACCGAACCCTCAATGGCGGTCGCCTGGCTGGTCGTTGAGACCCAGGTTTTGCCTCCCGATGTATATCGAATTTCTTCCGCCTCCACCGTACTTCATCCTCGTGCGCCTCCAGTTGCTGCTCTTCTCTCGCGTGGGTAAGGATCGTGACGGTATGACGCGCTCTCGTTAATACCGTTGGCTGATGCTTATCCTCGGTTCCTTTACATTCTGGCACATGACAGTTCTGTCTGAGTCAAGCAGCCGTTGGCTCGGACGAGTGCGGGGGAAGGTGCTTCTTCCTCGGCCTTCACCCCGCCATTTACACATGCGTGACGAGCGGGATGAGGAACTTGAGCCATTGTTTCATCGTAGTGCAGTAACGTTCAGGAAAGTTATGGAGGATTTATCATGGATGTCATCGGCACGTTGCAAAAAAAGCAGTTACTCCGCGTAGACGAAGCCGCAAAGATTCTCAATGTGAGCCGCTGGACGGTGTATCGGTGGGTTGAAGCCGGTCGGCTGGGCGGCACACGCTTGGGTGCCGGCAGCTTGAGAATTTTCAGCCATACTGTGGCCGCCTTGATCGACCTTCATTGTGTCGGAGCAATCCAGGTCGAGAATATCGATCTGTCACCCAAGCAAGGTCCACTCAAGTCGCGCGGGGTGAACGCACGATCTCTAGTCCGTGAAACAGGTCGGTTGCGACAGGCTGCGGCAGTCTGATTCAGGGGCTCACGCCATGCGTCATGCCCTGTCATACCTGTTCCTCGCCTTGCTGAGCCTGTGGGGGATGTCTTCCTCTGCTGAGGCATCGTGTGGATCGGTCAGCTGCTTTGTGGTGATCGGTTCGCAGCAAGCGATTTCACCAGCCGGGGTGCTGACGGTCAATTTCAATTATACCTATACTCCGAATGGGATTCCCTCCACAGGAGTCGATACCATTCCGTTTGCCAATTCACAGCTCAAACAGCTCATCCTAGCTAATAGTAAGGTGAGTCAGCTCAGTACATTAGTCAAAACGGCGGCGTTAGATCTCAATTACGGCCTGACCGAACGGGTTGGTCTCGAAGTCCTCATTCCTTACAAATTTGTGGATGCAGTGGGCCAGATCGGGACCGCTGCCGTGTCGAATAACTCCGATCGCGGGATCGGAGACGTACTGGCTAAAGTGAAATACAACATGCTGCCGACGTTGCGCAGTATGTTGATATTGAAATGGGCGTCTTTTTCCCGACGGGAGATTACGGCAATTATGCCACGGACAATCAGCTGGTTGAATCGACCTTACAGGTCGGACGCGGAGCGTTCGGTATTCAACCCGGCTTTTATCAAACCTACGAGCTCCTGCCTCACCGCTTGAACCAGTTTTCTCCGGCAATTATCGGTATACGGCCCGCAATTCGGACGGATACCGGTTCGGTCAGGAGTTTACGATTAATGCGGGCTTGAATCGTCACCTTTCCCTGGCTGACGCTCACGACCCAAATCAATTTCCGTCATAAGGATAGGGACAACCTTGAGTCAGCGTTGTACGAGTTCAGGCCGGCTCCGTTCAATCGAGCAGTCTTGCTCGACGGAAACATCATTGGCCGATCCGTGCCTACGACAAACCACACACTAGTGGCATTCTCACCTGGCATAGTGGTGAACCTTTTCGACTACGGGCAAGTCTATTTCATCGCCCAAATTCCCATCTATCGCGAATTCAACGGGAATCTTCAGCAAGAGGTCAGTTTTCTGGGAGGATTCACGAAACACTTCGCGACCCCTTCCCTTTTTAAGCAGTGACGAACAACCGCAGAGAATGCGCTGTGAGGCAACACATCATGGCAACTATGATCTCTACCAACCGAGCCCAAGATCGACTCACGTGGTGGCGAAGATACGCAATCCTTCCTGTCGTTATTCTGCTCAGCGCATGCTCCGCAGCTGGGACAGTGACCAGGCCCCAAACACGCCGCTTTCAACTCCCATGGCATTTGTTGCCAATCAGAACGATGCAACCCTCACGACCATTCGATTGGATGGGAGTCAGGCGCCTGTGATCAGCACGATTCCGCTCGGCCCACCGCAGTCGGGTGCCATCGGCGGAGTGGCCTTCTCGCTGGGTGAATGGGTGTTCGCCACGAACACGGAAACGAACAAAGTGGCGGCGATCGACCCGATTGGCGCACTCCAGCCGATTCTTGAAGAATTCCTAGACGTGAATGGGCCGGTCAGGCTAGGGCTCAGGCCGACCCGCATCTATCGGGATGCCCTTGATAAAGAGGTGCTCTTGACGATGAACGAGGGTGACCCGGTCACAGGTCTCGACACCATTAGAGGATGCCCGCATGGGGGTCTGTCACCGTCCTGCACAATTCACACCTGAGCGCGGGTGGGAGAAGCCACGTGTGACGACCACGGTCTGCTTATCCGGTGTGGGGCGACATGAGGTTGCCTTTGCCTTGCCGACTGCCACTGCGCCGGATCGTAAAGAAGTTGCGTTTTGTGACCAGCCAAACTACGGGAATCATTAGCCCGCTCCTGGCAGATCCTTCAAACGGAGAGGTGCGCTGGAGTGAGTTTGCGCCTTCCGTGATCGATCTGTGCGACTCAACGGAAGAGCAATCCAAGGGTTTTCCAGCTTGTGACGTGAGTCCCACAACGCCGAATCATGCAGCCCCAATCGGCATCTACTGGTCACAGGCGACCGGAAAGATCTACAGCTATCTCTCGGGCTACCAGTCGGTCGTGGAGATTGATCCTGATGCCTTTCCCCTCGTGCCGGGCAGAAGGGTCGAAACGGGGGCGTTTCAATCTGCGGCAATGACTCCGAACGGGCGATACCTCATTTTATTCGGTGTCGATCTTTCGTCCGATCCGACCAAAGTCATGGGGAAATTGGGATTCATTGATTTGACCAAGTCGACTCTCACGTTGGCCGGGGGCATTGGTCGATCATGCCTGGCCTTCACAGTTTCGGTTCACGCCGGATGGAACAAGGCTTTATCTAACTCTATCGAATTCCACGATCGGTCTGACGGCGCAACAGGCCGACACCGTGAAGAACGATAAGCTGATGGTGTTCGACACCACCACCCTTCCTTTCCCCTTTAGATTGTTGGCTGAGGTGGACCTGCCGGCAGTTGGCCCGCTTGGTGTACATGGATTAGATGTGTGGGTGACCGGGGCGAAGGGAGTTGGATCAGCAAAAGGTATCGTGGTAACGAATGCTCTGCAGGGCACCGATGGGTCCGTCTCGTTGATCGATGCCGCCACTAACACGGTGAGAACCACCATTCCGGTTGGACGAAATCCAAAACAGGTCATGGTGTACTATGCGGGGCTTGCTGCCAGCGACAATCAAGCGACGCCGACCTGGTGAAGTCGGTCCAAATTACTCAGTGTTGATGCATATGGAGGGCGCCCTATGATGGCGGATCAAGTCATGCTGACGACATCGAGTCTGCGTGTATGGGTGTTACGGACCTCGCTTCTTCTTGTGTGGCTGTTGTCAACTCTCTTCCTATCGATCCCAGTCGAGGCGGCATCGGCTGATCGATGGCAGCAGTTGACGGACGAAGGAACTCTGGCACGTGAACAAGCCAGATACCGAGAAGCGGAACGGGTCTTTCTGGAGGCAGGCCGTGAGGCAGAGCAATTCGATACTGCTGATACGCGCCTTGCTGCGACGTTCAATAATCTAGGATTGGTGTTTCACGAACAGGGACAGTATGCCAAGGCGAAGTCGTACTATGAGCGGGCCTTAGCCCTCTGGGAGCAAGCAGTCGGTACTGAACATGCCGATGTGGCGACCGCCCTACACAATCTGGCGGAAATCTATCAGCAGGAAGAGGAATTTGAGCAGGCCGAGGCCTATTATCTACGGGCTCTGGCAATAGGAGAACGAGTGCTAGGATCCGGCCATCCGCAGTTGGCACTCGCACACAACGGATTGGGACTTCTCTACCGGACAGAGGGACGGCTCGTTCAAGCAGAAGCCAGGTTTCATCTGGCACTGGCTTTGCTGGAGCGGCAGGACGGAACAACCTCAGCCGATGTTGCGCCGATCTTGAACAATCTCGCCTCGCTCTATAAGGAGAAGGAATTGTATGTATTTGCCGAACCGCTCTATCAGCGGGCGCTTGCCATTCGTCGAGCGCACCTGGGAGATGCGCATCCCGCGGTTGCCGTTTGCCTGAACAATTTGGCTAATCTCTACCATGCAGAAGGGCTCCATGAACTTGCGGATCAACAATATCGCCAAGCGATTGCCAGCAATGAGGGCTCAGAAGAACCGTCTGAAAGACTGATGGGCAGCATCCTTGGCAACTGGGCGATGCTCGCGCACGAGCGGGGGCTACTGGATGAAGCAAGGTTGCGGTACGAACGGGCGCTTGTGATTCAGCAACAAACTCTGGGACGAAGTCATCCCATCGTGGCCAGGTTACTCGATCAGTATGCGGCACTCCTTCACGACTTCGGACAGCCGTTGCAGGCAGGATTGATCGCAACGAGGGCCTCGGCCATTCGAACTCGCGGGCTCAAGTAGCAAACTCTTGATTGCTCAACCGTGAGACGATTTGGGGGGAAGGAGGTCGCCACATGAAGGGATTCGGCCGGCGAATCGCAACACCCACCAGCACGACCGGTGGCCTATCTTTGTGCATCGCGGTGATCTGCTGGATGGGAGGATGTGGAGCGGTGTTGACCGACATTCCTGAACTGGATACCGCCGACGGAAGAGTGTTCGCACAGCGATGTGGGGCCTGCCACGGTAAGCCGTTTGGAGGCCATGGCATCACGCATGGTGTGCCGGATCCACGGTTCCGGACCATGGTGGAATGGCAAGAGGAGTTAGCCAGGATGGAAGGCCTCATGCGCGAAAAAGGGATTCACCCTCTGAGCGGACAAGATCGTGAGGCCATCACGCGGTATTTAAACCGCCATGCGAAGCCGTAGCCCACGTTATTCCTCACCGTTTCTACGGCAACGTCCGATACACCGCTGGACACCATTCGTCGTTCACCCTTCGATAGGACTCAGGGCTGTGAGCCTGCCCATCGATGTTACTCAGGGCCGTAAATTGGTCAAACGGTCGCACGGTGAAGCGTCTGAGTCCGGAACGCAATACGCGTCAGGCTTCACGCACGACAATTCAGAGGAAGTTTCAGGTTCCAGGTTTCACGTTTAAGGTCTCACGTGTTCGGATAACCTGAAACTCGAAATATGCGAGGTGAAACTGTGGGCCATGACGCTTCACGAGATATACATTCCAGGAGGATTCAGCACGAAGCGTCAGGAATCATGCTGGCTAGGACCTTTGACTGCGGTCCTCGAAAACGTGTGGCCGGTGAGGTAAAAGACATAGGCTGGCACCAGGGGCAAAACGCAAGGCGACAGAAAAGACAGCAGCCCGGCCAGGGCCGCGATGAGAAATGTGGGAGTGTCACCACCTAGGACGCCTGCCTCGAGATAGAAATTATTCTCTTGTGCCCATCTGGCGATGACCGCCAGTTGTTTGGTCAAGAGTGCAAAGCCGATCAGAACGAGCAGCGTGCCGTTGATCAGTTGAATGGTTCGGATATGGCGAGTGAGCGAGACTAGGAGGCCGCTTGCACGATCCAGCGCAAGTGCAAAGAGTACGAACGGAATTCCCAATCCCAATGAATAGGCAGCCAGCAGCAAGACACTGTGACCGATGGTCGCGCTGTTGTAGCCCAGTGCCAGAATAGCGCCCAAGGTCGGGCCGATGCAGGGCGTCCATCCAGCCGAGAAGAAGATACCCATGAGGAAAGACGGCAGATACCCGCTGCCGGTCGGACCGCTCAGTTCGGTTCTCGTGTCGCGATAAAAACAACGTCGGAAGAGATCAATTCCATTCTTCATCCATCCGACCAGCGGGAGCCACCAGCCTCTCACTCTGTCAGCGACGGAATCTTCCAGGCGGGCTAACCATCTCGACAGTGCGTCGAACAAACCCATCGTCGCCAGCCCGAAGACAATCACAATGATCCCACCGATTCTGGCCAGAGGATCGCGAAGGTCAAAGACCAATTGACCGATCCCACTCACCGCCGTGCCCAGAGCGACAAAGACGATCGAGAACCCAAGGACAAAGAGAAACGAGTGGATCAACGGCTTAGGCCTTGCCGGTTGATCCGCTGGCACTCCGTCAATCATCGAGATAAGGGGGCGCATGTGTGTGCCTCAGTCATCATCAGTGAACGTAGTATAAACCAATGACTTCTCCCGGTACGCATCAAACGAGGACAATCGGGTGAAACCGTGAGCTTTAGTCGTTTTGAATGACAAATCTGTAGCAACAGGGGATTCTGGCGGCACCGATTGGTAGACGGCCGAATATTCACTCGGTATAAATTTCGTGCTGTATAAGAAGCATCTCACAGAAAGGGGTGTCGATGAGAATCAAGTATTGGAGCCAGGCACTCTGTGCCGTTGCGATATGGGGTTGTGCTGAAATAGGGTCGTCGGAGACTGCCTCTGCCCCAACAAAGTTGAAAGATGGAGAGCCCGCATTGCCGGTCGGTTATCAGACTGGGCCGAAGTTCCTGTCCGAGGTTCAGCGACCGGACATCAAGCAAGTTCGGGAGCTATTCATTAATGCCGTGGGCGCCGCAACGAAAGCGGGGCAACCGTTTCCAAACCGGACGGTGATGGTGATGGAGCTGTATAAGGCCAAGCTGGATGGGGAAACCCCGGTGACAGGGCCAGACGGCAAATTGGTGAAGGGTGATCTTGCCAAGATCTTTGTCATGGAAAAAGGCGAGGGCTGGGGGCAAGAGGTACCCGAGAACCTCAGGACCGGCAATTGGGTTTTTGCGGCTTACGGCCCGGACGGAAAAGCCTTGGCGGAAGACTTCAGTAAGTGCCGAGGCTGTCACGCACCGTTGGCCATGAAAGATTTCGTCCTTCGCTACGATGAATATTTTGAGAAGCGGGTGGCGAGATAGTTCGGCCAACGAGCCAGGTTTTTCCGACACAATGGACACTCAGAGCTCTCAACGTATCGACGAGAGCTAAGGCCATTCCGGGAACGAGCTACTCAAGAAGGAGTCAACGATGCCGTTGTTCATCGCACTCATTGTGATGATGTTCTTGTGCCCTGCAAGTCAATCTTACGCTGAAGACGCGCCGTTGGTCACACTCCTGCGTGCGCAGGCCTTCAATAAGCTGTTCGACGGGTTTGATTATTATCACGTTAGGATTGAACGTGACGTGACAAACACCAATGGCGAGCATGAAGTCACGGCGGTGGCAAGTGGAAAGTTTTTCGACCAGACGAGACGGGTCAAGATCCAGTTTCTAGTCGTAGGCGAGACCGTGGTCGGAGGGCAGGTGCTTGAGGAGCAGGGGCTTCCTCCCTGTCTTTTGACTGTCCGGCCGCG